>NZ_JAMYPC010000020.1:0-145347 GCF_040320155.1 Mesorhizobium sp. M0771 | reverse complement strand
TCGTCCTTGAAACAGAAGCCCTTTAGCCAAGTCCTTGATGACGTGCAGTCCTTCGGCCGGCAAAATCCCGGTGTCCTGCTTGCGGGATCGGTGTTGGCCGGATTGGCTCTCGGGCGGTTCATCAAGGCTTCTCCGCCGGCAAGGCCCGATTCTGAGGCCGCTCCGGGAGGCCTCAAATCACACACCGATCAGCCACAGGGTTGGCCCGCTGATCGTCCACAAGATTTTGGCGTGGTCGGCGATGATGGGGCCACGCAGATCGCGGAGCAGGACAGATGAACAACCAGGACAATCCCAGCCTTGCCGGGCTAGTCACCGATTTGGCCCAGAATGTCACCACTCTGGTGCAAACCGAGGCGAGGCTGTTTCGGGCCGAGCTCTCTGAAAAGCTTACCAAAGCCGGAGCAGGTGCCGCGGAAGTGCTGGGCGGCGCGATTTGCCTGCTCGCCGCGCTCTTGGTGTTGCTGCAGGCGCTCATTATCGCACTGACGCGAGCAGGGCTTGGCGCGGGATGGTCTTCCCTGCTGGTCGGTGTGGTCGTGGCGGTCCTCGGCGTCATCCTGCTGCGGACGGGGACGGCCAGCATGGCGCCTTCGGAACTTACCCCCGACCGGACCCAGGGACAGCTCAAGCGCGACGCGAGCGCGATTAAGGAGCAGGTGAGATGAACGAGAAATCCGCAGCCGAACTTGAACGCGAGGCCGAGGCGGCTCGCGCTCGGGTGATGGAGACCGCCGAATCCATTCGAGGCAAGATGACGCCGGGACAATTGCTGGATGAGTTCACCGGGTTGTTCTCGGGAGGGGAGAGCGCGGCCATGCTCAGTAATCTCAGAACGCAGGTCCGAGACAATCCTTTGCCGGTCACCATGGTGGGCGCAGGTCTGGCCTGGCTGATGTTCGGCAGCGGTACCTCAAACGCCGCCCAACGTTCGGCTGGCTATCCATTGCCTTCAGCGCCGGGACGACATGATGCAGCAGGGGAGCGCGGCGGCTTGGGCGGCACGCTCTCCGACGCCGCGGAATCGCTCTCCTCGAGCGCTACCAGCGTCGGCGACACCATATCGAGCGCCGCAAGAGCCGCTGCGGCGGGCCTGACGGGAAGCGCTGCCAATGCAAGCTCGACGACTGGGGACATGGCGGCGAAAGCCAGCCGCTCCGCGCAAGATCTGTTGGAGGATCAACCCTTGGCCGTAGCGGCCGTCGGTCTCGCCATCGGCGCCGCTATAGGTGCAATGCTGCCCCATACCGCAACGGAGGACGAGCAACTAGGCGCCTATGGCGACAAGCTTCGCGATTCCGCCGAAACTTTGCTCAATAGGGGCCTCGATGAGGCCAAGCAGGTCGCCGCCGACGCCTATGAGACCATCAAGCAGGAAGCTGGCCGGCAAGATATGGAAGCAGACACGATAGCCGATCAGCTCGGCGAGATCGTGAAGTCCACAGCAGACAAGACCGAGCATGCCGTGCGCGAACGAATTTCCGATACGTCTCAGCGCCAAACCTAGCTTGATGATCCTGGATCAACGATAGCCGGCCTCTCCAGAAAGGGGCCGGTGTTGTCCGTCAAACGGTGACCCGCTCGAGTCACTTCAGAGCCGTGTGCGGACTGATGTCCCTTGCCGTAATCCAGCGGATCAGGTTCTCTGGATTGTTGGCCAACCCGCCGCCGATAAGACGCGGTCAGCAAAACTGGCATCTAGGCGAGGACCGACATTGCACTTGAAGTTCGCAGACCGAGGATGCCGGTCCGCTCTCTGGGACGTAGGGCGACACCCCACTTCACCCCCCAGCCAGTCTTGGCAGCAGGAAAATCTCCGCCCCTGGTGGCAGTTCCTTCGACCACGTATCGCGATAGATCGTGCCGTCGATCGCCACCGCGATGCCCTTCTCGATCCAGGGCTCGATGCCGGGATACTGTTCAGCCAGTTTCCTGAACAGTTCCCTTATGTCCTTGGCCTCGACCTCGACCTTGCTCTGGCCGCCGGCGAGCTGGCCGAGTGCGCCCCAAAGTGTGACTTCGACCATCAGCGCTACGGTGTGCTGATATTCAGGTGAGACCGGCCTGCAAATGACGGCTTCCTGGGCTTCCGGTGCTCACGTACGAAAAGTACGCTCCGCTCCGGTTCTCGGAATCCGCCACTTTCGGCTCGGCCTGACCTGAATCTCATCACACCTCATCCCTGGCTTTCGACATCAGCCTCCCCGTTCCGCCTCAATCGCGGCGAGAACCCGTGGCGGCGACATCGGGATGTGGGTCATGCGCACGCCGGCTGCGTTGGAGACGGCATTGGCGATCGCCGCCAGCGGCGGCACGATCGAGGTTTCGCCGACGCCGCGCACGCCATAGGGGTGGTTGGGATTGGGTATCTCGAGGATCTGCGTGTCGATCATCGGCAGGTCCGAGCAGACCGGGATGCGGTAGTCGAGGAAGCCGGCGTTCTGGAGACGCCCATCCTTTCCGTAGATGTACTCCTCGTTGAGCGCCCAGCCGATGCCTTGCGCGGCGCCGCCCTGGTACTGGCCCTCGACATAGGTGGGGTGCACCGCCTTGCCGGCATCCTGGATCACCGTGTAGCGGATCACCCTGGTCGAGCCGGTATCGGGGTCGACCTCGATGTCGCATATATGGGTGGCGAAGGAGACGCCGGCGCCGTCGGCGACGAGCTCGCTATGGCCGGCGATCGGGCCGCCGGTCTTGCCGGAAGCCGCGGCGATCTCCTTCAGCGACAGGGCTGCAAGATTGCCGTACTTCTCGCCCTTGGCGATGGCGTGGCCGTTTTCCCAGACCACGTCGTCGACGGGGATGTCCCACGTCTGGGCGGCGCGCTCACGCAGGATCTTGATGGCGTTGCGGGCGGCCGAGATGGTCGCCATCGACGACGAGAAGGTGCCGCGGCTGCCGTCGGTCATGTCGTTGTAGCCGAGCGAGGATGTGTCGGCGACCACCGCCTTGAGCTGGGCATAGTCGATGCCGAGCTCCTCCGCCGCCACCAGCGACAGCGACGCGCGCGAACCGCCGACGTCCACCGTGCCGACAGCCAGCGACACCGAGCCGTCCATGCCGATGTTCAGGTCCACGCAGGTCTGGCCACCGAAGTTGAACCAGAAGCCGCAAGCCATGCCGCGGCCCTGGTTCTTGCCCAGCGGCGCCTTCATGTGCGGATGGTGCTTGGCCGCCTCCAGCGTCGGGCCGATGCCGATCGGGCCGTAGACGGGGCCATAGGAAGAGCGGGTGCCTTCCTGCGCCGCGTTCTTGATGCGGAACTCGACCGGGTCCATGCCGAGTTCCTTGGCCAGCTCATCCACAGCGCTTTCCACCGCGAACGCCGCCATCGGTGCGGAGGGTGCGCGATAGGCCGCGGTCTTCGGCCGGTTGACCAGCACTTCGAAGCCGACCGTCTGGACGTTGTCGAGCTTGTAGCAGGCGAAGGCCGTCATGGCGCCGATCTCGGCCCAGGTGCCGGCATAGGGACCGCTGGTGTAGCGCAGCGTCGCTTCGGCGGCGGTGATGGTGCCGTCCTTGCGGGCGCCGATCTTGACGTCAATCGAGGTCGCGCTGGTCGGGCCGGAGGCGCGGAACACCTCGTCGCGAGTCATCACCAGCTTCACCGGCCTTCCTGCCTTGCGCGACAGAGCGAGTGCCACCGGCTCGGCCCAGACATGGGTCTTGCCGCCGAAGCCGCCGCCGATTTCCGACGAGGTGACGCGCAGCTTCGAGGCTTCCAGCCCGAGCAGTTGCGCGCAATGCTGGCGGTAGACGAAATGGCCCTGCGTGCAGACCCAGAGGTCGGCGGTGCCGTCCGACGAGACGCTCGCCACGCAGGCATGCGGCTCGATATAGCCCTGATGCGTCTGCTCGGTCTTGAAGGAGCGCTCGACAATGACATCGGCGTGGCCAAAGCCCTGATGGACATCGCCATGGCCAAACTGGCTGCGCTTGGTGACGTTGGACGGCTTTGCCGGCTTTTCCTCGAGACCCTCGGTGAAGATCGTGTCGTTGATCAAGGGGGCGGTGTGCTTCATCGCCTCGTCGACATCGGTCACATGCGGCAACAGCTCGTATTCGACCTCGATGAGCTTCAGCGCCTGCCTGGCCGTGCGGGCATCGACGGCGGCGACCGCGGCCACGGCGTGGCCGTCATAGAGCGCCTTGCCGCGCGCCATGCAATTGTCGAGGACGTCATACATGGCGGCGTCGCCATCGGTGAGGTCGGGCAGGTCGGCGGCGGTGATCACCGCTTTCACGCCGGCCAGCTTTTCCGCTTTCGAAGTGTCGATCTTGAGGATCCTGGCATGCGCATGCGGGCTGCGCAGGACACGCCCGACCAGCTGTCCCGCCATGTTGAAGTCGGCGCCGTAACGGGCGCGTCCCGTCACCTTGTCGACGCCGTCGGGACGGATAGGCCGCGTGCCGACGGAGGAGAATTTGCGGCCCGAAAAGCGTGGATCGAAGTTCATGCGTGCGCTCCCTTCATCACATTGGCCGCATCCTGGACCGCGCGCACGATCTTGTCGTAGCCGGTGCAGCGGCAGAGGTTTCCGGCGAGGCCGAAGCGGATTTCTTCCTCGGTCGGATCGGGGTTCTTGGCCAAAAGGTCCTTCGCCGCGATCAGGAAGCCCGGCGTGCAGATGCCGCATTGCAAGGCTGCATGCTCGAGGAATTTCTGCTGCAGCGGATGCAACTGATCGCCATGCGCCATGCCCTCGACGGTTTCGATATGCCGGCCTTCGGCTTCAGCGCCAAGCACAAGGCAGGAGCAGACCAGCCGATTGTCGAGAATGATCGAGCAGGCGCCGCAGTCGCCGGTGCCGCAGCCTTCCTTGGCGCCGGTCAGCCCGAGCCGATCGCGCAGGACGTCGAGCAACGTCTCGTCGGGCTGGCAAAGGTATTCGACGTGATCGCCGTTGATTGTCGTTGAAACTGCTACACCGGCCATCATTTGCCTCCTGCGCGTGCGTAGGCGGTCGTCGCGGCCCGTCCGGCCAGCACGCCCGCAACTTTTCGTCTGAACTCGATGGTGCCGCGCTTGTCGTCGATGGGGCGGCAGGCCCCAGCGCAGATCTTGGCGAGCCGCTCAAGTGCCGCCTCGTCCAGCTTCCTGCCGATGAGAGCCTCGGCTGCTTCTTCCACCAGAAGCACGGTCGGGGCCGCGGCGCCCAGCGCGACGCGCGCGGCCGTGATGACGCCATGCTCGTCGAGCGACAGCTTCACGCCGGCGCTGACCACGGCGATGTCCATCTCGGTGCGCGGAATGAACCTGAGATAGGCGTCGCCCGAACGCGGCTCCCGCTTGCCGAGCAGGATCGCCTCGACGATCTCACCCTTGGTGAGCGAGGTCTTGCCGGGCCCGATCGGCACGGCCTCGACAGGAATGGTGCGCTTGCCCGAGGGGCCGGCAACCACGGCCTTGGCGGCGGCGGCCACCAAGGCCGGGACGCTGTCGGCGGCCGGCGATGCGTTGCACAGATTGCCAACGATGGTGCAGCGGCCCTGGACCTGTTTCGAGCCGATCAGCTTCGACGCTTCGACGACACCGGGCCAGGCCTTCTTCAGAACCGAGCTCTCGCCCAGGACGGCGCAGGGGACGGTGGCGCCGATGCTGAAGCCGTCGGCCGTCTCCCTGATCTCGCTCAAGCCCTCGATCGCCTTGATGTCGACGATCAGGTCGGGATCGACAAACCCGCCCTTCATCCGAACGAGGAGGTCACTGCCTCCAGCGAGAATGGCTGATGTGCCGGAAGCGTCGGCCAGCAGGCCAACGGCGTCTTCGATTGAAAGCGGACGTATGTAACGCATCGTCTCCCCTTGGTGATGGTGATCTCGCCGACCGTTATAAACAGTCTCCTCATAATGACCATCCGGTTGCTGATTTCCAGCGATTGGGCCAGCACCGCGAGAGAGATTTTTGTCTAAAGTCTTTGTTTTGATGCATGTCGTTGTCCCAGAACCGCGCACACTTCTGGGCGACATGCATTTAAGCGGCGTCTTTTGCATTGTCGAGGCTGATGCCGATGTCCTTCAATGCCTCGGCCACGGCCTCGTCCAGCGGCGTGTGCGGGACTTCGCCGATGATGCTTGCCAGCCGGTCGGACACGAGCCGGTGCGGTTCGAAGCGCAGATAGGACATCGAGACGATCTCGCGCCACATCGCCACGAACGGGCTGCCGGCGCGCAGCACCCACCACGGCATGAAGGTCAGCTTCAGCGGATGTCCCAACGCTTTCTCGGCCGCGGCCTTTATGTCCATGTCGGTGACGGCGTGGCCGGGGAAGTTGAGCGCCTCAAAGAAGCCGAGCTTGCCCTGATTACGCGCCAGGCCGACGAAGCCGATGGCGAAGTCCGGCAAATAGGCCCATTCATGCACGAGGTTGGCAGGGCCGGGCGCGGTGTAGACGCCCTTGCTCATCTTGGCGGTGACGACGAGGTCGAACCATGATCCGCTGCCGGTGCCGCCGAAGAAATCGCCGGCGCGCAGGATGATGGTGCGGACGCGGCCGGCATCGGCCTCGCGGCGAAACAGCGCTTCCATGGCGCAGCGGATGCGGCCCTTCTCGGTCGTCGGGCGGAACGGCGTGTCTTCGGTGACGAGTTGAGGCATCGGCGAGCCGTAATTGTAGACAGTGCCGGGGAAGAGATGCAGCGCGCCATTGGCATGGCAGGCGGCCATGACGTTCGCCGCCATCGGCAGACACTTGCCCCAGTCGGTGTAGATCGGGTTGAGGCCGTTGAAGATGATGTCGACGCCTTGCGTGGCGCGGATCAGCGCCTCGCGGTCGAGCGCATTGCCGGCGACGGCGGTGGCGCCCTTGAGTTCGGCTGGGACCTTGCCGCTGCGGGTGACGGCGCGGACGTCGAAACCGGCGTCGATGAAGGCCTTGCCAACCACGCGGCCGAGCCGGCCATTGGCGCCCAGAATTGCGATCTTGTTCATTTTCTTCTCCGTGTCTGTGTGTGCACGGCGAATATGATGCGTTCATACGCGAATGAAAATTGACTATGGATGCAGCTTTGTTATTCATAAATGAATGGAAGATATCGATTGGAACCTGATCAAGAGTTTCGTCACCGTGGCGGAGACCGGCAGCCTGTCGGCCGCGGCGCGCAAACTGTCGGCCAGCCAACCGACGCTCGGGCGTCACATCGGTGAGCTCGAACAGGCGTTGGGCGTCACCTTGTTCCGGCGCGGGCGGCGCGGCTATGCGCTGACGGAAGCAGGCGCCACGCTGTTCGAACGCGGCAGAGCGGTGAGCGAGCAGGCGAGCGCGTTCGCACTGTTGGCATTGGGCTCGGTCGAGGCGATCGAAGGCACGGTGCGCATTGCCGCCAGCGAGGTGGTGGCGGCCTATGTGCTGCCGAAGATGACGGCGCGGCTCGGCATCGAGGAGCCCGGCATCGAGGTCGAGATCGTCGCCTCGAACCAGGTCGAGAACCTGCTGCGAAGGGATGCCGATATCGCCATCCGCATGGTCAAGCCGGCGCAGAACGAGCTGACGGCGCGCAAGGTCTGCGATATCAAGCTCTGCTGCTGCGCGGCGAAATCCTATCTCGGTAGGCACGGCCGCCCGCTCAAGCCCGCCGATCTTCTCGACCATCCGCTGATCGGCTTCGACCGCAGCGACGAGATGATCCGGGGCTTTACCCAGGCCGGCATCCCCGTCACCCGCAGCAGCTTCCGCTTCAGGACCGACAACCAGATCGTTTTGTGGGAAGCGCTGCGGGCGGGAAACGGCGTCGGTCTTGGCCAGGAGCCGCTGACGGACAGCGACCCGTCGCTGGAGAAACTGCTGCCCGGCCTGCCATTGCCCAGCCTGCCGGTGTGGCTGGCCATGCATCGCGACGTGCGCACCAGCGTGCGCATCCGCCGCGTCGCGGATTTCCTCTATGAGGAGCTGAAGCGCTATTCGGCGGGGGCGGCCGCGAATTCGGCGCGGTGAGCGAGCCCGGCCATCGACAGCACGACGATCAGCAGCGCCGACATGGCGACGAAAATCGGGCCGAAGCTCGAACGCTCGGCAACGAAGCCGATCGCCGACGGCGCCACCAATATACCGGAATAGCCCATGGTGGTGACGACGCTCATGCCGGTGCCCGACGACATGCCTTCCTGATTGCCGCCGGCCGAGAAGATGATCGGCACCATGTTGGCGATGCCGAAGCCGCAGAGGGCAAAAGCCGCGATGGCGATCCAGGGCGAAGGCGACAGGCCGGCGACCAGCATGCCGGCGGCGGCGACGACGGCAGAGCCGCGCAGCGTGGCCACCGCGCCGAAGCGGTTGCGCACGCCGTCACCGAAAAAGCGCATGACAGCCATGACGCCGGAGAAGGCGGCGTAGGCAAGGCCGGCGATGGCGAGGTCGGCGCCGAGCTCCTGCCGGAGATAAAGCGCTGCCCAGTCGAGCACGGCGCCCTCGGAAATCATCGTCAGCAGCGCCATCAGCCCGACAAGATAGACCAGCGGGTTGGCCGGCAGCGTTAATCTGTGATGCTCGGCGGCCTGCGGCTTGTCCTCGGCGATGAGGTAGCCGACCGCCACGGCAATGACGGCAAAAGCAATGATCGTGACTACAGCCGCATGGGCGAGGTGGCCGTAAGTCTGGATGGCGTAACCGCCCAGACCGCCACCGGCGAAACCGCCGAGGCTCCAGAAGCCGTGCGAGGACGACATGATGGCGCGGGACAGCCGGCGCTCGACCACCACCGCATTGGCGTTCATCGCGACATCCATGCCGCCGATCGAGCCGCCGAAGATGATCATGGCGATCGCCGCCAGCGGGACGTTGGGCGCCAGCGCCACGATCAGCAGGCCGAGGCTGCCGCACAGGCCGAACCAGCGCAACACGGTGCGCGAGCCATGCCTGGAGATCAGATGGCCGCACCAGCTCATGGCCGCGACCGCGCCGACGCCGAACAGAAGGATCAGCAGGCCGAGGGTGAATTTCGAGATGTCGAGCCGGGTCAGGAACACCGGAATCTGCGGCGCCCAGCTGCCGGTCAGGAAGCCGTTGGCGAGGAAGATCGCTGCTACGGCCCATCGCCCGCGAATGGCGCTCTGCATGGTGTCTTGCGCGTTCATGGCCTGAATCCGGTCAAAGAATGGCTTTGCGCGGCAAATTAGATCGATTCAATTTCTCGTCAAGCGCTGGGCTGCGAAAAGCTTGTGGGCCACATCTAAGGGGAAACCGTTAGGCAGCGTTCCTTCGCGCCCCCCTCTGTCCTGCCGGACATCTCCCCCACAAGTGGGGAGATTGGCGGCTTCGGCGCCTCGCTTATTCTTGCACCGCTGGCGATTGGCTAGAGCCTGCGTGACGGCCAATCTCCCCCCAAGTGGGGGAGATGTCCGGCAGGACAGAGGGGGGCGCTGTCCCGCCGACGTCAATCCTGTGAACCGCGCGCTACTTCAATGATCCCTCGGCCGCCTCGCCTCGAATTCCGCCTTCTTGGCGTCCGAAGCCTCGGTCTGGTTCAGCGCCTGCCATTGCGCATAGGGCATGCCGTAGACGATTTCGCGCGACTGGTCCTTGCCGAGATCGACGCCCTCAGCCTCGGCCGCTTCGCGGTACCAGTTCGACAGGCAGTTGCGGCAGAAGCCGGCGAGGTTCATCAGGTCGATGTTTTGCACATCGCTGCGCTCGCGCAGATGCTCGACCAGCCGGCGGAAGGCCGCGGCCTCGAAATCGCGTTTCTGGTCATCGCTGAGTTCGGTCATTGCCTTGGGTCCTCACAGCGGCCCGGTGCGCGAGCCGAACATCTTCACCTGATGTATATCGGGACGGCGGTCGATGGCGTCAACGATCGGCGCCAGCCGTTCCGCCCAGGCCAGCGCCCCCTTGCGGTCTGATATCAGGTCCTGGCGGATCTCGATCAGCGCATGGGCAAAGCCGTTGACGATGGCGTGCTTGAACATGGTGTCGCCGCGCAACGCGCCGTCATAGGGTTCATTGTCGCCAACGACGAGGTTTTTATCCTGCGCCAGCATGTCGATCAGCGGCCGCGCCACGCGGTCGTCGAGGTCCCACAATATGCCGACATGCCAAGGGCGGATGAAGCCCTGCATGACAGGGGTGAAGGAGTGTACGGAGAAGATGAGCGGCGCTTTGCCTGAGGCGTGCGCCACCGACGCGATCATGGCGCCGACCGCGTCCTGATAAGGCCGGTAGAAGCCGTCGAGCCGCCTTTCGCGTTCTTGCGGCGCCATAGGGTAGTTTCCCGGCACGACAGTGCCGTCATAGAGCTGGCGGATCAGCGTCGGGTCGTCCTCGCCGCGATTGGGATCGATCAGCAGCCGCGAAAAATTGGCGATCACCGCCGGCACGTCGAGCGCTGCGGCCAGTTCGCGCGTCACCGTCTCGACACCGATGTCGTAGGCGATATGGCGATCGAGTTCCGCCGCCGGCAAGCCGAGACTGCCATACTCCTCCGGCAGGTCGCGGCGGGCATGGTCGGCGACAAGCACGATGCCTCGCTTGCGGTCGCCTTCGACGATATCGAAAGGCGCGAAAACTGTGGATCGGGTCATTGGCTGGAAAGGTCTGTTCGCTGGCTTCCGGGGAGGGTGGTATCGTCATTCCCACGAAGAGGACTGTTGCGCAATGCCGTTGTTTGGCCACGGTTTCTGCGAAAATCCTGTGACGCGCGGCAGATCGCGTGTCGGGGGCCTTTCTAAATCGATTGGAATTGGACAGAACGGCGCGTTGACATGCGCCCGGACTTTTCCGAAAAGGGGCGCTGAGAGATGCAGATGACGTTATTGAGGGGTTTCGGGATGGGTTCCGCCGGCAGGCCGCGTGCGCGCACCGCCTTTGTCGTGCCGCTCCTGACCCTGACGCTAGGGCTCACCGCGCTGGTCGCGGCTTCGCCTGCCCGCGCCGATTTCCGCGTCTGCAACGCCACGCAGAACCTGGTCGGCGTCGGCATCGGCTACCGCGCCAAGGCAGGCTGGATCACCGAGGGGTGGTGGCACATCGAAGGATCGAGCTGCAAGACGCTGATCGAAGGTCCGCTGTCATCGAGGTTTTACTATCTTTATGCAGAAGACGCCGAGCGCGGCGGGCGCTGGGATGGCCCGATCAACATGTGCGTGGCCGAAAAAGAATTCAAGATTGCCGGCGTTACCGATTGCGTCGCCCGGGGCTTCCAGCGCGCCGGATTCCAGGAATATGACACGGGCGAGCAGGCAAGCTGGATGGTCCAGCTGACCGATGAGTCCACAACGGGAGGCGCTCCAGCCGCCCCGGGAACAAACAGTCAATGAGACGTAGCCGCAAGGTCAAGATCCTCGCCACCATCGGTCCTGCCTCCTCGTCCGAGGAGATGCTGCAGAAGCTGTTCGAAGCCGGCGCCGATGTCTTCCGCATCAATATGAGCCACACCGATCACGAGTTGATGCGCACGCTGGTCGGCCGCATCCGCGCGGTCGAGGAGAAAGTTGGCCGTCCGATCGGCATCCTGGCCGATTTGCAGGGACCGAAGCTGCGCGTCGGCAAGTTCGCCAACGGCAAGGAGGTTCTGACGCCGGGCCAGACCTTCACCCTCGACAACAATCCAGAGCCCGGCACGTCGACCCGGGTCTACCTGCCGCATCCCGAAATCCTGAGCTCGGTCGAGGCCGGCCACCGTCTGTTGATCGATGACGGCAAGCTGGAGCTCAGGGCGGTGAAGAGCGACGGCAAGTCTATCACCTGCACCGTCGTCGCCGGCACCACCATTTCCGACAAGAAGGGCGTCAGCCTGCCCGACACCGACCTGCCGGTCGGTGCGCTGACCGAAAAGGACCGCAAGGACCTCGATGCGGTGCTGGCGGAAAGCGTCGACTGGGTGGCGCTGTCCTTCGTGCAGCGGCCGGAGGATTTGGCGGAAGCCCGCAAGATCGCGCGCGGCCGGGCACTGATCATGGCCAAGATTGAAAAGCCGCAGGCCGTCGCCCGGCTGGCCGAAATCATCGAACTCTCCGACGCGCTGATGGTCGCCCGCGGCGATCTCGGTGTGGAAATGCCGCTGGAAGCGGTGCCCGGCATCCAGAAGCAGATCACGCGCGCCGCGCGCCGCGCCGGCAAGCCGGTGGTGGTCGCCACGCAGATGCTGGAATCGATGATCACCGCGCCGGTGCCGACCCGCGCCGAGGTGTCCGACGTGTCGATCGCCGTGTTCGAGGGCGCCGACGCCATCATGCTTTCAGCCGAATCCGCTGCCGGCGCCTATCCGGTCGAGGCGGTGGCGATGATGAACCGCATCGCCACCAAGGTCGAAACCGACCCGACCTATGCCGGCATCATCAACGCGCAGCGCTCGGAACCGGAAGCAACCGGCGCCGACGCCATTTCGCTCGCCGCCCGCGAGATTGCGGAGACGCTGAAACTGTCGGCGATCATCACCTATACGGCGTCGGGCACCACGGGCCTGCGCGCCGCGCGCGAGCGGCCGCAAGTGCCGATCATCGCCCTGTCGCCGATCCTCAACACGGCGCGGCGGCTGTCGCTTTTGTGGGGCACGCATTGCGTCGTCTCGCCCGACGCCAGCGACCTCGACGACATGGTCGACCGCGCCTGCCGCATCGCTTTCGAAGAGGGGTTCGGCCAGCCGGGCGACCGTGTCATCATCACGGCGGGCGTGCCGCTGAGGACGCCGGGTTCGACCAACATGCTGCGCATCGCCTATGTCGGATCGGACGTGCAGGCCACCCGCAACATAGGCTGAGACCTCGTCACAGTTCGCAGCGCTCTTGCCGCACCTTCGGCGTGATCGATACGCTGAAGGAAGCGGTGTGCGCGAGGGATTGGGTAATAGAGATACTGATCCGGGCCGCGCATCTTTCGCCGGTTGAGGTCGGCGGTGTCGAGCAGTCGAAATCGACCCTTTCCAGCGTGCAGTGCCAGCCTGCGCTATGCGAAGCCCATCCCCTTCCGTGGTGCTGCAGAAGCCGCTCTCGGCTGGAATAGCCGTGATAGTCGAAGGCGATCACGCCGTTCGTCATGTAGATATGGTTGCCGTAGAAATCCTCGCCCGGAATGATCCGTTCGCCGTAGAATCCGTCCAGGGGAGGATGGCTGAGGAAGGTGCCCGCAAGGATGTGGCAGGCGCCGTAGCCGAAGAAGATGCTACCCGGTAGCGCCCAGAACGCTTCGGGGTTTTTCTTGATTCCGTGCTTCAGGACATACATGCGGCCGTCACGTCGGGGCGAGTTGCGCGTCGGGCACCGTAATGTCGGGGCACTGTGCATCGTTGTACGCATCGCCGGCGATGCGTGCTTCCACGGTTTTTGCCATTGCCTGCAGGTCGACGACCTTGCCGGCGACTTTCTCGATCGCGCCGACGACGAGGTCGGAGGCGATCCAATCCGGCTTGTGGCCGAGATTGTGGACCCAGATCAGTTCGGCGCCGGGGATGTCCCTGACCAGGCCGACCGAATGGATCGAGGCATAGACCACCTTGTCGCGGTCGCCCGAGATGACGATGGTCGGCGCTGTGATGTCGCGGTAATGCGGCGCGGCCTTCAGCGTATAGTCGTAGAGGCCGGCGACATCGATGGCGTTGGCGCGGAAAGCGCCGGGACGCAGCACCAGCGGAATCGAGGCATTGCCGACATAGCCTTCCGGCACCTTGTTGGGAGAAAACACGCAGGCCGTGGCGCCGTCCATCTGCAGCGTGCCTGCCGGATAGGTCAATGTCTCCGAGAACAGCCAGCCGATGATGGGGGTGGCGGTCAGCTTGTAGTACCAGGCGGTCGCGCCGCCCGGCCAGGGGTGGCTGACCGGCGACAGAAAGACCAGCCCGAGCGTCTTCTCCGGGTGTTCGCGGCCAAAGGCGGCGGTGATCACGCCGCCAAACGAATGGCCGACGATGATCGCATTGTGGATGCCGAGACGGTCCATCAGGCTGGCGATGGTGTCGGCCTGCGCCGACGGGCTCTCATTGTTGCCGGGGCCGCGTGCCGACCAGCCGAAGCCCGGCCGGTCGAGGAAAACCATCTCGGCGCGGCCTTCGAGCAAAGGCCTGATCGGCAGCATCTGATCCCTGAGATTGGCGCTGGCGCCGTGGATGAAGACGATGGCCGGCAGCTCTGCATTTTGCGGAGCCGGCACGTGGACATAGTGGATGCGGGTGCCGTCGATGTCGGCAAATTCGCCGGCCGGCGGGTTGCGCCACTCGATCAGCCACGCGCCGGCCCGGGTGACACCGGCCAGGGCAAAGACGAGCGCGAGGAGCAAAGCACAGGCGGCGTAAATGAGGTTCATGCGCGGAGATACGGGGGTGGAGGGGGATAAGTTCTAGGGAGTAGGGAGGTGGCGTCTCGACCAATCTTCTCTACTGACTACTGACTAATCCCTAATTCCTACTGACTAATCAAATTCCTTCGCCGGCAAGCTCTTCCGAAATTGCCGCGACCTGGTCCTGGGCGCTGCGCATCATCGGATAGATGGTAAGCACCTTCTGCCAGGCTTCGAGCGCCGATTGCTTGTGGCCGGTGGCGGCCATGATCTGGGCCAGGCCGGAAAGCGCGCCGAAATGGCGTGGTTCCAGCTGCAGCGTCTGGTCGATGTCGGACATCGATTTCCCGAAATTCTTCATCATGTAATGGACGGTGGCGCGCCGGTTCCAGCCTTCGGCATATTTTGGCTGCAGGATGACGACCTGGTCGAGGAAGTCGAGGGCGACGTCGAACTTCTGGTCGTCAATCGCCTTTTGCGACCATTGCATCATCAGGTCGATCGAGGCGCTGCCGGACTGGAACCATTCGCTCCAGATGCGCCCGGCGATGCGCTCGGCCGCCTTTTCGTTGCGCTCGCGCTTCAGCTCGGCAAACAGTTGGTCGAGCCTGGCTTCCCTGGTCAGGGCAACCGGCGGCTTTGCCGGCGGATCGTCCGCCGACGCCGGAGTGACGCCGAAAAGAAAGAGGGTGGCCAAAAATGCAAAAAGAATCCGCATCGCCGGAATCTAACCCCGGACGGCGGATCGTCAAACTGAAATTAGCGTGAAAGTGCCTGGAACCAGGCAATTACCATCGTATGGACGGAGGCAACGAGCCTCCGGCCGAACACTCAGCCCTGGCGCGCCTTGTAGCGTGGAGCGGTCTTGTTGATGATGTAGACGCGGCCCTTGCGGCGAACCAGCTGGTTGTCGCGGTGACGCGCCTTCAGCGCCTTGAGCGAATTCTTGATCTTCATGGTCTTGCCCGTCGGTCTGGGCCCTGTCCGGGCCGAATTATTAAGGCGCGCCTGAAAAGCGCGCCTTTGAACTTGCGGTGGCTCATAAACGAGGAGCCTTGCCCGTGTCAACCGCAAGCGTGCTGGATAGAGGCCGAGAATGGCTTTGGCCATCAAATATCCGCCATCTCGGCTCCACGCCATTGCGCGGCCGAAGGCGGGCTGGAATGGTGCGGCACCCGCAAGCCGATTTGGAGACCTCCATGCGCCTGTTGTTTGTGTCCGCGAGCCTTGCCGTTCTGGCAGCCGCCTCCATCGCGCAGGCGCAGGAATGCGACCGCAACGACGACAGCCAGCAGATGATGAACATCTGCGCCGGCGAGGACTATCGGGCGGCCGATGCCAAGCTCAACCAGGCCTACAAGGATCTCGTCGGTCGCAACGACGACAAGGGCAGGAAGCTGCTGCAGGTCGCGCAACGCGCCTGGATCGCCTTCCGCGACGCCGAATGCGCCTATACGACGACAGACAGCGAGGGCGGCTCCATCCATCCGATGGAGGTTTCACAATGCCTGACCGAACTGACGGACCAGCGCATCAAACAGCTCACCGCGGGCGCCAATTGTAGGGAAGGCGATGCGAGTTGCGCCAGCCCCGACGAGGACGGAGATCTGAACGACGAGCTGCAATAGGGCTCGAGCCACGCCCTCGCGCAAAGTGCCGGAATGGCTTAGCTACGGCGGCTGATGCGCGTGAAATGGCCCATCTTGCGGCCTGGGCGCGCTTCTGCCTTGCCGTAGAGATGCAGCATCAGATCGGGCTCGGCGAGCAAAGCGGGCACCCGCAGCACATCGTCGCCGATCAGATTTTCCATGATGCAGTTTGAATGCCGGCCAGGGTTGCCCAGCGGCAGGCCGGCAATGGCGCGGATATGCTGCTCGAACTGCGAAACGATGCCGGCGGCTTCCGTCCAGTGGCCGGAATTGTGCACGCGCGGCGCCATTTCGTTGGCCAGCAGCGTGCCATCGGCAAGAACGAAGAACTCGACGCCGATGACGCCGACATAGTCGAGGGCCGACAGGATTTTCGCCGCCGCCCCCTGTGCCGTCGCCGCCGTCTCCAGCCTGATCTGGGCCGGCAGGGTCGAGGTATGCAGGATGCCGTCGCGGTGGACGTTCTCAGCCGGATCGTAGGCGGCGACCGCGCCGTCCAACCCGCGCGCGGCGATGACCGAGATTTCGCGCTCGAAAGCGACGAAGGATTCGAGGATCAGCGGCACATTGCCCATGGTCTCGCATGTGCCGGCAAAGCCGCCCGTCTCCATGTTGCGGAAGACGCGCTGGCCCTTGCCGTCATAGCCCATGCGGCGGGTTTTCAAGATGCCGCTGCCGCCGAACTCTCTCAGCGCCGCCGTCAGCTCGTCGTCATTGTCGACGGAGCGGAAATCCGCTGTCCTGATGCCGATGCCGTTCAGGAATAGCTTCTCCGCCACCCGGTCTTGGGCGATTTCCAACGCCCTGGGCGGCGGATAGACTGGGAGCTTGGCGGCGAGCGCGCCGGCAGCCGCTACCGGCACATTCTCGAATTCGTAGGTGACGACGGCGCTGACTGCCGCCAGTTCGGCAAGGGCGTCCGCATCGTCATAGGCGGCGGTGATCTGGCGGTTGGCGACCTGAGCCGCCGGGCAATCGGCCTGCGGTTCGAGGATAATTGTGCGGTAGCCGAGGCGCGCTGCGGCAACAGCCAGCATGCGGCCGAGCTGGCCGCCGCCGATGATGCCGATGCTCGATCCCGCGGACAGGCTCACGGCGCATCCGTCGGTTCGGTGGCGACCTTGGCGGTTTGGGCGGCGCGCCAGGCATCCAGGCGGGCGGCAATTTCTTCGTCGTTCAGCGCCAGCACGGCGGCCGCCAGAAGGGCGGCGTTGGCCGCACCCGCCTTGCCGATGGCAAGCGTGCCGACCGGAATGCCGGCCGGCATCTGGACGATGGAGAGCAGCGAATCCTGGCCTGACAGCGCCTTCGATTCGACCGGCACGCCGAACACCGGCAGCGGCGTCATCGCCGCCGTCATGCCGGGCAGGTGGGCGGCGCCGCCGGCGCCGGCGATGATCACCTTGTAGCCGGCCGCCTTGGCGCCCTTGGCGAAATCATAGAGGCGGTCCGGGGTGCGGTGGGCGGAGACGATCAGCCGCTTGTGCGGAATGCCCAGCGCCTCCAGCGTTTCGGCGGCGTGGCGCATCGTCGCCCAGTCGGACTGGCTGCCCATGATGATGGCGACGTCGGCGCGGTGGTCGGTCAAGCGCATGCTCCCGGCGGTAAAGGCGCGCCTTAGCGGAATTCGGGCTGGCCCGCAAGGATGGCGGCCGCCGCAGCCTAGTCCGGCCAGCGCAGGGCGCCGGATGAATCCTTTCGCGGCTGTCTCATCGCATCCGCCGGCCTGTCGGCCGCGGTGAGCACGGCGCGGAGGCGTTCGGCGACGATCTCGGCCTCGCCTGGGTGCAGGTTGCAGGGGTCGAGAAAGAAATGGCCACGCTCGACCTCGTGGTTGCGCACGATGATGGGCGGCGATCCGGCCGCCAATGCCGAGGCGAGGCCGGCGGCACTGAAGCGGCTTTCGGGGGAGACGAAGATCTGCAGCCGGTCGAGCGGATTGGCGGTCGGGTCGGGAATGATGTTTGCGACGATGCCGGGTATTCCCTGCAGCGAATCCCTCCATAGATTGAGCGCCGCTTCCTCGCGCTGGCGGATGCCGGCATGGTCGCGCTTTTCCCACGCTTCGAGCGCCGCCATCGTGCCGGCGATGCTTTCCTTGCCGACCTTCATGGCGCGGGCGACGCCACGGTTTTGCAGATAGGCGGCGCGGACGAGATCCTTGCGGCCGGCGACGATGCCGCTGGTCGGCCCCGAAAGGAATTTGTGGCCGCTGTAGACGACGATGTCGGCGCCGCGCGCCAGGAAGTTGCGCAGGTCATATTCGGAAGCCGCGTCGACGATCACCGGCACGCCCCTGGCGTGGCAGATATCGCAGAATTCCTCAAGGGAAAGCATGCCGTATTGCACGGTGTGGTGCGCCACGACGTAGAGCGCCGCCGCCGTGCGCTCGTTGATAGCCTCGCGCACATGATAATCCTGCGTGACGCTGACCGTGCCGGCCGGAATGACCTTGGCGCCGGCGACGCGGATCGACTGGTCGATCGGTGCGCCGTAATTGACGATATGGCCGAGCTGGATGACGACTTCGGACTTCAGCCCTTCGGTATCGTCGGGCAGCCGTTCGATCGCCAGCAAATTGGTGCCGGTCATCGCCCCGGCGATCGCCATTGTGATGCCTGAGGCGCAGCAGGCGGTGATGAAGCCGGCCTCGCCGCCGGTGAGGCGGGCTGTGATCACGCTTGCGGCGCGCTGCAGATCGTCCATCTCCACCCATTGCGAGGCGATCTCGGCCATGGCGCTGATCGCCTCGGGAACGATGATCGAGGCGCCGAGCGTCGTCATCGTGCCGGAGACGTTGATGATCGGCCGCAGTCCCAGCCGTTCACGGATCGTGGTGTTGGAGCCGGTGTCGGAATAGGTTTTCATGTTCAGCAATCCCTTGACGGTCAGGCGGCGATCTCGACGACCGCTTCGATTTCAACGGTGATGTTTCCAGGCAGCGAGCCGACCCCGATCGCCGAGCGGGCATGGCCGCCGATCTTGTCAAAGACGCTGGCGAACAGGTCCGAGCAGCCATTGACCACTTTCGGGTGGTCGCTGAAGGTCGGCGTCGCATTGACGAAGCCGAGCAATTTGACGACGCGCACGATGCGGCCGAGATCGCCGGCGGCGGCGTGCATGACGGCGAGCAGGTTGAGGCCGGTGAGGCGGGCATGCTCATAGGCCTGCTCGACGGTGACGTCCTCGCCGACCTTGCCGGTGCACAGCGTGCCGTCGGCGCGCAGCGGCCCTTGACCCGAAAGAAAGATCAGCCGGCCGCTTTCCGCATGGGTGACGAAATTGGCGATCGGCGTCGGCGGCTCGGGCAGCGTCAGGCCGAGCTCGGCGAGCCGGATGTAAGGCGTCATGGAAGAATTCTCCTTGGGCCGGCCTGTTGTTTTACGCAATTCCCAAGGGAAAGCGCTTCGCGCTTTTCCCGGGAAAACCGCTGACACTTTTCCTGGAGTTGCTTTGGGCCGCCCATGTCAGAAATGCGAGGCGCGGAACCGCGCCAGGAAAGAGCGCAGGCGCTCATTGGTGGTCTCTTCGGCAAGGATCTCCTTCGGCGGGCCAACAGCGCTGACACCGCCATCGGCCATGAAGACAATGCGGCTCGAAGCGTCGCGGGCAAAGGCCATCTCGTGCGTGACCATCACCATTGTCATGCCGTCTTCGGCCAGGCTGCGCACAACGGCCAGCACCTCGCCGACCAATTCGGGATCGAGCGCGGAGGTGATCTCGTCGAGCAGCAGGATCTTTGGCTCCATGGCGACTGCCCGCGCTATGCCGACGCGCTGCTGCTGGCCCCCGGAGAGTTCCGCCGGCAGGCTGTCGGCCTTGTGGGCGAGGCCGACGCGGCTCAGCCAATGCTCGGCGATCTGGCGCGCCTCGGCCTTGCTCTTGCCGCGCACCTTGGTGAGGCCGAGCATGATGTTGCCGGCGGCGGTGAGGTGCGGGAACAGGTTGAAGCTCTGGAACACCATGCCGGTTTCGGCGCGCATATTGGCAAGGTCGCGCTCGCTGCGCCGCTGGCGCGCGCCGGCCTCACGAAAACCGACCTCCTTGCCGTCGATGCGGATCGAGCCTGAGTCGTAGCTTTCGAGAAAGTTGACGCAGCGCAGCAGGGTGGTTTTGCCGCTGCCGGAAGGGCCGATGACGGTGACCACCTCGCCCCTGTCCACCTTGAGGCTGACCGAGCGAAGCACCTCGACCGAACCAAAGGCTTTCGAGACCCCGGCAATGTCGAGAAGGGCAGCATTGTCGTTCGAGCTTGTGGCCATCGTGCTAGTCCCGGATGAAGGCAAAGCGCCGTTCCAGCCGCCGGCTGGCGTAGGAAAGCGCATAGTTGACGGCGAAATAGATCAAGGCGCCGAGGATGTAGAGCGGCATCGCCTCATAGGTGCGGCCGATGACCTGGTTGATCGCCTGCATCAGGTCGGTGATGCCGAGCAGCGAGACCAGGGCGCTGCCCTTGACCGCATCGGTGACGCCGTTGATCCAGGGCGGCAGGAAGCGCCGGAAGGCCTGTGGAAAGATGACGTAGGTGAGCCGCTGGCGGAAGGTCAGCCCAATCGCCATCGCCGCCTCGGACTGCCCTTTGGGAATGGAGCCGACGGCGCCGCGGAGATACTCAATGACCTGCGCGGTCTTGAACAAGGTGAGCGCCAGCACCGCCGCCGAGAAGGATTGCAGATGCAGGCCGATGGCCGGCAGGCCGTAATAGACGAAGAACATCAGCACCAGGATCGGGATGCCGCGGATGGTGTCGGAGAAGATGCGCACGGCCCAGCGCAGCGGCGCCGGGCCGTAGACCAGGCCGACGCCGAGCGCGACGCCGGCAATCAGCGACAGCACCACGACCAGCAGCGACACCCACAAGGTGATGGCGAAGCCCTGGGCGAGGAACGGTACGGCGTAGAGGATCTGGCTCAGCATGTCAGCGCGCAGCCCTGAACCGGCGTTCGACCAGCCGCAGCCCGAAGAGCAGGGTGTAGCCGGTCACCAGGTACATCGCCGTCGTCACCAGATAGACCTCGACAATGCGGAAGGTGTTGAAGTTGATCCACTGGGCGCCGAAGGTGAGCTCGGGCACCGAGATCACCGAGGCGATCGACGTGTCCTTGAACAGCGAGATGAAGGTGTTGGACAGCGCCGGCAGCGTGATGCGCAGCATGGTCGGCAGGCGCACATGAACCAGCCGCTGCCAGGGCGTCAGGCCGATGGCTTTGCCGGCATCGAGCTGGCCGCGCGGCACGGCTTCCAGGCCGGAGCGGAACACCTCGACCAGATAGGCGCCGCTATAGACCGACAGCGTCAGCACGAACGAGGTCGGCGCGTCATAGGCGACGTCGATCACCGTCGGCAGGCCGTAGAAGACAAGATAGACGAGCAGGATCAGCGGCACGTTGCGGATGAATTCGACGTAAGCCGCAATGATGGCGCGCACCACGCGTCCGGCCGAGACATACCAGACCGCCAGCACCAGGCCGATGACGACGCCGATGGCAATCGAAATCACGGCAAGCTCGAGGCTGAGCAGAAGGCCGCCCCACAGCTTGTCGAAATGGCGCCAGATCAGGTTGAAGTTGAGCGTATAGCCCATGCGTCTCCCGCAATAACCAAGGGGATGCGAACTAGAAGGCGGAAGGGCTAACCCTTCCGCCAGCACTTGTCAGACAACCGGGAAACCCGGATGGCGGGCCGGCGGCTCCTGGCCGAAATAGTCCTTGAAGGCGGCGTCGTAGAGTGCGGTCTCATGGCCGAACATGGCGATGGTGAAGGTCTGGTTGACGAAGGTCAGCCAGTCCAGGTCGCCCTGCCTGACCGCCGCGCCGTAGAGCATCGAGTACCAGCTCTTGCCGGCATCGAAATATTTGTCGGGGTTGCGCGAGGCCAGCCAGCGCACGGTTGAAAGATCGACAGCGGCGGCATCGGCGCGTTTCGATTCCAGTGCCTGCAGCACATTGGCCTGGGTGTCGATCTGCAGCACCTGCGCCTCCGGCAGGGCGTAATGGACCGAGCTTTCGGCATCGACATTCTGCAGGATCGAGATGCGCGTCGCCGAACCACCGGCGAGCAGCTTGTCGAAGGTCTTGTTTTCCGCCGTCGGCAGCGTCAGCAGGGCGACGCCCTCGACATAGTATGGCCTGGAGAAGTGGATCAGCTGCGAGCGCTGCGCGGTCATGGTCATGAACTGGATGGTAATGTCGACCTTGTTGGTGGTGACATTGGGGATGCGCTGCGCCGGATCCTGCATGACGAACTCGACCTTGCTCGGATCGTCGAACAGACCCTTGGCCAGGATGCGTCCCATGGTGATGTCCATGCCGACCAGCTCGCCGGCATCGTTTTCGAAATGCCATGGCGCGTTGGTGCTGCCGGTGCCGACGATCAGCTTTCCGCGGTCAAGCGCGGTGCGCAGAACGCTGTCGGATGCGGCTTGTGCCGCCGCCTTTTCGGCGCTGACAGCGGTCATCACGCCCGCCGTTGCAAGCCCGGCCATGCCTAGTTTCAGAAAATCTCGCTTGGATGCGTCGTTCACTGCGACCTCCTGTTGTTTGAGTTCCCCTTACAGACACACGTGTCGCCGACCTGATTGTCTCTTACAATAGACACATGTATCCTATACAAGACAGATACTAACATCAGGAATCAGTTATGCAAGACAGCAATGGACTCACGGATCGGGCGGAGCTTGGTCCAGCCGGGAGCCCGACGCCCGACAAGACCTCCGGCTCGCGCGAGAAGGGCCTCAACCGGGTGCTGGAGATCCTGGACTTCCTGCATGTTACGCAGCGCGCCATCGGCATTGGCGATCTCGCCAAGGGGGTGAATGCGCCGCGCTCCACCACCTATACGCTGGTGCGTTCGCTGGTCGATGCGGGTCTCCTGGAGATGGAGGGCGACGGCAACCGGGTCTATTTCGGCAAGAAGCTCTACCTCTATGGAATGGACTATGTCAGGGGCAACGACCTGCTTAGGCGGGGCCGGCAGGAGGTCGACAATCTGTCGCGCGAGACCGGCGAGACCTCCGAATTGTGCATGCTGCAAAGCGGGCGCTATACCATCGTCCATTCCAGCCCCGGCACCAGGCCGTTCCGCATCAGCTCGGCCACCGGCCTGCAGATCCCGCTGCCATGGACGGCATCGGGGCGGCTGCTTCTGGCCGGATTGGAAAGGGCCGCCATCCAGGACATGGTCTCGGAAGACGACCTTTTGCTGCCCGACGGCCGCAGGCTGCAGTTCGACGACTTCGTTGCCGATATCGCGACGGCCAGAACGACCGGCTATTGCATCACTTCGGGGCTGGTCGACGCCTACACCAAATGCCTGGCCGCCCCTGTCTTCGCGGCCGCCGGCAAGGTCGAGGCGACGATGTGCCTGGTGGTGCCGATCGACACTTCAGCGGAGAAGACCGACGAATTGCTGACGTTGCTGCGCCATCGCGCGGCGCGGCTGTCGATAGCGGGGTGAGCAGTTAGGCCCCGAGGCCGTCGGCTAAGCGATGATGTCCGGAATGATCTTGTCTTCCAGCGCCATCAGCCGGTCCTTGAGGAAAAGCTTCTTCTTCTTCATGCGCTGGATCTGCAAGGGGTCGCAGCCCATGGCGATCATCGCATTGATGGCCGCGTCGAAATCGGCATGCTCCTGCTTCAGGCGGGAAAATTCGAGGCGGACATCGGCCTTTTCCTGGTCGGACATTCTCTACCGTCTGCATGTCTGCGGCGCCCGGCAATGGGCATGATTGGGCGGGGGCGGCATCAATTGCCGCCGGCGCGCAGCCAATATCACATATCACATTGTCGTGGAATGCTACCACGCAGCATTCGACATCGCAGCCGGATGGTGGCAGACTGTCATGGTGCCGTCACAGATGCGACCTGCGGTGGACGTGCCTTTGACGGCTGCAATCGAGGAAACCATGAAAGGGAGAACCAATCATGTCTCTTGCATCCCATCTTGATGAGTTGCAGCGGAAACACGGTGATATCGAACGCGAGATCGACGATGCGATGAACCATCCATCGGTCGACGACCTCGAAATCGTGAATCTGAAGCGACGCAAGCTGGCACTCAAGGACGAGATTGAAAAACTGAAGGCGAAACCGACGAGACACTGACGCCCTTCCAGGATTAGACGCGCCGCCTTGGCGCGTGACTATCGCTCCGGTGGCGACATGCCGCCGGAGGCCTGTTTTTGCTACTAATTCCCATACTGTTGGCCGGCGAAACCCGTCTGTGGGGTCGCCGCGCTGCTGCGATTTGGCGGCTCTGCTTGTCTGTCGCCATTGACAAGCCATCTTTGCTCCTCCACCTCATGCCCGAACCTCAGCGCTATGCGCTGATAGCTGATTGAGCGTGCGTCGACGTGGACGTGTGTCGCTCGGGTGATCAAGAGGCTGCCGGCATGACCGGGTATTTTTCCTCCCCCTTTGCGCGCCGGACATCGGTCGGCGTCGATGTCGGCGGCGTGGTCGTCGGCGGCGGCGCGCCGGTCGTCGTGCAGTCGATGACCAACACCGACACGGCCGATATCGACCAGACCGTCGCGCAGGTTGCGGCTTTGCATCGCGCTGGCTCCGAGATCGTGCGCATCACCGTCGATCGTGACGAGAGCGCCGCCGCCGTGCCGCGCATCCGCGAACGGCTCGAGCGGCTCGGCATCAATGTGCCGCTGGTCGGCGACTTCCACTATATCGGGCACAAGCTGCTGGCCGACCATCCAGCCTGCGCCGAGGCGCTGGCCAAATACCGCATCAATCCCGGCAATGTCGGCTTCAAGGACAAGAAGGACCGCCAGTTCGCAGCGATCGTCGAAATGGCGATCAGATACGACAAGCCGGTGCGCATCGGCGTCAATTGGGGGTCGCTCGATCAGGAGTTGCTCACCCGGCTGATGGACGAGAACCAGAGCCAAGGCTTCCCGCTGACGGCGCAGGAAGTAACCCGCGAGGCGATCGTGCAGTCGGCCATCCTGTCGGCCGAAATGGCCGAAGAGATAGGCCTCGCCCGCGAAAAGATCATCCTGTCGGCCAAGGTCAGCGGCGTGCAGGATTTGATCGCGGTCTATACCGAGCTTGCCACGCGTTCCAACCATGCGCTGCATCTTGGCCTCACCGAAGCCGGCATGGGATCCAAGGGCATCGTCGCCTCGTCGGCTGCCATGGGCATCCTCTTGCAGCAAGGCATTGGCGACACCATCCGCATCTCGCTGACGCCGGAGCCGAATGGCGATCGCACGCGTGAGGTGCAGGTCTCGCAGGAACTGCTGCAGACCATGGGCTTCCGTCAGTTCGTGCCGATCGTCGCCGCTTGCCCCGGCTGCGGTCGCACGACCTCCACCGTGTTCCAGGAGCTCGCCCAGAACATCCAGGCCGATTTGCGCAAGAACATGCCGGTCTGGCGGGAGAAATATCCCGGCGTCGAGAACCTCAAGGTCGCGGTGATGGGCTGCATCGTCAACGGCCCCGGCGAATCCAAGCACGCCGATATCGGCATATCGCTGCCCGGCACCGGCGAGACGCCGACCGCACCCGTCTTCGTCGACGGCAAGAAGTCGGCGACGCTGCGCGGTCCGTCGATCGCCGCCGATTTCGAGAAGATGGTTGCCGACTATATCGAGCAGCGGTTTGGCCAACACGGCAAGGCTGCGGCCGAATAAGCCATGCGGGGGCTGCTCAAAGCCGGTGTGATCCTGCTCTGCGGGCTGGGTGCCGGACAGGCGCTCGCCGATCCACCGCAATCGCGCTCGGCGGCGAAACGATTGATTGGCCGTGTCTGTGACCTGATCGAGACGCATGCCGAGCGGAACGGCCTGCCGAAGGATTACTTCGCCCGGCTGATCTGGAAAGAAAGCCGCTTCGATCCCAATGCGGTTAGCCCGGTCGGTGCCGAAGGCATCGCCCAGTTCATGCCGGGCACCGCCAAGATGCGCGGGCTGGCGGATCCTTTCGACATCGACCAGGCGATCCCGGCTTCGGCGAAATATCTCGGCGAGATGAAGCTCGCCTACGGCAATCTCGGCCTGGCGGCGGCCGCCTACAATGCCGGCGAGAACCGGGTGTCGCGCTGGCTGGGTTCGGGCGGCTTCCTGCCGATGGAGACAGAGAGCTATGTCTTCGACGTCATGGGCGAACCCGTCGACAAGTTTTCCGACAGCGCTTACGCCGGGACGGTCGAGCCGCTCGACGCGAAAACCAGCTTTGCCGTCGCCTGCCGCAAGCTGCCGGTGATCATGTCGAGAACCGTGGCGATGGCGTCGATCAATGTGAAGCCATGGGGCGTCCAGGTGGCCGGCAATTTCCGCAGGGGCGCGGCGATCAATCAGTGGCTGAGGGTCAGGAGCCGGTTTCCGGCGCTGCTTTCCGGTCGTGACCCGGTGGTCAGCCGGGTGCGCACGCCGATCGGCCGACGCGGCATCTACGCCGTCAGGATCGGCGTCGACGACCGTGCCGCCGCCAACGTCATCTGCCAGAAACTGCAAAGCGTCGGCGGCGCCTGTATCGTCGTGCGCAACCGATAGGCCGAGGGGGCGACATGACGGCCAAAATCGTCCTGCTTAATGGCGTCGGCAGCGCCGGCAAAAGCTCGATCGCCAGGGCGCTGCAAACGATCGCCACCGAGCCCTTCCTGCATGTCCAGATGGATGCTTTCATCGACATGCTGCCGCCGGCGCTGCAGGATCATGCCGACGGGTTTTCCTTTGAGACGGTGCTGGAGGACGGCAGGCCGTCGGTGGTGATCAGGAGCGGACCGGTCGGCGCACGAACCATGCGCGGCATGCGCCATGCCATCGCCGCCATGGCCGGGCAAGGCAACAATCTCATTGTCGACGACGTGATCTTCGATGAAGAGATAGCGGAGTATCTGTCGAGCTTTGACCTGCATCTGGTCGGCGTCGTGGCGCCGCTGGAGGTACTGGAAGCGCGCGAGGCCGCGCGCGCCGACAGGCTGCCCGGCCTGGCGCGCTGGCAATATGGACGCGTCCACAACGGCATAGACTACGACCTCCAAGTCGACACCAGCCAGCTGATGCCGCTTGAATGCGCCCGTCGCATCCAGGAAAGATTCCGACTATAGTGGCCGGTGTTCTTTTGTTGCAATCATAGCTCTTCCAATCGCCCAAAAGCGGTAGTCACCCGTCATGTGCAGGGTCGTGGCGATTAAATATTAATGAGCCCTGCTGTAGCAAAAGAGGTCGATATCTCGACGAGAGCTTTTGCGATCGTCAAAAAGGCGGGGCATGGGGGCGGTGGCAAATTTCCTTAGACGCGTTGTAAGTGAACTTGAAACGCCGCGCGCCAAACGGCCGTTCGGTTCTGGCTGGCTGTCCGGCTCGATTGGCTTGCTTGCCGGGGTCACCGCCCTGCTGATGGTCATCGTGCTGCGCTACCCGTCGCTTACATCGATGCCGGATCTGGCCCCCATCCACCAGATGCTGTTCTTCAAGCCGGTGCTCTATTTCGTCCTCATCTCCGGCTATATCCTGGCGATCCTCAGCATGACGCTGCGCAGGCAAAAGACGCTCGGCGCGGCAGCGATGTTCACTGTGCTGCTGGCGTCGCTGGTCGGCATGCTTCCGGTGCGCCATCAACTGCACATCGACGGGGTGTTCTTCGGGCTCGATTTCTTCATCCTGAACGCCTTGTTCATGGGTGTGCTGTTCGTCCCGCTCGAACGTCTTTTCGCGCGCAACAAGGATCAGACCGTGTTCCGCGACGAATGGCGCGAGGACCTGTTCTACTATCTGGTCTCATCGCTGCTGGTGCAGATTTTGACCTACCTGACCTTGGCGCCGTCCAACTTCGTCAATGCACAGGGCGCCCTTGGTTCGGTGCGCGCCTGGGTCCACGACTTGCCGTGGCTGGTGCAACTGATGGCGGTAATGTTCCTGACCGACCTTGCCCAGTATTGGGTGCATCGGGCCTTTCATCGCATTCCCTGGCTGTGGAAGTTCCATGCCGTGCACCATTCCGCCAAGTCGATGGACTGGATTGCCGGTGCGCGCATGCATTTCCTGGAAATCATCGTGCTGCGCAGCCTGACGGCCACCCCGATGTTCGTGCTGGGGTTCGATGAATCGGCTATCCAGACGTATATATTGATCGTCTACGTCTATTCGTCGTTCATCCATTCCAACATCGGAACCAGTTTCGGTCCAGTCGAAAAGGTGCTGGTGTCGCCGCGTTACCACCACTGGCATCACGGCCTCGAAAAAGAAGCGATCGACGTAAATTTCGCCATCCATTTCCCGCTGCTCGACCGGCTGTTCGGCACCCATCATATGCCCGAAGGGCGCTGGCCGAACGGCTACGGCATTCACGGACATCCCGTTCCGAACGGATACTGGCAGCAATTCCTCTATCCCTTCCGGCGCGGCTAGACTGGAGCCTTTCGCGAAGCGCGCGTGTCACCGCGCCCTGGCGGGGTTAGCCCAATCCATGACAAGCGACAGAGTCCCAGATGCTTGACGGCTACATAATCTGCGGCACGCCGAGAACCGGAAGCACCTTGCTGTGCGGCCTTCTGGCCTCGACGAAAACAGCCGGCGATCCGCACTCATTCTACCGGCGGCAGGACAAAGCGGAATGGGCCGAAGAGTGGAAATTGCCGCATCCCGAGACGATGAGCGCGCATGATTTCGACGTCGCCTATCTCGGTGCGGCAATCAGCGCGGGAAGGGCGGAACAGGCGTCTTCGGCTTGCGCCTGATGCGGGAAAACCTGGGTGAACTCTCGGCCATCCTCGACCGGATCTACCCAGACCTGCCATCGGACAAAGCACGCTTTGAAAAGGCCTTCGGCCGGATCCTCTACATCCATCTTTCGCGCGAAAACAAGCTGGCGCAGGCGGTGTCGCTGATCAAGGCCGAGCAGACTGGGCTTTGGCACATCGCGCCCGACGGAACCGAGATCGAGCGGGTCGCACCGCCGCAGGAACCCCGCTACGATTTCAAGCGGATCCAGCGCGAGCTTGCCGAACTCGAAGCCTATGACGCGGGCTGGAATGTCTGGTCCGCGGAGCAGGGGATCGTCCCGCTGCGCATCGGCTATGAGCGCCTGTCAGCCGATCCGGCAGCGGCATTGTCATCCATCTGCAAGGCCCTGGGCGTTCCGGCGCCGAATGCCGCCGACGTAAAGCCGGGCGTCGCCAAGCTCTCCGACGAGACCAGTCTCGACTGGATGCACCGCTATCGTCTGGACGCGGCGATTTGATCAAGCCCTCTTTACCGCCACCGTTTCGCTGAGCCATGTGCCGATCTTACTGCCGAGGCGGTCGGGCGACACCGGCTTGGGCAGATAGTCGTCCATTCCGGACTCGATACATTTGTCGCGGTCGCCCTTCAGTGCGTGAGCGGTGACGCCGATGATTGGTGTGTGATTGCCACTCGCTGCCTCCGCCGCCCGGATGGCGCGGGTCGCCTCGTAGCCGTTCATCTCCGGCATGGAGACGTCCATGAGGATCAGCTTCGGCCGCAGCGCCCGGTACATCTCAACGGCCGTGCGGCCATTGCTGGCGATGCGGTAGCTGAGGCCAAGCCCATTGAGGATTTGGCCGAACACCAGCTGGTTCACGTCATTGTCCTCGGCGATCAGAATATCGATCGGGCCGTTTGGCGTGGCGATCGATTCAGGCACTGTGGCCGCCGGAATTGCCGGGCCGCGAATGACGGTGAAGGCGGGTAGCGTCACGGGTGCCGCCTGCGGAACAACAGGCTCGCGAACGAACTGGGCCTTGCCGATCTGGGCCCGCGCTTTCTGGATGGCCGAGATGACGGTGCCGAGCAGGATGGCCGAGCGCGCCGGCTTGGTGAGATGCGCGGCGATGCCGAAATCGATGACCATCTTGCCGAAATCGACCTGGTCGACGGAGGTCAGCAGCACCACCGGGATGGCGGAGAGACGGCTGTCGGCGGAAATCGCCTTGGCGACATCGGCGCCGTTCATGCCGGGCATCTGGTAGTCGAGGATGATGCAGTCGACCGCAGCACCGAGCTGGCTGGCCCGGTCTAGAAAGGCGAGGCCGACGGCGCCGCTTTCGGCGGCCGCGCAGTCGAAGCTCCAGCTTCTGAGCTGTTCCAGCAAGATCTCGCGGTTGACCGGGTTGTCGTCGATGACCAGCACGCGGGCGCCGGTGACATCGACCGGCACGACCTCGTTGCGCGTGTCCTGCTGATGCGCCGGCAGCGGCACGGCGAACCAGAACACCGAGCCGCGGCCGATCTCGCTTTCGACGCCGATCTTGCCGCCCATCAGGTCGATGAGGCGGGCGGCGATGGCAAGGCCGAGGCCGGTGCCTTCATGGCGGCGCGTCGACGAGCCGTCGACCTGCGCGAATTTCTCGAACACGTTCTCGAGCTTCTCGGCAGGAATGCCGATGCCTGTGTCCTCGACGCGGACCTTGAGCTGGACCATGCCGTCGACCACCTCGCCGCCGACATCGATCAGCACATGGCCCTTCTCGGTGAACTTCACCGCATTGCCGAGCAGATTGGTGACGATCTGACGGAACCGTCCGGCATCGCCGACGACATGGGCAGGCAGGCGCGGGTCGACACGCACGATCAGCTCGAGGTTCTTTTCGGCGACGCGCGCCGACACCAGTGTGGCCACGTCCTCGACCGCTTCGGCAAGCCGGAAGGGTGCAGGATCGAGCGTCAGCTGACCGGCATTGATCTTGGAGAAATCGAGGATGTCGTTGATGATGGTGAGCAGCGCATTGCCGGACTTGACGATGACTTCGGTGAAGGTTTTCTGGCGCGCGTTAAGCTCGGTCTTGGCGAGCAGTTCGGCCATGCCCAGCACGCCATTCATCGGCGTGCGGATCTCATGGCTCATATTGGCCAGGAATTCCGATTTGGCGCGGTCGGCCGCTTCGGCCTTGAACAAGGATGCGGCGGATTCGGTGAAGGCGCGGCGGATCGCATTTTCCATCGGCCGGAAGATCCAGAGGGCAACGATGGCAAGAACCGCGAACAGAAGGCCGCTTGCCCACAACAGCAGCCTGTCGCTGGAGGCGTCGGCCAGATGGCGTTCGCCATCCATGGCGGTACGCACACGCACCAGCATCGGCTGGACGAACAGGTCGTTCTGGTTGAGGATTTCGCGCGAACTCCATTCGTCGGTCTGTTGCGCCGCCGACATCAGGTTGAAGTTGCGCACGATGTCGCGCGACGACCAGAACAGGTCGCCGTTGACGGCGGCCGACGAGAGTTCGTCCAGCGTTTTGGCCGACAGGCTCGGCTTGATCGCGGCCAACTCCGCGGACAGTGTTTCGATCTCGCTGGTCAGGCGTTGCGAATGGCCGCGCGCTGCGGCGGAAAGGCCGTCACGGGTTTCGGTGCGCCAGGTCGTGCTGGCGGTTTCGGCAAAGCTGGAGGCGTTGCGCAGGTCGCGGGTGAAGACGACGAGATTGCTGCTCAGCGCGTCGATGTCGTGGCGGAAGGAATTGACGCGATTGAGCGCAAACATCACCGCGGTGGAAGCCAGCGCAAAGATGAGCAATCCCGAGATGTAGCGGATCCGGATCGAGCGGATGAAGAAAGAATATTCCGGCATGCGCAACCCCAACACATACGCATCATTTTAACGGTCGGGATTACGCTTGATTTACATTAAAATTCCGTTCGCGCCTGGCGGGCCGTCAAGATCCTGGCTGCACGTGCCCGGAGTTGGCGCCATAGAGGGTGGCATCGCATTCGCGCATCATGCGCAGTGCTTCTTCCTCGGTCAGGCCGAACTTGCGCATCATGCTCCGGATTTCGGGGCCTACAGCTATCTCCACCGGTCTTGCCGCCTGGCGGGTCTTCCTGGCCTTTTTCTTGGACATCAGTACGTTTCCCGTCTTGACCGACACATGTTTCGCATCAGCCCTGGCCCGGCCTCACCGTGCTGCGCCAGACCATGGGCGCATGGCAGATCAGGCGGCTGCCAGCCTCCTCCCGCGCGCCGGTCGCGAGCCGCACGGCGCGCCTGGCGATCTCCTCGATCGGCGGCGAGAACGTCGTCAGCCGGTAAGAGGCCCAGTCGGCCTGTTCAATGTCGTCAAAGCCGATGACGCAGAGATCGCGGGGTACGTTGATGCCGAACTCGTGGCGGGCCGCATCGAGAAAGCCGCACGCAATCAGGTCGGTCACGCAGAACGCCGCATCCGGCCGCTGCCGGCCGGAAAAGAGTCGCCTGGCGCCATCGGCTCCGGTGGCATAGCCGGTGCGGCCCTCGCGCCACACGGTCACCTCCAGCCCTTCCTTCTGCGCGGCGGTAAGGAAGGCGGTTTCGCGGGAGAGCAGGCTGGGCGTGCCGGCAGCCGAGGTCACCAAAGCGGGGCGGGTACAGCCGGCCCGGATGAAGGCATGCAGCGCTGCCTCTGCGGCTGCAGCGTTGTCGACACCGATATTGTGCGGGCCGTCGAAGCGGTCATCGCGATTGATCAGCACCAGCCGCTGGCCGTTCTCAAGACAGGTGCGGATCAGCAACTGCGGCGGCGAGCCGGACAGAACGATGCTCGCATCGGCGCGATAGTTCAGCGTGTTGCGCAGCGCCTGGTCGACATGGTGGCTGGGGCCGGAGGTGTTGAACACCATGGCCATTTTGCCGGCGTCCCGCAGATGTTGGGTCAGCGCCTTCTGCAGGCGGGCATGATAGGGCGTGTCGCCATCGGCAACGATGAGGCAGACAATGCCGGTCGAGGCCCGCATCAGGCCGCGAGCCAGATGGTTGACGTGATAGCCGAGTTGCTCGGCCGCCAGCATCACCCGCTCGCGGGTTTCCCCGGAAACGGAAGCGCCGGGCGTGAAGGTACGTGACACGGCCGAGCGCGAAACCCCGGCGAGGTCGGCAACCTGCTGGGCGCTGGAAAAACCGGTGCGGATTCTCGGAACCGTCAAGCGAACGCTCTCGCTGCTGTTTTCGTGATTCTTTGCACGCCCGTGCAATGTAATGCAACTCTTCTGCCATTGCCACCCACCGCACTTGACAGGCATGGCGGAATGCAACAGCTTTGCACAGCCGTGCAATACAAGCCGGCTCAAGAGTGGCATCGGAGGAATACCCTGTCCATTTCGCCGAAGACGGCATTGAGGGCGCGACTGTCCGGACCGGCTGCATGAGCAGGGCGGCGGCGCATCCGAAGGCGGACCGGCTGTCCGAGGCCGAGATGGACAGGCGTGCCGAGGTCTGCCGGAAACTGCTTGTCACGGCCGGGCAACTGGCGATGGAAGGCTATGCCCGGCAGGGCGCCGTCCAGCCGGTGGCGATGAAAGGCCCGCAGGATTTTCTCACTGAAACCGACGGCAAGGTCGAGGAGCACATCCGCGCGACGCTCGCAGAGGCTTTTCCGGAGGACGGGTTTTTGGGCGAGGAAGGCGGCGGCATCGGCTCTGCCCGCATGTGGGTCGTCGACCCGATCGACGGCACCGCCAATTTCATGCGCGGTATTCCGCATTTCTGCATTTCGATAGCTTTCGTCGAGGACGGCCGCAGCGAGATCGGCGGCATTGCCAATCCGGCCGTCGGCGAAACGTACTTTGCCCGTCGCGGGCAAGGCGCGACGCGCAATGGCGCGCCGATCCATGTGTCGCCGACGCAAGCGTTCGACCGCGCCTTTGTCGAGTTCGGCTGGTCGCCCAGGATTCCCAATCGCGACTATCTGGACAAGGTGAGCCTTGTCTGGGCACTCGGCGCCAATGTGCGGCGCTCCGGCTCCGGAGCGCTTGGGCTGGCCTATGTGGCCGACGGCCGCTCGGATGCCTATGCCGAGCTGCACATCAATTCGTGGGACTGCCTGGCCGGATTGCTGCTGGTGGAGGAGGCCGGCGGCCGGGTGAACCGGTTCCTCGACGGCGACGGCATGGCGAAGGGCAATCCCGTGCTTGCGGCAGCACCCGGTGTTGCGGCGACATTGTCCCAGGTGATCGGAGTGCCGCTCGACGACGGGTAGATCGTTTCCAGTGAGAAGACAGGGAGGAATATCGATGAAGACATTTGACAGTAAGCAAGGCTTGCGCGCCGCCTGGCTTGGCCTTGGCGCGGCGCTGGCCATGTTCGGATTGGCGAGTGCCGCCCAGGCGGCCGACCGCAGCCTCACAATGTATTGCGCCGTCGACGAGGCCTGGTGCCGGGCGATGGCGACCACCTACCAGAAGGAGACGGGCGTCAGCGTCGACATGACCCGCATGAGCGCCGGCGAAATCTACGCCCGCCTCCGGGCCGAGAAGGACAATCCGCAAGCCGATATCTGGTGGGGCGGCACCGGCGACCCGCATCTGCAGGCGGCGGAAGAGGGCCTCACCCAGGAATACAAGTCGCCGCAACTGGCAAACTTGCGCGACTGGGCGCTGAAGCAGGCCGACAGGTCGAAGAACCGCACGGTCGGCATTTATCTCGGTGCACTCGGCTATGGCTATAATGAGGAAGATCTGAAGCAGCGCGGGCTGACCGCACCGGCGTGCTGGGCCGATCTGGTCAAGCCGGAATTCCAGGGCGAGATCGAGATGGCCGACCCGAATTCATCGGGCACGGCCTGGACCATGCTTGCCACCATCGTCCAGCTGATGGGCGAGGACAAGGCATTCGACTATCTCAAGCAGCTCAACAAGAACATCGCCGAATACACCAAGGCAGGGGCCGCGCCGGCACTCGCCGTCGGCAAGGGCGAGACGCTGATCGGCATCTCCTTCCAGCACGACGTCATCAACGCGGCCAAGCAGAACCCGGCGGTGAAGGTGGTTTCGCCTTGCGAGGGCACCGGCTTCGAGATCGGCTCGATGAGCATCGTGACGGGCGCCAAGCATGTCGAAGAGGCGCAGAAATTCTACGACTGGGCGCTGAGCCCGGATGCGCAGAAGCTCGCGGCGCCGAACGGCAGCTTCCAGATCCCGTCGAACACCGCCACGCCGGTGCCGCCCGAGGCGCCGGACCTCTCGAAGATCAAGCTGATCGACTACGACTTCGCCAAATACGGCTCGTCGGCCGAACGCAAGCGACTGTTGAAGAAGTTCACCGACGAGGTCCGCAATGGCGGCTGAGCGCGTTCTTTTGCGCTCACTCTAGCATCTGATCGCCGGCTGCCCTTCGCGGCAGCCGGCGCACCATCCTTTGGCAACAGAAAGACATTGAATGGCCGCGGCCGGTTCCATGGTCAGTTCCGCTCCTGGACGCAGCGCGCTCGCCTGGGTAATGGCCGCGTGGGCGAGCTTCGTGCTCTTGCCTTGGTACAAGGTCGAAGGCGGCTTCCTGTCGTTCGACTGGCTGGCACAGCCGGCGGATGCGACACCGGCCATCATCCTGGCGCTCGGTGGCCGGCCCTGGCTGTTGCCGCTTGTCCTGCCGCTTCTGCTGGCGAGCAGGCTGGTGGCGCGCAATAACCCCAAGAGCCTTGCGGTTGCAGGCGCGGCGGGCCTGCTGTGGCTGGCCATCGAAGGCTTTTCCATCATCCATTCGGGCTGGGGATTTGGCTTGCTTACCCGGATCGCCGGCACGCCGGGACCGATGCAGCCGGGGCTTGGCTGGGGCGCGGCGCTCTATGCCGTGGCGATGCTGATGTTCATCGCCGAGGCGCTCGCCGCGCGGGGATGGTGCAAGGGCGACCGTTTCGTCGTCGGCTCGCTCTCAATCGTGATTGCTTCGCTGATCCTGTTCGTCGCCTATCCGCTGCTGTCGATCCTCACCTCGGCCATCAAGGACAATGACGGCAATGTCGTGCCGGCGCTGTTCGTCGAAAAGATCTTCAGCGCCAACATATGGAGCCTGCGCTGCCTCTATGGCGAGGGCTCCTGCGGCGTGGCGTGGAACACGGTGGCGATCGCAGTCCTCGTCGGCTTTTTCTGCACGGCGCTTGGGCTGGCTCTGGCGCTGATTGCGCTTCGCACCAAGCTGCCGGCCAAATGGCTGCTGCGCGGCCTGTCCATCCTGCCGATCATCACGCCGCCCTTCGTCATCGGCCTGGCGCTGATCCTGCTGTTCGGCCGCGCCGGCATCGTCACCAACCTCATGTCGGTGCATCTCGGCATTCCGCGCAGCCGCTGGATCTATGGCATGGCCGGCATCACCATCGCGCAGGTGCTGGCCTTCACGCCGATCGCGTTCCTGGTTCTGGTCGGCGTGCTGCAAGGGGTCAGCCCAAGCATGGAGGAAGCATCACAAACCCTGCGCGCCAGCCGCTGGCGCACGTTTCGCACCGTCACCTGGCCGTTGATCCGGCCGGGGCTGGCCAGCGCCTTCCTGATTTCGTTTATCGAGAGCATGGCCGATTTCGCCAATCCGCTGGTGCTGGGCGGAAACTTCAACGTGCTGTCGACCGACATCTTCTTTGCAGTGGTCGGTGCGGCGCACGACCAGGGCCGCGCGGCGGTGCTGGCGATCGTGCTGTTGATGTTCACGCTGGCAGCCTTCGTCATCCAGCGTCGCTGGATCGGCAGCCGCAGCTACGTCACCGTCGCAGGCAAGGGCGATGGCGGCGTACCGGCGACGCTGCCCAAGGCCTTGCGGATCGGCTGCTACGCCGCCGTCGTTCCGTGGCTGGTTCTGACCATCGTGGTCTACGGCATCATCCTGGGCGGCGGTTTCGTGCAATCGATCGGGCGCGACAACACGCCGACGCTCGAATATTTCCTCACCGCCTTTTCGATCGAGAAAGGCGTCAATGGCTGGTTTTTCAGCGGCTCGGCCTGGCCGTCGCTGCTGATGACCATCGGCCTGGCGCTGGTGGCCATGCCGTTCACCGCGGCGCTCGGCATCCTGACGGCCTATCTGCTCGACCGGCAGCGTTTCGCCGGGCGCACCATGTTCGAATTCCTGGCCATGATGAGCTTTGCCATTCCCGGCACGGTGATCGGCGTCAGCTATATCCTTGCCTTCAACGTGCCGCCGGTGCAATTGACCGGCACCGGGCTGATCATCGTCATCTCCTTCATCTTCCGCAACATGCCGGTGGCGATCCGTGCCGGGCTCGCCAATCTGGGCCAGATCGACAAGAGCCTGGACGAGGCATCGCTGACGCTTGGGGCGCGGTCTTTTGCTACCTTGCTGCGGGTGATCCTGCCGATCCTGAAGCCGGCGATCGTGACCGCGATGATCTACAGTTTCGTGCGCGCGGTGACGGCGGTCAGCGCCGTCATCTTCCTGGCGAGCGGCCGGTTCAATCTCGCCACGGTCTACATTGTCGGGCGCGCAGATGTCGGCGAATACGGCATCGCGATTGTCTATTCGGCGGTGATGATCGTTGTCATGATGGTCATCCTCATCGGCATCCAGCTGCTGGTCGGCGAACGCCGGCTCGGCCGGCGCCGGCCTGGGGCGGAAGCCGTGGTGGCAGCAATCTGATGGGGAGAAGCGGCGTGGATCAGACGGCGAAGAATGCTGTCCCGGTTGTCACGGACAGGCCGGCCGTGCGGTTCGAGGGCGTCACCAAGAAATACGGCGCGGTGATCGCCGTCGACAATGTCAGCTTCGACATCGCGCCGGCCAGCCTGGTGACGCTGCTCGGGCCCTCGGGTTGCGGCAAGACGACGACGCTCAGGCTGATCGCCGGGCTGGAACAGACCAGCACCGGGCGCATCCTGATCGACGACAAGGACGTCACCTTGCTGTCCGCCGCCGAGCGAGATGTCTCCATGGTGTTCCAGTCCTATGCGCTGTTCCCGCACATGAACGTGATGGAGAATGTCAGCTACGGCTTGCGGGCTATGGGGCTTGGCAAGGCGCAGGCAGCCGAGCGCGCCGCCGAAAAGCTGTCGCTTGTCGGCCTGTCCGGCTACGAGAAGCGCCAGCCGAGCGAATTGTCCGGCGGCCAGCAGCAGCGCGTCGCGGTGGCGCGAGCCATCGTACTGGAGCCGAAGGTGCTGCTGTTCGACGAGCCGCTGTCCAACCTCGACGCCAAGCTGCGCCGGCGCGTGCGCGACGAAATCCGGGGTCTCCAGCAAGATCTGGCGCTGACCATGGTCTATGTCACGCATGACCAGGAAGAGGCGCTCGCCGTCTCCGACCGCATCATCGTCATGAACGCCGCTCGCGTCGCCCAGGACGGCACGCCGCGCGACCTCTACAACGAGCCGACCAACCGCTTCATCGCCGACTTCATGGGCGACGCCAATCTGCTCGACGTCGAGGTGCTTTCCAGCAATGCGACCAGTGCAAGGGTCAAGGTCGGACCCTTGCTGCTCGACATGCCGGGTCGCGGTAACGCTCCGGGGCCGGCGATCCTCGCTGTGCGCCCGAATGCCGTGCGCATCTTGCCCGGCCAGCCAGCGGGCACCATGAAGGGCCAGGTGGTCAAGAGCTCGTATCTCGGCGACCACATGGAATACCGGATCGCGATCAGCGATCCGGCGGTCGAACTGTTCGCGACATCGCCTGATGTCACACCCGCTGTGGCGGAAGGGACGATGGTCGGGATCGATTTCGATCCGGCGAAGATCGTGCTGATCAAAGACGATTGAACGCGCCGGGAAAGCACCTTCGAAAAAATCCAGCCTGAATGTCACACCGGCCGGACCTGCCTCGTCATGATGGCGTACCCAACACAAGGACTGCAATCATGACCGCCAAAATCGACCTCTTCGCCGCCGCCCCTGCGCTGATCAAGCAGTGGCAGCGCGCATCGACCGAACTCTCCGTCGCCGCCGGGCTCGAGCACAGCCTCAACGAGCTGGTGAAGCTTCGGGCGTCGCAGATCAATGGCTGCGCCAAGTGCATCAACCTGCATGCCACCGAAGCGCGCGAGAATGGCGAGACCGAGCAGCGCATCTATCTGCTGCCGGCCTGGCGCGAAGCGCCCTGCTACAGCGACCGCGAGCGTGCCGCGCTCGGCTGGACCGATGCGCTGACGCGCCTCTCGGAAGGACAGGACCGCGAAAGCGCCTATGATGATCTTAAGGCGCATTTCACCGAGGAGGAGCAGGTGAAGCTCACCGTTTTGATCAACATCATCAATGGCTGGAACCGCATCGCCGTTGGCTTCGGGCTCTACACCGACGCAGCAACGATACGCGCCAGCGCCAAGGCGGCCTGATGACGGCGACGGCACCCGACGACGCGGCAGCGGGCTTCGGCCCGCTGGGTCCGAAGCTGATGCGGGTCGCCTATCGCATGCTGGGCTCGGTGAGCGACGCCGAGGATGTCGTGCAGGATGCCTTCATCCGCTGGATGGGGACCGACCACTCGCAGGTTCGCGAGCCAGAAGCGTTCCTGCGCCGCACGGTGACGCGGCTTTGCCTTGACCAGCTCAAATCCACGCGGCGCCAGCGCGAGACTTATATCGGCCCTTGGCTGCCCGAGCCGATCGTCGAAGAGGGCGATCTTGAAGATGTCACCTTGCCGCTGATGTTGGCGCTGGAGCGGCTTTCGCCGCTCGAGCGGGCGGCCTTTCTGCTGCACGATGTGTTCGGGCTGGAATTCGAGGAGGTCGCGACCGCCATCGAGCGCGATTCAGCCGCCTGCCGCCAGCTTGCCGCTCGCGCACGGGGCCATGTCCGCGAGGCGCGGCCCCGCTTCAAGGTGGAGAAGCAGCGTGGCCTGGAGATCGCCGAAGCCTTTTTCGCGGCATCGCGCAGCGGCGACATGCAGGCGCTCGGCGCGCTGCTGACGGCAGATGTCAGCGCTCATGCCGATGGCGGCGGCAAGCGTCCGGCGGCTTTGGCGCCGGTGCTGGGCTTCGACGCCGTCATGAAGCAATACGCGCAAGTCGCGGCCTGGCTGCGCGACAATCGCTCGACGCTGGTGCGCATCGGCTTCGTCAATGGACTGCCGGGGTTCGTCACCCAGGAGGCCGATGGCGAACTGCAGACGACCGCGCTTGACATCGAGGACGGGAAGATCGCGGCCGTCTATGTCATGCGCAATCCCGACAAGCTCAGGCATCTGCGTTAGACCCGATTGAATCGGAGCGAAATACCGGTTCGGCCCGCCTCCAAAAGCCGGCCCTTCCTGTGTGCGACCCGCAGGACGATGTCAGGGCCCTTTGCCGCTGCCGCCACCGGCCTCTAGGATGCCTTCTCGCCGTCACGTGGCTGGATCAGCCTGCGCGCGGCATCTGCTCCTGCCGCAAGGAAGCGATCCGACAATTCGGTCCCTGCCACCGCGCGGGCCAGTTGAAGCGCGCCGATGAGGGTCGCAAAGACGCCCATGGCAACGCCTTCCGGATCCCTGGCCTGCGGAAGCGCTGCAGACAGCTGACGCACCAGAACCAGCAAGCGTTCGGTATAGACTTGGCGCGTTTCGGGCGGCTGACGCGCGAGTTCCGGGAGCAGCGCGGCGTTGGCGCAGCCCGTTCCCGGGTTGTCCCGGTGCGCAGCTGACAGATACGCCGCTATGCCCATCTCCGGACCACCGGCGGCCAATACCTCCTGCAGTTGCTGCACCTGGCTCTCCAGTGCCGCTACAAGGCTTTCACGCACGAGCTCCGCCTTGGACTGGAAATGCGGATAGAAGGCTCCGTTCGTCAGTCCGGCGTCGCCCATAATGGCTGCCAGTCCGGACGCGGCGATGCCGTCACCGCGAAAACGCTGGGCTGCGACCTCCACGATGCGATCGCGGGAGGCGTCCTTTCGGCCCTTTTCGTAGCGCATGGCTGCTATTCCTTTCTGCTATTGCATTACGGTTGTAATTTGATATTATGATCATAATTCAACCAGCGAACGAAAGCTAGCCCCAGTGGCTTTGGAGCATAAAAAATGAATGCGAACTCTGGAAAGACCGCAGTCGTGACCGGAGCCTCTTCGGGCATCGGCCGCGCCAGTGCCGAGGCCTTGGCGCGGGCGGGGTATACCGTCTTCGGGACAAGCCGCAGCAAGGCCGGCAACGGCCCGGCTAAGGTGTCCATGCTGACCTGCGACGTGACCGACGGGGAGTCCGTCAGCGCCCTCGTTGCAACCGTGCTGGCCCAGACCGGCCGCATCGACCTCTTGGTCAACAATGCCGGTGTCGGCCTGCTTGGCGGCGCCGAGGAATCTTCGGTCGCACAGGTGCAGGTTCTGTTCGACGTCAATCTGTTCGGCGTCATGCGCATGACCAATGCGGTGTTGCCGTCGATGCGGCGCCGCGGCCAAGGGCGCATCGTCAACATCGGCTCGATTCTAGGATTGGTGCCCGCGCCATACTCAGCGCACTACTCGGCGGTCAAGCACGCGCTGGAGGGCTATTCGGAGTCGCTCGATCATGAGGTTCGCGCCTTCAACATTCGCGTCTCGGTCATCGAGCCGGCATTCGTGCGCACCGTCTTCGACCAGAACGGCATCGAGCCGGATTCCCTGTTGAAGGACTACGATCAGGCGCGCGCCGGTCTCAAGGCGCTGCTTGCCGATGTGATGCCCAAAGCCGATCGGCCGGAAGTGGTGGCGGATGTGGTCATCAAGGCAGCGACCGACGCCCGTCCGCGACGGCGCTATACCGCAGGGAAGGCAGCGCGCCAGGTCAGCCTGCTGCGCCGCTTCGCCCCCGCGGGGATGTTCGACAAGACCTTGCGCAAGCAGTTCCGCTTGCCGGTCTGAACAACGGCGGGACGGAGAATTTCACGCACAAACGGCACACCAACAGGCACTTCAGAAAGTCACTGCCATGAAGGCATTCGTTGTCGACAAATATAACAAGAAAGGCATTTTGCGGCTGGCCGAGATGCCGGAGCCGGAACTGCTGGACAATGACGTCCTGGTCGAGGTCCATGCCGCAGGAGTGAACCTGCTGGATTCCAAAATCAGAACCGGTGAATTCAAACTCATCCTTCCCTATCGCCGGCCCTTCATTCTCGGTCACGACGTGGCTGGAAGGGTTGTCAGGGTGGGCTCGAAAGTCCGCAAATTCAAACCCGGCGACGCCGTCTATGCGCGGCCGCGCGACGGCCGGATCGGGACATTCGCCGAATTCATCGCAATCGATGAAGCCGACGTGGCGCTGAAGCCGGCGAACCTCAGCATGGAAGAGGCGGCCTCGATCCCGCTGGTCGGTCTGACCGCCTGGCAGGCTCTCATCGAGAGGGCGGGTCTGAAGACAGGCCAGAAGATCTTCATCCAGGCTGGCTCCGGCGGCGTGGGGACATTCGCCATCCAGTTGGCAAAGCATCTCGGCGCGATCGTTGCGACAACAGCGGGCGCGGCAAGCAACGATCTGGTCAGGGATCTCGGTGCCGATGTGGTCGTCGACTACAGGAAGGACGACTTCGAGAAAATCCTGTCGGGCTACGACGTCGTCCTGAACAGCCAGGACGCCAAGACGCTTGAGAAATCCCTGACTGTGCTGAAACCGGGTGGGAAGCTCATCTCGATTTCCGGTCCTCCGGATCCCGAATTTGCCAGGAAACAGGGACTGAACGTGGTGCTAAGGCTGCTGCTGCGGCTGCTGAGCCGTGGTATCAGGACCAAAGCCAAGCGCCGGGGCGTGGGATTTTCGTTCCTGTTCATGTCGGCGCAAGGTGAGCAACTGAGCAAAATCACGTCCCTCATCGAAGATGGGGCGATTCGCCCGGTCGTCGACAGGGTCTTTCCTTTTGAAGCGACCAATGAGGCGCTGGCTTACGTCGAAACAGGACGCGCCAAGGGCAAGGTCGTCGTCAAGGTCAGATAGCGCGCCCAGTTGCTTTGGGGCATTTGAGAGACACCAAAGCAAGGCAGCGCAAGGCCGACAAATTCCGAAAACGGTTCGGCATCCGATCGCCCAAACCTCAGTTGTTGCGGATTGCCACGAAGCTTGCCGCTGCCTTCAGCAAGGCTGCCTGTTCACCGTAAGGCTCAAGCAATTCATGGGCCTGCTTGACCAGCCCATGGAGATGGCTGCGCGCCCAGTTCGCGCCATGCAGCGCCACCAGCGTCGCCTTGCCGGCGGCTGCGTCCTTGCCGGTCGCCTTGCCCATCTGGCTGGCATCGGCGGTCAGGTCGAGCAGGTCGTCGGCAAGCTGGAAGGCAAGCCCGACCGCCGAGCCGAATTCGGCCAGCCGGTCGCGGTCCTGCGGTGCGGCGCCGGCAATGATCGCGCCGGCTTCGCAGGCGTAGCGGATCAGCGCGCCGGTTTTCATCGCCTGCAGCCGGACGATGCCGGCCTCGTCCGGCCTGTTGCGCTCGGCTTCGAGATCGAGCGTCTGCCCGCCGACCATGCCCCCCGTGCCGGCGGCGCGCGCCAGCGCCAGCACCAGCGCCGCCCTGCGCTCCGCCGGCAGCGCCGTCGCCTCATCGGCGAGGACATCGAAGGCAAGCGTCAGAAGCGCGTCGCCGGCAAGGATGGCGGTGGCTTCATCGAAGGCCTTGTGCACGGTCGGCTGGCCGCGGCGCAGATCGTCGTCGTCCATAGCAGGCAGATCGTCATGGATCAGCGAATAGCAATGCACGCATTCGAGCGCTGTCGCCACGCGAAGCGACGCCTCGCCATCGGCGCCAAAAAGGGCGGCACTTTCCATGACCAGGAAGGGGCGCAGTCGCTTGCCGCCGTTCAGCACGCCATGGCGCATGGCAGCCATCAAGCGCTCCGGCCGGGCGATCTCGCCGGCAAGCGTGCGGCCTTCGAGCAGCAGCCTGAGTTCGGTCTCGATCGCCGCCGCCCGCCTCGGAAGTGCGGCCTCAAAGGCCAATTGCTCGTCTTTCGTCATGGCCGGGAGCGGTAGCCGACACTCAGACGTTGCGCAAGAAGCCTCGCGCCATTATGCCGGAGGCGGGAGAGTGGCGCGGGTGGGGGCGGCTTGACGGAACCGATCGTCGATCATGAAACCGAAGGGTTTGAGATGGCGCGACCAAGGCGCGTGAACCGCGCCGGTCTGAAGCGCCTGGCACGGCGCGGCCTGGTCGTCGCCGTCGTGCTGGCGGCGATACCCGTTGTGCTGACCTTCCTTTATTTGCCGTCCTTCGTGCATCCGATATCGACCTTGATGGTCAAAGACCTCGCGACCTTTTCCGGCTACGACCGGCGCTGGGTGTCGATCGACGATGTGTCGCCGGTGCTGGCCAATTCGGTGATCATGTCGGAGGACGGTCAGTTCTGCTTCCATCGCGGCATCGATCTCGGCGAATTGCGCGGCGTCGTCGACGATGCGCTGGCCGGCGAGGCGACGCGCGGCGCCTCGACCATCACCATGCAGACGGTGAAGAACCTTTTCCTGTGGTCGCGGCCGCTGGGCTCGGTGCGCAAGGTGGTCGAACTGCCGCTTGCCGTCTATTTCGACGCGGTGATGTCGAAACGGCGGATCATGGAGATCTACCTCAACATCGCCGAATGGGGGCCGGGCGTTTACGGCATCGAGGCGGCGGCCCAGCATCATTTCGGCGTTTCGGCCAAACAGCTGTCGCGGCGGCAGGCGGCATTGCTGGCCGTCTCGCTGCCCAATCCGATCGCCCGCAATCCGGCCAAGCCCGGTCCGGGTCTGCGGCGGCTGGCGTCGCTGATCGAACGCCGCGCCGGCCGTTCGGGCGCGTATGTCGGTTGTCTTGATTAGGTAGAACCGCTGCCAGTTCAAAAAAAATCGCCACGGTGCTGGCCAAAACGGCGCAGGGCGTGTATAGGCACCCGACTTTCTCAGATTATGGCCCTGACGCGGCCCTTTCACGAGGGCTATCGGGGCATTTTGACCATGTAGTGGAGCATATCCATGGCCGTTCCGAAACGAAAAACCTCTCCGTCCAAGCGCGGCATGCGCCGCTCGGCCGACGCTCTCAAGGCCCCGACCTATGTCGAGGACAAGAATTCCGGCGAAATGCGCCGCCCGCACCATATCGACCTGAAGACCGGCATGTATCGCGGTCGCCAGGTGCTGACGCCCAAGGAAAGCTGAGACCAGCTTTCGAAGGGTTTGAATGCCAAAAGAACCGGCCATTGGCCGGTTTTTTTGCGTTTGGTGCGCGTCGCGCCGCCAACTATGCCAAAGACCGGGCGTCCGTGGCGATACAAGCTGCGGCGGCGGTGCTGTATTGAGTGATGCCTTGTCGCGGCGCTTCCGCGCGATGATCGGCCGGCTTCAGAGGGACCGCATGACCAAGCTCACCACAGCACCGCGCGATATCTTCCAGACCTTCATGAACTTCCCGCTGGTCGAGGACCTCGATGCGCTGAAGGCGGATGTCGCCATCATCGGCATGCCTTACGGCAGTCCCTACACGATCGACGAGTTGGTCAACGACCAGACCAACGCGCCGACGGCGGTGCGGCGCGCCTCGCAGCGCATCAGCCTCGGGCTCGACCGCTATGATTTCGACATTGGCGGAACCCTGTTCGACGGGCAGGACGTCAAGGTGGTCGATGTCGGCGATGTCCCCGGCGATGCCGCCGGCGGCCACTACAGGTTGGCCGAAGCGGCGATCCGAAAGATCCGCGTCGCCGGCGCCTTGCCGATCACCATTGGCGGCGATCACGGCGTTCCGATCCCGATCCTGCGGGCGCTTGACGGCGAAGGGACGATCACCCTGGTTCAGATCGATGCCCATCTCGACTGGCGCGACAATGTCAACGGGGTCAGGGAAGGCTATTCCAGCCCCATCCGCCGCGCTTCGGAGATGGCGCATATAGCCGGGATTTTCCAGCTCGGCATCCGCGGCCAGGGCAGCGCCCGGCTCGAGGAGGTCGAGGCGGCCCGCGCCTACGGCTCCAACATCGTCACCGCCAATGAATGGCAGGATATCGGTACGGCGGCGCTGCTCAAGGGCATCCCGGACCGTGGCCGCTATTACCTGACCATCGATGCCGACGGTCTCGATCCCGCTGTCATGCCGGCGGTCGAAGGGCCGGCGCCTGGCGGCATCAGCTACCGGCAGACGATCGAACTGATCAAGGGCCTGTTCGCCAAGGGACGTGTCGTCGGCATCGACATCGTCGAGATCGCGCCGGCGCGCGACGTCAACGAGATCACCTCGATGACCGCCGGCCTTTTCATCCTCAACGCTATCGGCGCCGCCGTGCGGACAGGCCAGTTCAAGCGCTGAATCCCGGCGTGTCGGTGGTCAGCCGGGGCAACTGTGGCTGACAGGGTTGTTTCGCGCGGTCTTTTTCCGTGTTTGCGGGCGCTAGCGAAAAATCTTGACGGCGTGCCTGCGGGGCATTCTACAGAAGGTGCCCCCATTGTTTAGGCAATTCCTTGGGAAACCGCTTTCCTGGAATTGCTAGAGGAGACGCCTGATGTTCGGTGCCATCCCGCTGCTGATCGTGCCCTTCGTGGCCTACAATCTCGGACTCCTCGGAATATTCGGCAGCGGCGACGATCCGTGGGCGACCGAGATCTTCTCGTTCAGCATGATGTCGGGCGGAGTGTTTTCGATGACGCTCGGCGACTTGATGGTCGTGATCGGGCTGATCTTCCTGTTCCTCGAAATGGTGAAGTCGGTGCGCACCACGAACGCTTCGATCATGGACCATCTGTTGTCGACGCTGGTCTTCGTGGCGTTCCTGGTCGAGTTCCTGCTGGTGAAGGGCGCGGCGCACTCCGTCTTCTTCACGCTGATGGTGATCGCCCTGTTCGATGTGCTGGCCGGGTTTTCGGTGTCGATGCGGTCGGCGAGTAGAGACATAAATTTGAACTAGCCGCCTTCGTTGGATGGTCGCATCCGTTCGCGATTGGCGTGGCTGCTCTTTCTGGTCGTCATCCCAGGGTCTTCGCGACGGAGTTTCGCTCCTGCTTCGCCCTGGGATGACGAAGCTCCCCCTCAGCCCGGATCGGCGGTGAAGCCCGCCGCTTCGATGCCGGCGATGGCGGCGGCCTCGTCATTGTCCGACGTATCGCCCGAAATTCCGACGGCGCCGATGACGGCGCCTGCCTTGTCGCGGATCAACACGCCGCCGACGACCGGCAATACGCGTCCACCCGAAACGTCCGAAATGCCGGCGACGAGATGCGGCCGCTCCTTGGCGAAAGCCTCGACACGGCGCGAGCCCATGCCGATGGCCAGCGCCCCATAGGCCTTGCCGGCCGACATTTGCGGGCGCAGGAACGAGGCGCCGTCCTGACGCTGGAAGGCGACGAGATGCGCGCCGGCATCCAGCACGGAAACGCCGAGCGGCTTGAGCTTCAGCTCGGCGCCCTTGGCGAAGGCGGCGTCGATGATGTGCTTGGCTTTTTCGAGGGTCAGTGCGGTCATGGCTGTCTCCTGATCAAAACGCGTCAATCATCGCCTGACATGCGGGATGCGAAATCCCGGTTGCGGTTGAAATTGCTTCGCGTGGGAAAGCGGAAATGGCGGGCATTGCTGATCGTGGCACATGGCCGATACGATCCGCCGGCATCCAGATCGGGCGTCGATGAAGAAGGCCGCGCTATTTTTTCTTGGCTCGGGGCGCTTTCTTGACCGGAACGGCAGGGGCGTTGGCGAGGTCTTCCGCTTCCTTGGCAAGGCGCAATGCCCGGAGCTTGTTGGTCTTGGCCTGGCGGGCGTCGGCCTCGGCGACATACTCCGCCATCGCCTTTTGCCGCACCGTGGCTGCCTCTTCCTGCTTCTTGAAACGCATATCTGCCCTGGCGCGGGCAGTATCCTTAGAGTTCTCGACCAAGAGCGTTATCCAATCCCGTAAATTATGTTTTTCAGCCCCTTGATAGCAGAGCCGGCCTGATAATGGGGAAATAAGTTGGTCAAGCGGCCGGGGCCTCGATGCCGCTCGACGCCTTGCGGGCTACCACCGCCTCATATCCGGCCTGCAATGTAGCGCGGACGGAAGGCTGCGCGGGTGTGGCGACAGGCGTGCCCAGATGGTCGTGGCGCAACTCGTCCATGAACTGCTCCCACATTGGCGGCCCGCCTTTCTCCAGCAGCTCGGCGCGGATCGAAAGCTCCTCGCTCACCGGCAGCCAGACGCGGCCCCAAGCGCCGAGATGCGCCATGATCGGCACCAGCGTGATGGCCATCTCGGTCAGGCTGTAGATCGCCTTCTGCTTGTGCGAGGGGTCGTCGGCCTTGGTCAGCATGCCGAGTTCCATCAGCCGCTTCATCCGGTCGGCCAGGATATTGGAAGCGATGCCCTCGATCGAGCCGTTGAGCAGTTCGCGAAAGTGGCGTTTGCCGCCAAAAATCATGTCGCGCAGGATGATCAGGCTCCAGCGATCGCCGAACACTTCCAGCGACAGATTGATAGGGCATCCCGAGCGGTGTTCGGTTTTCATCCGACTCTCCTCAAAAAACCGGTTGCATTATCGTATCAGTTTTATTATCGTGCAACCGATTGCAAAATGCAACCAGTTTGATTGGCCTTTGATTGGCCGATAGGAGGAGAGTCCCATGACAAGGGCCGCAGCACCCGAAATCGTCTCCCAGACGTTTGGCGATCCCGGAGATCCAGCCATTCTGCTGATCATGGGCGCCATGGCCTCGATGCTCTGGTGGCCGGAGGCGCTCTGCAAAAAGCTCGCCGGCGAAGGCCACTTCGTGATCCGCTACGACAATCGTGACACCGGCCTGTCGACCAAATATACGCCGGGCGAGCCGCCGTATACGTTCGACGACATGGCGGACGATGCGGTGCGCGTCCTCGACAGTTGCGGCATCGGCAAGGCGCATGTGATCGGGATGTCGATGGGCGGCATGATCGCGCAACGACTGGTGTTGAAACATCCCTTGCGTGTCATCTCGCTGACCGTAATCAGCAGTTCGCCGGTGGGGATCGACACATCGCAGCTGCCGGGAACGACCGAAGCCTATATGGAGCACTCGGCCGATGGCGCCAGAGTCGACTGGTCGAACCGCGACCAGGTGGTCGGCTTCGTCGTCAAGGATGCGCGTGCGATCGCCAGCACCGCGCATCCCTTCGACGAGAAGGCGATGCGGGCGTTCGTCGAACGGGACTACGACCGATCCGGCGGCTTCCTGAGCGCGACTAACCATTTCATGCTGAAGAGCTGCGAGGATCTGAAAGGACGCCTGCGCGAGATCAAGGTTCCGCTGCTCGTCATTCACGGGACATCCGATCCGATCTTTCCGGTCGAGCATGGCGCAGCCCTTGCCGACGCTGTTGCCGGCGGGCGGCTTGTCCGCGTCGAAGGCGGTGGCCACGAACTGCATCCCGACGACTGGGGCACGATCGTTGCCGCCATCGTCACGCATACCAAGCCCTGAAGGCAGTCTCGAACCTTGACACATTCGCCTCACGGAAATAGTTAAGTAAATGCTTCAGTGTTGGCGCTGGCTGGCACCGCTCCAGTATCGACGAACCGCAAACAGACGAGCAAAAAATGTCCCTGACCTTCCATTTCCATCCGCTGGCATCGTTCTGCTGGAAACCGCTGATTGCGTTTTACGAGAACGATACGCCCTTCACGCCGGTTATCGTCGACCTCGGCGACGAGCAGTCGCGGGCAGCGTTCCTGAAGGTGTCGCCGACCGGCAAGATGCCGGCGCTGCGTGACGATGCACGCAATCGCACGGTGCTGGAATCGACCATCGTCATCGAATATCTGGCCGCGCATTATCCCGGGCCGGTCGAGCTCATCCCGGCCGAGGCCGACCTTGCTCTCCAGGTCCGCCAGGCCGACCGTTTCTACGATTTCTACGTGCAGGCGCCGATGCAGAAGATCGTCGGCGACAGGTTGCGCCCGCAGGACAAGACCGATCCGTTCGGGGTCGATGAGGCGCGCGCGCAACTGCGCAACGCCTATGCGATCATCGAGGAGGAGATGCGCTCGAAACTCTGGGCGGCCGGGCCTACCTTCACCATGGCCGACTGCGCGGCCTCGCCGGCGCTGTTCTACGCCAACAAGGTCGAGCCATTCGGCGACAGCTATCCGGCCCTGAAACACTACCACGACCGCCTGCTCAAGCGGCCGTCCTTCGCCCGGGTGGTCGAGGAGGCGCAGCCCTACTTCAAGTTCTTTCCCTACAATAACGGCTGATCGCGATGCTGCACGATCCCGCCCAGCTCGACCTGATGTTCCAGGCGCTCGCAGACCCGGCCAGGCGCAGCATGGTCGAACGGCTGTCGCGTGGGCCGGCCTCGGTCAGCCAGTTGGCCGAACCGCTGGCGATGTCGCTGTCGGCCGTCGTCCAGCATCTCAACGTGCTCGAAGCAAGCGGGCTGGTGCGCTCGGAAAAGCTCGGCCGCGTGCGCACCTGCCAGATCGCGCCGCAGGCGCTGCGCAGCGCAGAACACTGGATCAACGAACGGCGGCTGACATGGGAGCGTCGGCTCGACCGGCTCGGCGATTTTCTCGCCGGGACCGAATGACCTGAAGCAGAGGAGAAATGACCATGCCCGGCAAAAGCAGAGCGGAGTTGATCCGCGGCTATTTTTCCGCCTACCAGGCGAATAACAAGGCTGCCGTCGCGGCGGTGCTCGCCGACGATTTCACCTTCACCAGCCCCTATGACGACGCCATCAACCGTGCGACCTATTTCGAGCGCTGCTGGCCGGACAGCCCGGCCTTCAGCTCGATCGTCATCGAGCGGATATGCGAGGACGAGGACGCCGCCTTTGTCCTCTATCGCTGCGAGACGGCGGACGGAAAGACCTTCCGCAACACCGAACTGCATCTGTTCCATGACGACAGGTTGCGCGCCGTCGAAGTCTATTTCGGCGCGTCCTATCGCGACGGCGTCTTCGTCGCGCAGAAACCATCAAGCTGACCAAGAGGACCTGACCATGGCCGAACGATCCGTCGTCCACTCCACCTTCGTCCTCGAGCGCCTCTATACAGTTGCACCGGCGAAAGTCTATTTCGCGCTCAGCGATCCGGCCGCCAAGCGGCGCTGGTTCGCCGACCCCGACAACCCGATGACCCACAGGCACGAAATGGATTTTCGCGTCGGCGGCCAGGAGGTCAATGCCGGCGGGCCGAAGGACGGGCCGATCCACACCTATACCGCCACCTATCAGGACATCGTGCCCAACCAGCGCATCGTCTACAGCTACGACATGCTGTTCGGTGATGTCAGAATCTCGGTTTCGCTGGCGACAATTGAGCTTCGCCCGGAAGGCACGGGCACGCGTCTGGTGCTCACCGAGCAGGGCGCGTTTCTCGATGGGCACGACACACCGTCATCGCGCGAGCATGGTACCGGATTCCTGCTCGATGCGCTGGGCAAGGCGCTGGCAACGGACACTTGAAAGCCAGGGAGGCGAGCTGGAATCTCGGCCTATGCTTCCCAGAACTGATCAAGCCAAATATTGAGCTTGAGGAAGCCGGCACTGCTGACTGTATAGACCCGCCTCGTGCCCTCGGCCCTGGCCTGAACCAGACCGGCGTCCAGCAGCACTTTCAAATGCTGGGACACGGCCGGGCGGGAGACTGGAAGGCCCGAAGCCAGCTCGTTGACGGTTTTCGGGCCACGCCGGAGCTCTTCCAGAAGATAGCGCCGGTTGGGGTCGGCAATCGCCATGAAGGCGTCAGAAAAGATCATGCCTATACTTGTGGGGCAAAGCTTTTCAAATCTCAACCGTCGGCTTCCGCTTTTCTGAGCCGCAGTGCTTCAGGGGTGACCGAGCGATCGGCCGGCTGGGTCTTGAAGGCATCGCGGTCTTCGATCGGCACCGGCGCGCGGCGGCTGATGCGCAGCAGCGTGTAGGCGGCGAGGCTGAGATGCGCCAGCGCGGTGGCCAGGAACAGGCCTTCGGGGCGGAGCCAGCCCATCAGGGCGGCAGCCAGCAAGGGCCCGATCATGGTTCCGAAGCCATACAGAAGCAGCAGGCCGCCCGAGACCTTGACGAAATCCTCCGATCGGGCGTGGTCGTTGGCATGCGCCACGGCGATCGAATAGAGCGTGTAGGCAAAGGCGCCGTAGGCGGCGGCGAAGACAATGACGAGGACGGCGGAACGCGGTTCGAACAGGAAGATCAGGATGGCGAACAGTGCGGCGCCGAAAGCCGCGCCCGCCAGCACGAAACGGCGGTCGGTCTTGTCGGAGAGGCGTCCGGCCGGAAGCTGCATGGCCGCGCCGGCAATAACGACAAGGCTCATCATCAGTGCGATCTGGGCGGTGGAGATGCCGATACGGGCGCCGTAGACGGCGCCAAGCGTGCCCCAGGCGCCATTGGCGATGCCGACCAACAGGCAGGCGATCGCCGACACCGGCGAGTTGGCGTAGAGACCTTTGACATCGAGCTTGACGTCCTGCAAAGGCTTGGGAGACGAAGCCGACGACACCGCGGTCGGGATCAGCGACAGGCAGAACAATATGCCGGTGATCATGAACAGCGACGCCGATCTGACGTCGCCGCCCGCAACGATCATCTGGCCGCCCATGATCGAGGCATAGGTGACCATCATGTAGAGGCCGAAGACGGTGCCGCGGTTCTCGTTGGTGGCCTTCTCGTTCAGCCAGCTTTCGATGACCATGAAGGCTCCGGCCATGGTGAAGCCGGTGAAGGCGCGCAGCAGGATCCAGACATATTCGTCGATGATCAGGCCGGTAAGCAACGCCACGATGGCGCCCGAAGCGGCAAAGGCGCCGAACGCCCGGACGTGGCCGGCGCGGCGCACCAGGCGCGGTGCGAAGAAGCAGCCGGTGACGAAGCCACCGGCCCAGGCCGTGCCCATCAGACCGAGCGATGCGGTCGAAAACCCTTCGATCTGGCCGCGCAACGGCAACAACAGGCCGTGCAATCCCGAAGCCGCAAGCAGGAAAGCGGTGCCGCGAAGCAGCGAGAGGATCGGCCTGTAGCTTGCAAACATTGTTTGATCCGTCTGGAGATTCGGTGGCGGGGTCTGAAGACAGGCGCATTCGGGCTTTTCGGCGGCGGATGCTCAACGCCGAAACTAACGCGAAAACTAGCCGCGGCGAAACAGGGCTTCGGCCGCCGATTTGGTGCTGCCCTTGGTCTGGAGCTCGGCTTCGAGCCGGGCAATCTCCTCGCGCAGGATGCTGATCCGTTCGGTAAGGTCACCGACCGAAAGCAGCGACAGATCCTGTCCGATCTCATGCGGGCGGGCTTTCTTTTTGGGTTCGTCGTCGAAGATCGCCATCGTCGCTCCTCCCTATTCAGTATTGGGCTGATTTGGCCATTTGCCTGATCCGGCAATCAGCATACATAGGGCAGGGGCGCAGATGCAAACAGCCGGCAAGAAGCTGGCAGCCGGCGACAGACCGGCGGACCGAGACGGGAAATTTCATGGCGAGCGGACATAAAATTCCAGCCACGATGACGGCCATCGCAATCTCGCAACCGGGCGGGCCGCGGGTGCTGAAACCGGAAACGCGCGACGTGCCGGTGCCTGGTCCCGGCGAAATCCTGATCCGGGTGCGTGCGGCCGGCGTCAACCGCCCCGACGTGCAGCAGCGCAAGGGCGCCTATCCGGCGCCGCCCGGCGCTTCCGACCTGCCCGGTCTCGAGGCATCGGGCGAAGTGGCCGCCCTTGGCGACGACATATCGCGCTGGCGCATCGGCGACCGGGTCTGCGCGCTGACGCCGGGGGGCGGTTATGCCGAATATGTCAAGGTTCATGCCGGCAGCGTGCTGCCGCTGCCCGCCGGCTTCACCCACACGGAGGCGGCCGCGGTTCCGGAAAACTATTTCACCGTCTGGCACAATGTGTTCGAGCGCGGCGGCTTGAAAAAGGGTGAGACGCTGCTGGTCCATGGCGGCTCATCGGGCATCGGCACCACGGCGATCCAGCTGGCGTCGGCCTTCGGCGCGTATGTCGTCACCACCGCCGGCTCGAAGGAGAAATGCGACGCCTGCCTGAAGCTCGGCGCCGACCGGGCGATCAACTACCGCGAGGAGGATTTCGTCGCGGCGGTCGAGGATGCGACCGGCGGCAACGGGGCAGACGTCATACTCGACATGGTCGGTGGCGACTATATCGCGCGCAACTACGAGGCCGCCGCGGTCGAGGGCAGGATCGTCCAGATCGCCGTCCAGGCCGGCGCGATGGCGAGCGCCGATTTCTCGAAAATCATGGTCAAGCGGCTGACCCACACCGGCTCGACGCTGCGGCCTCGCACGGTCGAGTTCAAGGCGGCGCTCGCCGCCGCACTGGAAGCACAGGTGTGGCCGCTGCTCGGCACCCGCAAGGTAGCGCCGGTGATGGACATGATCTTCCCGCTGACCGACGCATGGCGGGCGCATGAGCGCATGGAAGAGGGCGAGCATATAGGCAAGATCGTTCTCGACGTCGGGTAGATGGGCGAGAGTCAGGTGAGGCCGGCCTGCGAATGGCGGCTCCCTGCGCTTCCCGCCTCCGCCGGCCGAAGCCCCCATGAGGGGTTGCGGCAGTTAAGGCTACGGCCGGCGTAGGCCGGTTCTCGGGAGCCGCCATTCTCGGCTCCGCCTGACCTGAATCTCGCTCATCCTCCGCGCTCAGCCTGTCGGCAAGATGAACAGAAGCTTAATGCTGCAATGCAGCATTTGCATTGCGGCTATGCAAAGACGTCTGTTCAATTCGTGGGCAGCCCTGCCTATCTAAGCGTCATCGAAACGATATGATCCAACAACTGGAGGACAACCATGAACCCGATCCGCGCTTTCCGTAACTGGCGTATGTACAACGAAACCGTGCGCGAGCTGAACAAGCTCAATGCCCGTCAGCTCAGCGACCTCGGCATCAGCCGCGGCGACATCGAGAGGATTGCTCGCAAGGCCATCTAATTCGAGCATGGTCGGCCAGTGAGGCCTGACCACGCGGCAGAAGCAAGAGCCGCCGCAGACGGTATCCCGTCGCCGGTTCCGAGCCCGCTGGACCCTGTCCGGCGGGTTTTGTCGTTTTGGACCCCTGTTACAACTCGGCATCAATGATCGCCGGAGCCGAGGTCCTCCTGGCCTCCCCCGCTGTCCGGTGTCCGACGGCTGCGCCCTGCGCCAAAAACATTGCGAAACGGCTACGGAGCGGTTATACAGGCCGCGAATTTCCCATTTTGGTGGCTCTAAACCACCGCCCGCGCGGGAACGCGGGCGAACGAGAAGGATTTTTGAAATGGCCAATACGCTGCTGATGCCCAAGGCGACCGCCGTCTGGCTGGTCGACAACACCGCGCTTTCCTTCGAGCAGATCGCGCAGTTCTGCGGGTTGCATCCGCTCGAGGTCAAGGCGATCGCCGACGGCGAATCGGCGCAGGGCATCAAGGGCATGGATCCGATCATGACCGGACAGCTGACCCGCGACGAGATCGCGCGCGCCGAGAAGGATCCGAACCAGCGCCTGAAACTGTCCGACCCCAAGGTGCGGGTGCCGGAATCCAAGCGCAAGGGTCCCCGCTACACACCGCTGTCGAAGCGCCAGGACCGGCCCAACGCCATCCTGTGGCTGGTCCGCAACCATCCGGAATTGAAGGACGCGCAGATTTCGCGCCTGGTCGGCACGACCAAGTCGACGATCGAACAGATCCGCGAGCGCAAGCACTGGAATTCGGCCAATCTGCAGCCGATGGACCCGGTGACGCTGGGTCTCGCTTCGCAGATCGACCTCGACATGGAAGTCAACCGCGCCTCGCGCGGCCGCGAGCAGGCGCAGCCTGTCGGCGACACGCTGCTGCCGGCTGCCGTGACCGAGCGCCTGGTGCCGGCGCCGGAGAAGCCGAAGGACGAGGATGCCGAGCTCGACGCAAACGCCGTGTTCGCCAAGCTCTCGGCGCTCAAGTCCAAGAAGGAAGATGCGGACGACGAGTAAGGTTTGCGACAGTTCATCAAAAAAGCCCGCTTCGAGCGGGCTTTTTCATTGATTATCGAAGTCTCAGCTGCGCGCCGCCCGGTCCGGCGTCATGCCATAGTCCTCCGAGCGTTCGACGGCGCGGTAGAAGTCGGCAAGCTGCTTGCCGCGCTCCGGCTTGAAGATGCGGCCGGCGATGACCACCGAGGCGATGCGGTCGATGCGGAAGGCGCGGAAATCGTCGCGCATCTCGCACCAGGCAACCAGCGTCCATACCTTGCCCCAGAACCACAGACCGAGCGGACGGATGTCACGCCCGGTGCCGCGGCCGGCCTCGTCGCGGTAGTCGATGGTCAGCACCTGTCGCTTCTCGACAGCGCGCTCGATCACGTCGATCGCCTCACGCGCGGCGTCGCTCACCACCCACATCGGCGTGTGGATCTCGGTGCGGGCGATGCGGTCCTTCTCGGCGTCGGGCAGGACGGCGCCGATCTTGACCAGCGCCTCGTCGGCCGCACGCGCCATGGCCGCGCCGCCAAAGGCCCGCACCATGCGGGCGCCGGCGACCAGCGCGACGATTTCGTCACGCGTGAACATCAGCGGCGGAAGGTCGAAACCCTCCCTCATCATGTAGCCGACGCCGGCCTCGCCGTCGATTGGCACTCCGGTCGACTGCAAATCGGCGATATCGCGGTAGATGGTCCGCTCGGAAACCTCGAGCCATGTGCCGAGCTTCTGGGCGGTGACCAGCCGGCCGCCACGCAGGTGCTGCACGATCTGAAAGAGCCTGTCGGCACGTCGCATCGTATGGTCCCTCGACTGCTTGTCTATGAATGTCATGGTCCCAAAACCGGTTCCGGGTGACATCCATGTCCTGTTTTATGCTTGTCGTTCTCCCAAAAACCGCTGCGCACTTTTGGGCGACACGCATTATGGTTTAAGTCCTTCGCGCCTGCGCTGCACGGCGACGAATTCCGCGCCGAAGGACAACTTCTTCGTTGTCGGCGTGTTCACGTCGAGCACACGCCAGTACGGCGTGATATCGTTCAGCGTCATGCCGCGTTCGAGATCCTCATTGGCGGCTTCGGCGACGGTTCGCAGATGATAACCGATGGTGACCGGACATGTCACTTGCGCCCCATGCTCGATGGCGAGCGCGGTGCGCAAGGCGCGTACATCCATCTCGAGGCCGTTGGGGATCGTGCGGATGAAATCATCGACCTGACGGGGCGTCGGCACCAGCATCGGCTGGCCCTCGACGACGTCGCCCATTGTGCGTGGCGTCGGCTTCACGCCGTTGACGCCCGGCGTGTTCAGCCTGTCGTTCCAGCTTTTCACCATTCATGTCTCCTGACACGTTTATGGCATGGTGCTCCTGACAGCATTCTGTCAGGAGCCTTCAGCATTGTCCGTAGCAGGCGCCAAAGTTTTTGCGCCAGCCCGAGGGGTCGCCGCCCGGGGGGCCATGTCAATGATCCGGGCGTTGCGGGTTCGCATCCAAGCATTGTCATGTAAAACGCCTCAGATCTCGCGAATGCGGCTGTGACCCTCATACATATCCGGCCAGCCAATGTCCTTGCGGATGTCCGCGGGCAAGGAGTTCAGGAAGCGCTGGGTACGAACTTCATTGCGCATCGTGCGGATCTTGCCGACATAGTGCTGTACGCTGTTCAAAATACCAAAGCTGTTCATGACCATCTCCTCTTCTCTGATGGAGACACTATTGCATACCCCTCCTGACAGCAGTCTGTCAGGAGCATGTCAGGTCGTTGAAGAAAGCTGCGAGGTGCTTGGCGGTCGGTTCGGAAACGAGCCTTTTGTCAGGAATGGCCAAGTCGACCGAGACCATGCAAGAACCGCTTTGACAGCCTGTCGCGATGCTGCTCAAAGGCGGGCATGTCGAAACTCCTCGCGCTCGTCATCATCGGCATGATGGCCATTCAGCTGATCAAGCCGCTCGGCTGGCCGGGCCTGAAGCGGCGCGGCGATTTCTGGAAGCTGGCCCTGATCGCCATGGCGGCCATCGCGCTGGCGGGTGCGCTGGGGCACTGGGCATAGCCTTGAGGGTCAGGTCGGGTCCACCGTTCCCATGGCAATCATCCGGATGGCGTTGAGGCTGGGCACGAAGAAGTAATCGCCACCGCGCGTCGTCATGAATTCCGGCAGGTTCGCCGCAATAAAAGGCGTGCCGTTGGCCGGGCCGGCCGGAATGACATGCTTGCTCGATTCGGCGCGGTTGCCGGTCAGCGTGCAGGTGTCGTTGCCGGTTTCGGAATCCAGGCCGTAGCTCATCCATTGCTGCTGGATTATATTCTGGCTCAGATCCATTGGAAGCAGGCTGCAATCAACAGTATTTGGAAATACTCGCGTCAGTTCTCTGAAGCCCACCAGTCCGAGCTTGTGCCCCCTCAGGTCAATCGGCGAGCACCCATCCGACCAGATGTTCGGCCCAGGCGCGGTAACCGGCTTCCGAGGCATGAAAGCCATCGGAGGCAAAGCCGGCCTCAGGGTTGGTGATCGGCAGCCGTGGCGCCGGCACGGCGCCGCGCTCGAAACAGAGGCGCTCGCCCATGCGGTTCATTGCGGTAGCGCGGATTTCGAGTATCTTGCCGAGCAGCGGCGGCATGGCCGGCGCACGGGTGAATTCCAGCACCGGCGACCAGACGACGCGGGCCTCCGGCCATTTGGCGCGCAGCGCGTAAAGCAGGCCGCCGAACTCTTTCTTGAAGCGCGGCACCGAGTGGAAATTCTTGGTGTCGTTGGTGCCGATGGCCAGCACTATATGCGTCCACCGATCGGCCGACAGATTGGGCAGCACATGGTCGCGGATCTGGCCCGACGTTGCCGAGTTGAACCCGGCGGCGCGCCAGCGCACGGCAAGGCCGGTTCGTTTTGCGACCAGCATTGCAAGCTGCGCGGCAAGCCCGTTCTCGGAATTGCCGATGCCGACGGAAGCGGCCGAGGAATCGCCCAGCACCAGCAGCGAGATGGCCGGCGCCTTGCCCGATATTTCGTGCATGACCGGCCCTTGTGCCGGCAGCATGCGGGTGGTGCGGCGGCGCACGCCGAGGCCCTGCCAGACATAAACGGGGTAGGCGAGCCAGGTAAGAAGGGCCGGGAAGCGCATGGCGATACCGTTTAGAGATCAGCGGCAGCCTTAGCGCAAGTTTCGCCTGAGGTGAACGAGCTTCTAGTCGCAGCAGTTCGGCTTGTCCGCCTGCTTGTCCTGATATTCGTCATGCAGCCGCACCCAGTCCATCAGGCTATGATAAGGGCCATTTTCGCCGCGGCCCTTCGGTGTCATGTCGAGATAGTCGTAAGTGCCGATCTGGGCCTCGCCGCCGCGGGCGCGCGACATAAAGGCAAGGAATATGTCGCCGTTCTCTTCCTTGTAGAAAACACTGGTGCCGGGAAGGTCCTTTGACGTGCGCGGACGCGTCTCGAAATTGTAGGTGGTGTCGCCGGCCGCGATCTGCTTGTCGGTGAAGGAGACCTGCATGTCGAAGTTGAAATCCGAGGCGTAGGACGACACCCAGTCGAATTTCCAGCCCATACGCTGCTTGTAAGGCAGCAGTTCCGCCAGCGGCGCGCGCGCAACCACCACCAGCGACACGTCGTGGTGCCTGAGATGCTGATCGGCGCCGTCTATATGGTCGGCAAGGAAGGAGCATCCTTCGCAGCGGTGGTTCGATCCTGGCGTCATCATGAAGTGGTAGACGATCAGTTGGCTGTTGGCGCCGAACAGTCCGGCCAGGTTCTTCGGACCCTGCTCGGTCTCGAAGACATAGTCCTTGCGGATTTTCATCCAGGGCAGTTCACGCCGCTCGGCGGCGATGCGCTCACGCAACCGTGTCAATTCCTTCTCGCGCGCCAGATGCGCCTTGTGCGCCTCAAACCAGTCTTCACGCGAAACCACCTTGCTGCGAGTCATGAAGTTCTCCCTGTCTGTTCACCCAAGGACGTTTGGGGTGGGCAGAAACCGACATCGCCGTCAGCTTTTGCCGAAAGGAGATAAGGATGGACGAACTCCGTCCAAGCCGGGCTTTGCATAAACAAACCCGGGCGCATCGGCCCGGGTTGTATGACAACGGGAGGACTGCGCTCAGGCGGCCTGTTCGAGGCTCGCCGTCCATTGTCCCAGCGCCGCCAGATGGTTCATGTGGGCACGATGGGTGAAGGCGGCCTGGCCGGCGGCGACGTTCGATGCCTTGCCGCTCCAGGCCTTTTGCGGGGCGGCCTGCAAGGCGCGGCCATAGGAGAAGGTCAGCTTCCACGGATGCGGGCCGATGGCGTTGATGGCGTTGAGGTTGGCGGTAGCCTCCTCGTCCGACTGCCCGCCCGAAAGGAAGGCGATGCCCGGCACCGCTGCCGGTACGGTTTCGCGGAACAGTTTTATGGTCTTTTCCGCGACCTCTTCGGGGCTGCTCACCTTGCCCGACTTCCTGCCGGCCAGCACCATGTTCGGCTTCAGGATGGTGCCTTCCAGCACAACGCGCGCCGCATGCAGCTCGTCATAGAGCTTGATCAGCGTTGCCTTCGAGATGTCGTAGCAGGTGTCAATGTCGTGCGCGCCGTCCATCAGCACTTCCGGTTCGACGATCGGCACGATGCCGGCCTCTTGGCAAAGTGCGGCATAGCGGGCCAGCGCATGGGCATTGGAGGCAATCGAATTGGCCGAGGGCACGCCCTTGCCGGTGTCGATGTCGATCACCGCGCGCCATTTGGCAAAGCGGGCGCCGAGCTTGTAATAATCTGCGAGCCGCTCGCGCAAGCCGTCGAGGCCTTCGGTAACGGTATCGCCGGGAAAGCCGGCGAGTGGCTTGGCGCCGGCATCGACCTTGATGCCGGGAATGGCGCCCGCCGCCTTGATGATGTCGACCAGAGGCGTGCCGTCGGCAGCCTTCTGACGGATGGTCTCGTCGTAGAGAATGACGCCGGAGATGTACTTCGTCATTGCGTCCTTGGCGCGGAACATCATCTCGCGGTAGTCGCGGCGGCTATCGGCGGTCGATTCGACGCCGATAACGTCGAAGCGCTTCTTGATGGTGCCGGAGCTCTCATCGGCGGCCAGCAGGCCCTTGCCGCCGGCCACCATCGCGGCGGCAATGTCTTCGAGACGTTCGCTCATTTTTCTTCTCCTAAGGGGGTACGTTCCGCGCGTAACGGAAGTCTACCGCCAAAGGAATGGGATCGGAAAGCTCGAATCGATTGAAAGTTCCTGGCGTCCGTTTTTGCGCCCCCGATCCGGTCAGGCTTGTTTCTTCAGCACGTCGACGCCGGGCAGCGGCTTGCCTTCCATCCATTCGAGGAAAGCGCCGCCGGCGGTCGAGACATAGGTGAAGTCGTCGGCGACGCCGGCATGGTTGAGGGCGGCCACCGTATCGCCGCCACCGGCGACCGAGACCAGCTTGCCGGCCCTGGTGCGGGCCGCCGCGTGCCTGGCCGCCGCCACCGTGGCGTGGTCGAAAGGCTCGATCTCGAAGGCGCCGAGCGGGCCGTTCCAGACCAGCGTCGCGGCGCGGTCGATCCATTCACCGATCGTCTTCACGGTCTTTTCGCCGACATCGAGGATCATGCCGTCAGCCGGGACATCCGAAATGGCAACGGTCTCGCTGGCCGCACCCGCCTTGAATTCCTTGGCGACGACACCGTCGACAGGCAGGATGATGGCGCAGCCGGCCTCGGCGGCCTCGATCATGATCTGCTTGGCGGTCGCGGCAAGGTCATGCTCGCACAGCGACTTGCCGACAGCGGTGCCACGCGCGGCGAGAAAAGTGTTGGCCATGCCGCCGCCGATCACCAGCGCGTCGACCTTCTTCACCAGGTTCATCAACAGGTCGATCTTGGTCGACACCTTGGCGCCGCCGACAATGGCGACGACAGGGCGGACCGGATTGCCGAGCCCCTTCTCCAGCGCCTCGAGCTCGGCCTGCATGGTGCGGCCGGCATAGGACGGCAACAGCCGCGCCAGGCCTTCGGTCGAGGAGTGTGCCCGGTGGGCGGCGGAAAAGGCGTCGTTGACGAAGATATCGCCATTGGCGGCGAGCCGCTCTGTGAAGGCCGGGTCGTTCTTCTCCTCGGTCTTGTGGAAGCGGGTGTTTTCCAGCAGCAGCACATCGCCCTTGTTCATGGCGGCGACCGCACTGCCCGCCGTGTCGCCGACGCAGTCGCCGGCAAAGCCGACGGGGCGGCCAAGCACCTCCGCGGCAGCCTTGGCGATCGGCTCCAGCGAGAATTCGGGCGAGGGACCATCCTTCGGGCGGCCGAAATGCGCGAGCAGGATGACCTTGGCGCCCTTGCCGGACAGTTCGGCGATGGTCGGTGCGATGCGTTCGATTCGGGTGGCGTCGGTGACCTTGCCGTCGGCGACGGGAACGTTGAGGTCGACGCGCACCAGCACGCGCTTGCCGCTGATATTGCCGATATCGTCGAGTGTCTTGAAGGCGGCCATGCTGATACCTTTCCGTGAAAAATCGCCGGGACCATACCTCGCATCGATGACGATGCAAGGCTTGAGCCGGGGTGCGAGCTAAATTTTGAGATCAAGGCGAAGGCTGTCGTGATGATGCGGGACGTCAGCGTGAACCGATCGCTTGTCAGCCTTCGGTCGTTATCTTTTCCGCCGTCGGCTCAAGGGCCTTCTCATTGGCTGTCGCCTCTGCAGTCTGCGTCTCGGTCGGCTTGCGCCAGTTGCGGATGAAGGCGGAGACCCGATCGCCGATCTCGCCGGCGCTCAGGAACACCGGAACCCGCGCCACCGGCGCGGTCGGCTCGAAGGAGAGGCCGAGACCGGTGATCTTGCCCTTGTCGTCGACGTCGCGGACGATCAATTCGATCGGGCCGATCAGCACCCGGTCGGCATATTCGGCATGGCCGCCGAGCCGCGCCGTCACCAGCGCGCCGACGGTGAGCTTCTGCTCGGCTTCGCTCAATCCCGGTGTGTATGCGGCCTCGAGCTCTGCGGCCGAGCGGGCGGGATCGACGGCGAAGGCGCCGAAGAAGTCGGCATCCTCGGGGTCGACTACGGCGCGGCTGGCAAACAGCTTGTCAAGCAGGCGCGGATAGCGGTCGGGCACGAAGATATAAACCTGGTCGCCGGCCGCGAGCCGGCCCATGTCCTGGAAACGCATCGAGCGGCCGTCGCGCAGCACCAACGAGGGCCGTGCCCAGCGCGGGATACGCTCGCCGCGCGCCACCGGGCTGCCGGGCGCCACGCGGTAGGCGAGCAGTTCGTGATGGGCGGAGCCCGGCAGTTCGAGTTCGACCTTGTCGAGCGGCCCGAGCCTCGCCGGCACGATCAGGCCGAGCCGGCGCGCCAGCGGACCGACCGACCAGCCCTGCACCACCAGCGATACCAGCACGATGATGAAGGCGACGTTGAAGATGGTGCGGCCGTTCTCCAGTCCGCCGAGCAGCGGGGTGATGGCAAGCAGGATGGACACGGCGCCGCGCAGGCCGACCCAGGAGACGAACGCGATCTCGGGACGCGGCAGGCGGAACGGGATCAGGCAGAGCCAGACGGCGACAGGGCGCGCGACAAACATCAGGAATAGGCCGAGCAGCACCGCCGGCACCATGATCGCCGGAAACTGCGAGGGTGTCGCGAACAGGCCGAGGATCAGGAACATGATGATCTGTGCCAGCCACGACATGCCGTCCTGGAAGCGCTTCAGGATGGTGACGGCGCGGATGTCGGAGTTGCCGGCAATGAGCCCGGCGAGATAGACCGCCAGGAAGCCCGAGCCGCCAATGGCGCCGGCCGCGGCGAACACCATCAGTGACAGGGTCAGCACGAAGATCGGCAGCAAGCCATGGTCAAGGTTGAGCCGGTCGACGAGGCGCACGATGCCGAGCCCGCCAAGCACGCCGACGACGGCGCCGAGCCCCATATTGAGCAGGAAGCCGAGGATCAGGTCGGTGACCAGCACATGGGTCTCGGGATTGGCGTGGGCGGCGATGATCTCGACCAGCGTGATGGTCAGGAAGATGGCGATCGGGTCGTTGGTGCCGGATTCGACTTCCAGTGTCGCGCGCACGCGTTCGCGCAGATTGATCTCGCCGGCGCGTAGCAGGAAGAAGACGGCCGCCGCATCGGTCGAGGCGACCGCGGCGCCGAGCAGGAAGGATTCCAGCCAGCTGAGGTCGAGCAGGTAATAGGCGGCGGCGCCGAACAGGCCAGTGGTCAGGATTACGCCGAAGGTCGCCAGCGACACCGCCGGTCCGGCCGCCTGGCGCAGCGCGTTGAGCGGCGTGCCGAAACCGGAATCGAACAGGATGACCGCCAGCGCCAGTGAGCCGGCAAAATATGCCACGCGCGCATTGTCGAATTCGATACCGAGACCATCGACGCCGCTGGCGAGGCCGATGCAGAGGAAGAGCAGCAGCAAAGGGGCGCCGAAGCGGAAGGCGATCAGGCTCGAGAACGCTGCGGCGACGACTAGCGCTGTGCCGACCAGCGTGACGAGATAGATCGCATGCTCCATCCGTGATTTGCCCCTCGAATTCCTCTTTCTACCGATTCACGGGAGAGTGGGGCGAAGGCATGGCCGGTGCAAGGCGCAAGGATGGCTTTTTGCCTTATGCCGCTGATTTTCCGGCGTTTGGCGGCTCGGCGCGCCTTGCCCGGCGCGCTGACGAAAAACGCCCGGGCACAGCCGGGCGTTCGAAGCTGCGAGACGATGCCTTCAGATCAGGCGATGGTCTTGCCGAAGGCGACCGAGGTGTCGGCCATGCGGTTGGAGAAGCCCCACTCATTGTCGTACCAGGACAGCACCGAAACGAAGTTGCCGTCCATGACCTTGGTCTGGTCGAGCGCCAGGATCGACGAGCGCGGATCGTGGTTGAAGTCGATCGACACATTCGGATGATGGGTGACGCCGAGAATGCCCTTCAGCTTGCCGTTGGAGGCGGCGATCACCGCTTCGTTTATCTCCTGCACGGTGGTGGCGCGCTTGGCGATGAACTTGAAGTCGACGACCGAGACGTTGGGGGTCGGCACGCGGATCGAGATGCCGTCGAGCTTGCCCTTGAGGTCGGGCAGCACCAGGCCGATCGCCTTGGCCGCACCGGTCGAGGTCGGGATCTGCGACAGGGCAGCCGCGCGGCCGCGGTAGAGATCCTTGTGCATGGTGTCCAGCGTCGGCTGGTCGCCGGTGTAGGAGTGGATCGTCGTCATCATGCCCTTTTCGATGCCGACGGTCTCGTGCAGCACTGCGGCGAGCGGCGCCAGGCAGTTGGTGGTGCAGGACGCATTCGAAATGACGATGTGGTCCTTGGTCAGCTTGTCGTGGTTGATGCCGTAGACGACGGTGAGGTCAGCACCTTCGGCAGGCGCGGAGACGACGACGCGCTTGGCGCCGGCGGTCAAATGCGCGGCAGCCTTGTCGCGGGCGGTGAAGATGCCGGTGCATTCGAGCGCGATGTCGATGCCGAGCTCCTTCCACGGCAGCTGCGCCGGGTCCTTGATCGCGGTGACCTTGAAGGTCTCCTTGCCGACGGTGATCTGGTCGCCCGAGACCGACACTTCGTGCGGGAAGCGGCCGTGCACGCTGTCATAGCGCAGCAGATGCGCGTTGGTCTCGACCGGGCCGAGGTCGTTGACGGCGACGACGTCGATGTCCTTGCGGCCGGATTCATGGATGGCGCGCAGGATGTTGCGGCCGATGCGGCCAAATCCGTTGATGGCAACTCTGACGGTCATTTTACTCTCCCTGGGAGCTGGAGGCGGCAGATGGGTCCGCAGCTTCATAGCGGCGGATGGCACAAGAATCCAGCCGCAGAAGGCCGAATTTAAATCGATTAGGTTGGTCCAGCCCCGCGAATCCGCCTTGGAGGTGCGCGGGACTGACCCTAATCTTACTTGCCGTGCAGGCGGGCTTCCGCCGCCTTGGCCGCGGCTTCGGCGGTGATGCCGAAATGCGGGTAGAGCTGCTCGATGGTGCCGGAAGCGCCGAAGCCGGTCATGCCGATGAAGATGCCGTCGGAGCCGATCAGGTGATCCCAGCCCTGGCGGATGCCGGCCTCGATCGCCATCTTGATCGGCGCGTTGCCGATCGTCTCCTTGCGGTAGGCGTCGCTCTGCTGGTCGAACAGTTCGAAGCAAGGCACCGAGACCACGCGGGTCGGGTGCCCATGCTTTTCAAGCAAATCACGGGCGCCGAGCGCGATCTCGACCTCGGAGCCGGTCGCGAAGATCGTCACCGCCGCTTCGCCGCTCGCCGCGGCCAGTTCATAGGCGCCCTGGCTCGAGAGGTTCCTGGCCGAGTGCTCGGTGCGCACCGTCGGCAGGTTCTGGCGGGTCAGCGCCAGGGTGGACGGGGTCTTTTCCGATTCAATGGCAATCTGCCAGCATTCGGCGGTTTCCACCGCGTCGGCCGGACGGAAGACATTGTGGTTGGGGATGGCGCGGAGCGCCGCCAGGTGCTCGACCGGCTGGTGGGTCGGGCCGTCTTCGCCCAAACCGATCGAATCATGGGTCATAACGAAGATCGAGCGGATGCCCATCAGCGACGCCAGCCGCATCGACGGACGGGCGTAGTCAGAGAAGCACATGAAGGTGCCACCGTAGGCGATGAGGCCGCCATGCAGCGTCAGGCCGTTGAGGGCGGCCGCCATGCCATGCTCGCGGATGCCGTAGTGGACATAGCGCTGGCCGTAATCGTCCGGCGTGATGTTCTTGGTCTGGCTGGTCTTGGTGTTGTTGGAGCCCGTCAGGTCGGCAGAGCCGCCGATGGTTTCCGGCACCGCGCCGTTGATGACTTCCAGCGCCATTTCCGACGATTTGCGGGTGGCGACCTTCGGCTTGTCGGCCGACAGCTTCTTCCTGTAGTCGGCAATGACGGCATCGAAATTCGACGGCAGCTTGCCGGCGAGGCGGCGCTCGAACTCGGCCTTCAGCTCGGGCTTGGCCTTGGCGAGCCGGCCTTCCCAGTCGGTGCGCGGCTTGACGCCGGCCTTGCCGGCGGTGCGCCAGGCGTCGAGAATGTCGGCCGGAATTTCGAAGGGCGGCGAGTCCCAGTTGAAGAATTTCCGCGCGCCTGCGATCTCGTCGGCGCCGAGCGGCGAACCGTGCGCCTTGTTGGTGCCGGCCTTGGTCGGGGCGCCGAAGCCGATGGTCGTCTTGCAGGCGATCATCGTCGGCTTGTCGGAATGGCGGGCGGCTTCGATGGCGTAGGCGATCGCCTCGGGGTCGGTGCCGTCAATGTGGCTGGCATTCCAGCCCGAGGCCTGGAAGCGGGCGACCTGGTCGGTGTTGTCTGCAAGCGAAACCGGACCGTCGATCGAGATGTTGTTGTTGTCCCAGAAGACGATCAGCTTGTTGAGCTTGAGGTGGCCGGCCAGCGCGATGGCTTCCTGGGAAACACCTTCCATCAGGCAGCCGTCGCCGGCCAGCACATAGGTGTGGTGGTCGACGAGGTCGTTGCCGAAGGCGGCGTTCATGATGCGCTCGCCGAGCGCGAAGCCGACCGAATTGGCGAGGCCCTGGCCGAGCGGGCCGGTCGTCGTCTCGATGCCGGTGGCATGGCCGTATTCGGGATGGCCGGCAGTCTTGGAACCCAGCTGGCGGAAATGCTTGATCTGGTCGAGGGTCATGTCCTCGTAACCGGTCAGATGCAGCAGCGAGTAGAGCAGCATCGAACCATGGCCGGCCGACAGGATGAAGCGGTCGCGGTCCGGCCAATGGGGGTTCTTCGGATCATATTTCAGAAAGCGGGTGAACAGCACTGTGGCGATGTCGGCGCAGCCCATGGGCAGGCCGGGATGGCCGGACTGGGACTTCTCGACGGCGTCCATGGAGAGAAAACGGATCGCATTGGCCATCCGGTCATGTTGTTCACGCGACGTCATGGTACCTCCGGGGTGGGGATTTGTGGGCTTGGCAGAGCCCAGGAAAGAGTGCGCGACACATAGCAGCCACGGGCTTTTAGTCAACAAATCGGCTGCACATTTGCCGGTCTTGTGATGGCTTTGAGACCTTATGGGGCGACCTACATTAGCGTTAGCGGGGGACAGTCGCGAGAGCTTTGTTGACGTTGCCTTCACCCGGTGCCTAATGTTTCCTTGTTAACGCGTTCTGAACGCGAAGCGATTCGGTGATGGGCAGGGCACAGGACGAAGGCCATGACCGGCGAAACCACACTCAAGGAAGTCATCCACAGGCTGGGCAAGGCCATCGAGGGGCTGGAAAACGCCGTCGCGGCCAAGCTCGAGCACGAGCGCGACTATTCCGAAGCCGAGGCTGAGGTGCAGCGCATGAACGCCGACCGTTCACGGCTGGCGCAGGAACTCGACAATTCCGAAGCCCGCGCCGAACGGCTGGAAGATGCCAACAAGGAAGTTTCGCGCCGCTTGGTGACCGCCATGGAAACCATCCGCGCGGTGCTGGACAGGTAGGAGCTGCAGGCCATGGCACAGGTCACGGTTTCCATCGACGGCAAGCAGTATCGCATGGCTTGCGACGAGGGTCAGGAAGAGCACCTGATCGACCTCGCCGAGCGGTTCGACCGTTATGTCTCGCATCTGAAGGTTTCGTTCGGCGAGATCGGCGACCAGCGGCTGACGGTGATGGCCGGCATCATGGTGATGGACGAGCTTTCGGAGCTGCAGAAGCGGGTCAAGGGCATGGAGGCCGAAGTGCAGACGCTGCGCAAGACGCGCGACGAAGCGCTGACCAAGGCCGACAAGAACGACACCGTGCTGACCAGCGCGCTCGGCGCGCTCGCCCAGCGCATGGAAGACCTGGCCACGTCGCTGGCGGTCAACAAGGCCTGAGCCTTTCCCGCACAAACGAAAGATTGTCGGCCCAACGTCGGTCCGTGGAACGAAAGTGCTCGTTCCGTCGCCAATAATAGTTTCCTATTGTCCTGCAGCCGCGATTTTTGCGCTAAGATGCGGCAATGCCGGAGCGTTGACGCCGTCCACGGCCGCTCCTGACGAAATCTGTTGCTGGGGAAATAATGCCATGAGCCTTCGTATCAACGACATCGCGCCTGACTTCACCGCCGAGACCACGCAAGGGCCGATCAAGTTTCATGACTGGATCGGCGACGGCTGGGCGATCCTGTTCAGCCATCCGAAGAATTTCACCCCGGTCTGCACCACCGAGCTGGGCACGATGGCGGGGCTCGAAGGCGAGTTCAAGAAGCGCAACGTCAAGGTCATCGGCATTTCCGTCGATCCCGTTGCGAGCCACGACAAGTGGCAGGCCGACATCAAGACGGCGACCGGCCAGACGGTGAACTACCCGCTGATCGGCGACAAGGATCTCAAGGTGGCCAAGCTTTATGACATGCTGCCGGCGGGCGCCGGCGAGACGTCGGAAGGCCGCACGCCGGCCGACAACGCCACGGTGCGCTCGGTCTATGTCGTCGGGCCGGACAAGAAGATCAAGCTGGTGCTGACTTACCCAATGACGACGGGCCGCAACTTCGACGAGATCCTGCGCGCGGTCGATTCCATGCAGCTGACCGCCAAGCACCAGGTGGCGACGCCGGCCAACTGGAAGCAGGGCGAGGATGTGATCATCACCGCCGCGGTTTCGAACGAAGATGCGGTCAAGCGTTTTGGCGCTTTCGAGACGATCCTGCCCTATCTCAGGAAGACCAAGCAGCCGTCAGCCTAGGTTTTGCTCCGTCGGAGCTATTTCGGGCTTCAGTCCTATTTGTGGCAAGGCGTGCTTGACCGGCGCGCTTTGCCAGATGACCATGCTCTTGTTCAGTCCCGACGGAGAAAACGGTTCCTGTCGGGCAAGGGGCAGGGGAGCCGGACATTGGACATCGCTTCGGCCAAACCTGAGGTCGCCGGCTTCTACGACAAGCCGACCGGCGCGATCCAGTATGTCGTCACCGACCCGGTGACGAGACGCTGCGCCGTCATCGACCCGATCCTCGACTTCGACGAAAAATCCGGCGCGACGGCGACGAAGAATGCCGACGCCTTGCTGGATTTTATCCGCGAAAACGGGCTGGAGCTCGAGTGGATCCTGGACACCCATCCGCATGCCGATCATTTCTCGGCGGCGCACTATCTCCGGGAAAAGACCGGCGCGCCGACGGCGATCGGCGACAGGATCATCGAAGTCCAGGCGCTGTGGAAGGCGATCTACAACTGGCCGGATTTCCCCGCAGACGGCTCGCAGTGGGACCGGCTGTTTGGGGAAGGCGAAACGTTCATGATCGGCAACCTGCCGGTCAAGGTGCTGTTCTCGCCCGGCCACACGCTGGCCTCGATCACCTATGTCATCGGCGACGCAGCCTTCGTCCACGACACGCTGTTCATGCCCGACAGCGGCTCGGCAAGGACGGACTTTCCCGGCGGCAGTGCCGCGCGGCTGTGGCATTCGATTGAGGGCATTCTGGCGCTGCCGGACGATACGCGCGTGTTCGTCGGCCACGACTATCAGGCCGGCGGGCGCGAGCCGTACTGGGAGAGCACGGTCGCCGAGCAGAGGGCAAAGAATATCCACCTCGTTGCGGCGCGCAGCGAAGCCGAGTTCGTCGACTTGCGCGAAGCGCGCGACAAGACACTGCCGATGCCGCGGCTGATCCTGCATGCGCTGCAGGTCAACATGAATGGTGGACGGCTGCCGGAACCGGAGGCCAACGGCCGAAGGTATCTCAAGTTTCCGCTGGATGGGCTGTAGATCGGTTCATGCTGTTGGCGCCGTCGCCGAAGCTGCCAACCTCCCCACTTGAGGGGGAGATGCCCGGCAGGGCAGAGGGGGGTGCTGTCCCGCCGACCTTTGCTGTGTGCTCGAACAATTCCAGGTTGGGGATAGTTAAAATCGCAAGCTGCGATCCGTCACGCCCCCCTCTGTCCTGCCGGATATCTCCCCCTCAAGGGGGGAGATCAGCTGTTGCCCGACTTTCGCTAACCGCCGACGGACGACAAAACAAAAAAGGCGGCGCCGGTTTCCCGACGCCGCCTTCTGTTCCTTAGCCGAACCCGGCTTTACGCCGCGGGCTGCGCCTCGATCGTGCGCAGCGCCTGCATCTGGCGCTTGGCGGCGGCCTTGACCGCGTCCTGCACCTTCTCGAAGGCGCGCACCTCGATCTGGCGCACGCGCTCGCGGCTGATGTCGAACTCGGACGACAGCTCTTCCAGCGTCAGTGGCTCCTCGGCGAGGCGGCGTGCCTCGAAGATGCGCCGCTCACGATCGTTCAGCACGGCCAAAGCACCCGACAGCATGCCGCGGCGGTTTTCCAGCTCGTCCTGTTCGATCAGCATGTCTTCCTGGCTTTCGTGGTCATCGACCAGCCAGTCCTGCCATTCGCCGGATTCACCTTCGCTGGCGCGGATCGGCGCGTTCAGCGACGCGTCGCCCGACAGGCGGCGGTTCATCGACACGACTTCGGCTTCCGACACGTTCAGCCGGGTGGCGATCTCGGTGATCTGGTCGGGCTTGAGGTCGCCATCGTCCAGCGCCTGGATCTTGCCCTTCACCTTGCGCAGGTTGAAGAACAGGCGCTTCTGATTGGCGGTCGTGCCCATCTTGACCAGGCTCCACGAGCGCAGGATGTACTCCTGGATCGAGGCCTTGATCCACCACATGGCGTAGGTCGCGAGGCGGAAGCCACGCTCGGGTTCGAATTTCTTGACGGCCTGCATCAGGCCGACATTGCCTTCCGAGATCACTTCGCCGATCGGCAGGCCGTAGCCGCGATAGCCCATGGCGATCTTGGCAACGAGCCGAAGGTGGCTGGTGACGAGCTTGTGCGCAGCGCTGGTGTCTTCATGCTCGGCGTAGCGCTTGGCGAGCATGTACTCTTCCTGCGGCTGAAGCATGGGAAAGCGGCGGATTTCTTCCAGGTAGCGGCTGAGGCCGCCTTCGCCGGAAACAATACTGGGTAGTGACTGGGCCATGATTGCGCCCCCTCTCTATTGGAGTGATGCCCCCGAAACGCGGCGGGCATGTGACGCGAGCACCAAAAGGCTCGCCCGCGGCAACTGATTTATATAGGAACAAAACCAGAAAAGACAGGCATTTGTTCAACACGAAACAGTGTGTCACGCTGAAGTGAACAATGCCGCTCAGGTTTTAGCTGGCTTGTTTAGACGCAATTCCGGACGGAAAACCGTTTCACACTTTTCCTGGAATTGCTCGGGTTCAGAGCTTGCGGAAGCCGCCGACGAGTTCCTCCATGTCCCCCGGTATCGGCGCCTCGAACCTCATCGATAAATGGGTAGCCGGGTGCCGAAATGCAAGAAGCCAGGCATGCAAAGCTTGCCTGGAAAATGCCTTGACCTGACCCTTCAGCAGTTCGGGCAGCCGGTTGGCCTTGGTGCGGAAGGCCTGGCCGTAATCGGGGTCACCGATGACGGGATGGCCGATATGAGCCATGTGAACGCGGATCTGGTGGGTGCGGCCGGTTTCCAGCCGGCATTCGACCAGGCTGGCGGTGGCGAACGCCTGCTGGCCCTCGCCGAAACGCTCCTTGACGGTGAAATGGGTCACGGCGCGGCGGGCATCGTCACGGCCTTCCGGCACGACGGCGCGGCGCACGCGGTCGGCAGCACGGCCAAGCGGCGCGTCGACCGTTCCGGTCGGCCGTGGAGGGATGCCCCAAACCAGCGCCAAATAAGCACGTTCGAGGTCGCCGGTGCGGCCGTGGTCGGCAAAGGCCTCCGACAGCGCCTTGTGGGCGCGGTCGGTCTTAGCCACCACCATGACGCCGCTGGTTTCCTTGTCCAGCCGATGGACGATGCCCGGCCGCCTGACGCCGCCAATGCCTGAAAGACTGTCGCCGCAGTGGTGGATCAGGGCATTGACCAGCGTGCCGGTCCAGTTGCCGGCGCCGGGATGGACGACGAGGCCGGCCGGCTTGTTGATGACGATCAGCTCGTCGTCCTCATAAAGCACGTCGAGCGCGATGGGCTCGCCTTGCGGTTCGGCCGGTTCGGGCTTGGGCATGACGACCGATACGCGCTCGCCGGCACTCATTTTGCGCTTGGTCTCGTCGACCGGCTTGCCGTCGATCGAAACGGCACCTTGCCGGATCAGCATCTGCACCCGGCTGCGCGACATGTCAGGCCCGAGGGCGCTCGCCAGCCACTGGTCGAGGCGCTGGCCGGCCGCTTCCGCGCCGGCTTCGAGCACGGTCGGCGCCGCCTCTATGAATTGTCCAGCCTCTATCAATTCAGGGGTCTCTTCGCTATGAGCGCTCATCGAAAAAAGTTCCGGAAAGTTCTGCCATGGCCCGGCCCGTTGCCGATGAAGAAGAAAAGCCGCTCGATCCCGAGATCGAAAAGGTGCGCGGCAGGCTCATCCGTTTCATGGCCATCAATCTCGGCCTGCTTTTGCTGGCCCTTATGGTGGTGATCGCGGCCATTGTCTACAAATCGCGCAAAGCGCCGCCCGCGAACCCGCCGCTCGCCAACGACATTCCAGTTCCGCCCGGCGAGCCGCTCGTGGCCGACATAGTGCTCCCGGTCGGAGCCAAGGTGATCAGCCAGGCTCTGTCGGGCAATCGCATTTCGATCGACGCCGAGATCAGCGACGGCAGCCGCACCATCTTCGTCTACGACATCGCCGAGCGCCGTATCATCGGCCGCTTCGCCATCCGCAACAAATGAGCGGGCCGAAACAATGACCGGGTTTGCCGACCATCGCCGCATCGCAACCATCACGCTCGTCGTCGCCGACTATGACGAGGCGATCGCCTGGTATGTCGGCAAGCTTGGCTTTGTCCTCTGCGACGACATCGAGCTCGGCGACGGCAAGCGCTGGGTGACGGTAACGCCGGCGGTCGGGCAAGGGCCCCGGCTGCTTCTGGCGGAAGCGTTGGACGATGTGCAGAAGAGCCGCGTCGGCGACCAGACCGGAGGCCGCGTGGTTTTGTTTCTCGAAACCGATGATTTTGCCAGGGACCATGCGACGATGCTGGAAAACGGCGTCGAGTTCCACGAAACGCCACGCCATGAGCCTTACGGCACCGTGGCGGTTTTCGCCGACCTCTATGGCAATCTGTGGGACCTGATCGAGCCGAAACGCTAGGTCCACGAACCGACATTGCACAGAAGCGGTCCGGCCGTTCGAAGCCAGTTGCTTTTTCCAAACCGTCAGCCTATATCGCCGGTTCTTGAACGCGCCCATCGTCTAGCGGTCAGGACACCGCCCTCTCACGGCGGGAACAGGGGTTCGATTCCCCTTGGGCGTACCAAGCAACGACTTTCCTTCCGCATCATCGAAAATTTCGGGCAGCAGCCGCGCGGATCGCGTGTGACCGCGAGGGTCGGCGGCATCAGCGAAATTCGGCAAGTCCGCGCACCCGAATACACCCAATTTAAGTCAGGCCGCGACGCTTGAAAGCGTAGCGATCTCTGTTACTTGCGGTGCGGGGATAGCATCTGCGGCAACGCGGATTTGGTTTGGCATAGCAGGCATGAATTCGGCAAAAATGATATGCCCGTGCTGTCACGGCAGCGGGCAGGTTTTCGATTGCTTGAAATGGCGTGAGTCGAAAGGGCATTGCTGCCCGCAAGGCACGCATCGGGCCGGCTGTCCAGGGCAGACGATGGCATGTGCCGAATGCGCGGGCCTGGGCACGCTGGCGGAAGCCGAGCTCAGAGCCGTTGCATAGCCTCAGGTCATGCAACCTTAGGCCTCTTTCACCATCCAGCGCCGGCAGTTTCCGCGAGCTTCTGGCGCGGCGCTGCCAATTGCACTAGCATCATGTACGAAGCCTAGCCAAAGGGCTCTTTGCGGCGCCCAAGACGCCGGGGAACATAGGCGAGGGTCGGCGAGGAGGACCGATGCAGAAACTGCAGTCGCAGGGCGTCCATCACATCACGCTCGTCGGCGCCGGCCGCCGAACCTCGATCGATTTCTGGGAAGGCGTGCTCGGCATGCCGTTCATTTTCGAGCAGCCCAACCTCGACAAGCCAAGCGAAAGCCATCTTTATTTCGATCCCGGCGACGGCAGGCTGATCACCGTCTTCACCGACGAGAGCCGCACGCCGGTCAAGCGGCGCACGCCCACCGAACCGGGCTGCGTCCATCATATTGCGTTCTCGGTGTCGCGCGTGACCTTCCTGCAGGCGGTCGCCCGGCTCGACGAGCGCGCCATCAAGCACAGCGGCGTCAAGGATCGCGGCTTCATGGATTCGATCTATTTCGAGGATCCGCTCGGCCTCTTGATCGAGCTGGCGTCCTACCGCTTCGAGCCGCCGGCCGGCTTCACCCATGCCGACGTCTTGATGCAGGCGCACAAGCTGCGCGTGGCGCGCGGCGACTACAACATCGCCGAAGTGCACCTTGCCGACGCGATCCAGACGTTGGTCGAGTGGTCGCGCGCGACCTTGTCGGACGAGCGGACGCCGAAGAATCCATACTGACGGCCAGCAAAAGGGGAGGACCATAATGGCAAAAACAGTGACCAAGAGCGCTGGCAAATCAGCGGCCAAGCCAGCAGCAAAAGCCGCCGCGAAGCCGGCGGCAAAAATGGCCGTAAAGGCCGCGCCGAAGGCAGCCGCAAAGCCGGCCGCGAAAGCCGCGACAAAGCCGGCTACTAAGATGTCGGGGCCGAAGGCCAAGGCGGCGAAAAAACCGGCGCTGAAGCTCTCGATGCTGAAGCCGAGCGTCAACAACATGACCGTCCGGGTGTTTGCCCGTGCGGCTGGGTTCGACGCCGCCGAGACCGACGCTTGGGGCCACACGCGCTCGCCCGAATATATGGCGCGCAATCCGGCGCATCTGACGCCGATGATCGAGGACAAGGGGCTGCCGCGCGGCGTGCTCTGGGAGAGCTGTGCCATCATGCAGTATCTCGCCAACAAGCACGGGCTGGAGAAATTCTATCCCAAGGCGCCGGCCAAGCGGGCGATGGTCGACAGCGCCATGTTCTACCTGATCGGCACGCTCTACCCGTATGTGGCGCGCGCCACCTATCCGGCGCTGGGTTTTCCGCATTACGCCGGCGAGGTCGGCCATAGCGACGCTCATCCGGAGAAGAAGTCCGAGGCGCAGAAGGCCGCCATGGCCGCCATTGCCGAGCCGCTGGAGGTGTTTCACTCCTTCTTCAGGGACGGCAAGCCGTTCATCGGCGGCAAGCACCCGTCGATCGCCGACATACGCCTGGCATCGACGCTGGAGTTCCTGGCCGTCATCGACTATGCGCTGCCAAAATGGGCCAAGGAGTATGTCACGGCGATGGAGAAGAAACTCGGCCAGGCCTATGCCGAGCCGGCCGGCGACGTGCGCGGCTACATCGCCTATGTGAAGTCGCAGGCCAGCGCGCAACGCTAAGGATTCATTAACCAGAACGCTGTCTATTGAAGGCACCGCGCGACCACGGATGTACTGGCGCAAGGGTGAAGGGAAAGGTCGGCGCAATGCCGGCCTTTTGCTTTTCGCCGATGCGCCATCGGGCCCGTCTCATGCCGTAAAGTCTGACATCAGGCATATTGCCACAGTCTGCTTCGACCCTACCATCATGGTCGGCGGACGACACACGAGGAGCTTTGCGATGAAGGGCGTAGCGAGAGTGTTTGCGATTGCCGGTGTTGTGTTGGTCGGGGGCTACCCGTGCAATGCCGCGCCGCTCGACACGATGGCGGAGGTCGGCGATGCCATCCAGGCGTGCTGGACGCCGCCGGCGGGTGCTGGAAATGCCAGCGTCACCTTGAGCTTCAGCTTCAAGCGCGACGGCACGCTGATCGGTCCGCCGCGGCCGACGGCGATCAAGGTCGATGGCGATGCGGATACTAGGAAGTCGTTCGTCGACGCCGCAACCACTGCCCTGCAAAAGTGCCTGCCGTTGAGCTTCTCGCCGACGCTGGCGCAAGGCGTCGCGGGCAATGTCTTCACCGTGCAATTCGCTTCGCCCAAGCAGTAGGCGAGCGGGCGAGCGTTTCACCGTTTCACAGAAACGGCGACCCCCTCTCTCGTTGTCTTGACGCAATTCCCAGGGGAAAGCGCTACGCGCTTTTCCCGGAAAAACGACTCACACTTTTGCTGAAGTTGCTCTGATCAGTTGTGCGGGCGTCTGATATCGACATGCCGTTGCAGTTCCGGCGTCTCGAAGACGTAGTCGGCCCAGGCGGATTCCGGAATCTGTCCGGCCAGATAGCATTCCAGCAACAGGCTCTGTTCGGGATCGAGCGCTCTCGGCGCCCGCTCATGGTCCAGCCCCAGCGAGTGGAACAGGTTCCTGGTCAGGCCAGAGACAGTGAAGTGAATAGACATCTTCGTCTCCTTTGCCCGACACAACGCGAGACACCGGAGAAAGGTTTCATCCGCAAGGGCCGACAACGCGGGATCGATGATTGCGGCGGCCTGGGCTCGCCCAAGCCTGGCTACGTCTCAATCTTGAAACAAAAGTGTAATAGCGAATTTACAGGAACCGGCATAATACACTCGGCATAAAATACCTGGCGGTTGCTGGCGTCTCTTGAATTAGACTTACCTCCCGCATTGAGGCTCAATCGGCTGGAGCGGCGATCGGCTCCACAGGGGTACAAGGCACCAGGTGTCGCCGATGATGCGTTTGTGGCAGTCGTGACCTTTGCACTGGTGTCGGTAGCGGCAAGCGTCCTCGGCATTTCGGCTTCCCTTGCCGATCCATGCGCCGCGCTCAGGAGCCAGCTGGCACCGTCCGGCCGCAGCGGCGGGATCAGCCCCGAGCTTGCGCAGCTGCGTCGCCAGCTTGCGGCGATCCAGGGGCTGGAGAGGCAACGTCGGTGCACGGCGCAAAGTGCGGTGGGGGGCTTCTTCAATGCTTGCGCCGACCTCGCCAAAAGCCGCACACAGGTGCAACGCCAGATCGCGGCGCCGCGATTTCGCGCCGGGATGCGTCCGGACTGCAGGCCAGGCTCGTCGCGCTCGGCTGCACGCCCGCCGCCGGGCAACAAAGACAGCGTCCGGCTGGCGCCCTGATCGGCAGCAATTCGATGCTGTTTTGCGTTCGTCTCTCGGACGGCTATTTCTTCCCGGCGCCGAAATCGCAGTTCGTGCAAGGCGGCGATGTCAAGGAGATGGTCGATCAGTGCCGCTACATCTGCGACGATGCCGGCGTCGACCTGTACACGCTCAGTGATCCAAGCCTTGAAACCGAAGAGATGGTCGCGCTCAATACGCGCACGTCCTACAAGGACCTGCCGACGGCCTTCAAATATCGCGGTGATGCGAACTTCAGGGCCTGCGACCTCAAGCGCTATCACCGGCGCGTTGCCGAGCTGAGAGCGCGCACGGTGACGCCAGCCAATATGGCCAACGCGATCATTCCTTTGCCGTCAGCGAAGCCGGATCTTGGCACCGTGGCGCAAATTCCCCAGCCTGGCGCAGACGCTGCAGAGGCCAGGGGCGCCGCCCAGCGACAGTCGGCCGAGCCATTGGCCGGCTCGCGGCCGGTCAGGGTGGTCGGGCCGGCTTTCTTCCCGGCGGAGTAACCTGCGCCTAGAGCGTTTCACCGTTTCACCGAAACGGCGAACCGCTCTATGTCTTTGTTTTACGCAATTCCGGACGGAAAACCGTTTCACACTTTTCCTGGAATTGCTCTAGTACCAGCTATTCGCAAACCATCCTGTAGCGTTTGCCGGGTTCGCTGACATTCTTGCAGGTGAGCGGATTGGCCGGTTCGGAAGCCATGCTGGGAGGGCTGGACCTGACGTGCCGCCTTGGCGCAGCTATTTGTGTTGTGTGCCTGCGTGCCGCGGGCCGGTAGGGCTCCTGCGGCGGCGGCGTCGGAAACACACCGGCTGCCGCCTGCATCCGGCTGGCCTCAGTCTGCGACGGATCGCGATCCCAGACCCGCCTGATATCGAGCGGCTTCGGGATCACCACCGTGCCGTCATAGCTGCGTGCGCAGCCGCTGCCCGCAAGCAGCGCCAGGCACAGGAAACAAGGCACGATCCAACCGGTCATCAGCAACACCCCCGCCGACTTATAGCCCGGCCGGGGTTCCGCCGACAACCGGCGGAATACCGCAGGGCAATGTGGCTCTGGCCGCAGTCTGGATGGTTATGGTTAGCGGATCATTAATGCTTCTCGGGCACATTCCGCCGGCGAACCGCTGAGGGGGTTCGGCCTTGGCTTTCGGGGTGGGAACGGGATGGCTGACGGGACTGTTGGAACACGCGGCGGACGCGGTTCCCGAAAAGGGGTGGTGAACGGCCAGGATACGTCCGTCGGGGTTTCGCCCGAAGCGCTGCGCGAACTGGTCGGGGCCGGCGCCGACTGGGTCTGGGAGACCGACGCCGAGCTGCGCTTTTCCTGGCTTTCGGAGAACTACCAGGCCGCCACCGGCATCGATCCGGCCAGCATTCTTGGCCGTTTCCGCTTCGATTTCCTCAAGCAGATGGTGCACGGCAATCGACACGCCGCCGCGCATCTGGAGGATCTGCAGGCGCATCGGCCGTTTCGCGACTTTGTTTATGAGTTGAAGGGCGGCCGTCCCGGCTGCCGCTGGGTTTCGATCACCGGTTCCCCGCGGTTCGACGGCGAAGGCGAATTCATCGGCTATCGCGGCATCGGCCGCAACGTCACGGCACTGGCCGGTGCGCTGGACGAACTGCGGGAGGAGGAGAGCGATCCGCCGGCCGGCGAGGCCACGCAGCACCTCGCCGATCTCGAGCGGACGATGGATGCCATGCATATGGGCGTCGTGCTGCTTGACGAAAAGCTCGGCACACTCATCGTCAACAAGGCCTATCGCGAGCTCTCCAGGATTCCCGATGGCGCCGTCACTGTCGGCGCGCCGTTCAGTCTGTTGATGGAACTCAACCGCCGCAACGGCATCTACGGCGATCTCGATGAACAGCAGTGGCAGCACTACCTAGCCACACGCATCGAGGAGATCAGCGCCGGCTCGGTTGCGCCACGCGAATTTCTCCATGCCAATGGCAGGACGATGATGTTCTCCGTGACGGCGTTGTCCGGCGGCAAGCGGCTGTTGACCTACTACGACGTCTCCGAGCTCAAGCGTCGCGACGCCGAGATCGAGAGTGCCAACGCCAAAATTACGGAGACCTTCGCCAATCTTCGCACGATGGTCGACCAGATGCCGATCGGCGTGCTCGTCCTCGATGCGGAGATGCGCGCGGAGGTGATCAACCGCGCCTTCTATGATTTCTGGGAAATCGATCCCCGACGCGCCGGCATCGGCTGCGGCTTCCGCGAACTGATGCAGGCCAGCCGCGATATGGACCCTTACGGTGCTGACGATGCCGAATGGCAGGGCCACATCGCCGAGCGCGAAGCAGAAATCTCGGCCGGCCTGGTGGGCTCCAGGCAACTGCCGCGCAATGACGGCCGTACGCTGATTGCCTCGCTGGCGCCGCTCGCCGGCGGCAAAAGGCTGATCTCCTATGTCGACGTCACCAACATGAAGGATCGCGAGGCTGAACTCGCCCAAGCGCTGGAGAAATCGCGGCTGGCCGAGGCGGTGATCAACGGCGTCAAGGACCCGATCTTCGTCAAGGACGACAATCTGCGTTTCGTCTTCGTCAATGAGGCGTTTTCGGCACTGTTCGGACAGAGCCCGCAAGCGATGCTGGGCAGGCCCGGCGGCGACTTCCTCAAGCAAAAGGACGCCGCGCAATTCGAAGACAGCGAACGCGCCGTGCTGGCGACCGGCACGCCCTACGAGGTCGAGGAGACTTTCGACGCCGAGGGCGCCAGCCGCTCGCGCATCGTGCGCAAGAACCGCGTCGGCATGCCCAGCGGCCGCAACTATGTCGCCGGTTTCCTGTTCGACATCTCCGACATGAAGCGCCGCGAGACCGAAGCCGAGGACGCCCGCAAGAACCTCACCACGGTGCTGGAGTCGCTGCCGGCGGCCGTCATCATCTATGACCGCGACGACAAGTTCGTCTTTGCAAACCGCAAGCTGCAGGACACGCTGCCGGAGCTGAAACCGGCATGGCAGCCCGGCCGCAGCTTCCGCGAGGCCCTGGAACTCGGACGTTCGGTCGGCTATTTCCGATCGAGCGGCGATCGAGAAATCGATAGGCTCTATGAAGGCGACCCCGATGTCTGGCTCAATGCCATCCTCGCCCGCTATCGCCTGCCCAACTCGTCCTATGAGCGCCTCAATGCGGACGGCCGCTGGTATCAGGTCTACGATATGCGCACCGAGGACGGCACCTTCATCGGCGTGCGCGTCGACATCTCGGAGATCAAGAGCCGCGAAAAGGCGCTGCAGGAAAGCATGCGCCAGATCGACCTGTTCCGCCACGTCATGGACGAACTGCCGGTCGCCGCCTTCATCAAGGCGCAGGATCTGAGCATGGAATTCGTCAACAAGGCCTGGTGCGCGCTGACCGGCATCCCCAAGGAGGAAGTCATCGGCCGGACCGATCTCCAGCTTTTCGGCATCGACGACGCCGAAACCTACACCCATGACGACACCGAGGTCGTCGTCACCGGCCGCGGCCGCGAGATCGAGGAGCCCGTTACCCATCGCGACGGCACGGTGCGGCAATTGATGACGCGCAAGAGCCGGCTGGTGGCGCTCGATGGGTCGGTGCACCTTGTCGGCTCCAGCACCGACATCACCGACGTCAAGGCGCGCGAGCAGGCGCTGGAAGAGAGCATGCGCGAGAACGAGGTGTTCCGCAATCTCATCGACAACGTGCCGGTGTCGATCTACGCCAAGCGCTCCGACCTCAGGCAGTTCTACGTCAACAAGGGCTGGTGCGACCTCACCGGCCTCCGCAGGGAAGACGCGATCGGCAAGACGGACATCGAGATTTTCGGCGAAGACGGCGAAGCCTTCGTCAACAGCGATCTCGCCGTGCTGCGCACAGGCGATACACAGGAGATCGAGGAAACGGTGACGCTTGCCGACGGCAGCGTGCGCCACCAGTTCGCCCGCAAGGGCGCGATGATCGCGTCCGACGGTTCGCTCTATCTGATTGGGTCGACCACCGACATCACCGAACTGAAGCTGCGCGAGGCCGAACTGCGCGAGGCGCGCCAGCGCGCCGTGCTGGCCGACCGCGCCAAGTCGGAATTCCTGGCCAATATGAGCCACGAGATCCGCACGCCGATGAACGGCGTACTCGGCATGGCCGAGTTGCTGGCCAAATCCGACCTCGATCCCAAGCAGAAGACGTTCACCGATATCATCGTCAAGTCGGGTAACGCGCTCTTGACCATCATCAACGACATACTGGACTTCTCCAAGATCGATGCCGGACAGCTGGTGCTCGACCCTGCGCCCTTCAACCTGCCCGAAGCGATCGAGGATGTGGCGACGCTGATATCGACGCGCGCCAAGGAGAAGGACCTCGAGCTCATCGTGCGCGTCGAGCCGGGCCTGGAAAGCCTGTTCGTCGGCGATGTCGGTCGCGTCAGGCAGATCGTCACCAATCTGGTCGGCAACGCGGTGAAGTTTACCGACGAAGGCCACGTGCTGGTCGACGTGACCGGACAAAGGGGGCCGACGGGGACAAAGCTTACCGTTTCGGTCACCGACACCGGCATCGGCATTCCGCAGCAGAAATTAAACCTCGTCTTCGAAAAATTCAGTCAGGCCGACACCTCGTCGACCAGACGCCACGAAGGCACAGGGCTCGGGCTCGCCATCACCTCGCGGCTGGTCGAGTTGATGGGCGGCGAGATCGGTGTCGAGAGCGCCGAAGGCAAGGGCTCGACCTTCTGGTTCACCGTGACATTGCCCAGGGCCGAGGAACAGACCGGACGGCGGATCATGCCGGTCGACGTGACCGGCTCACGGGTGCTGATCGTCGACGACAATGCCGTCAACCGATCGATCCTGAGCGAGCAGATGGCCTCATGGACCTTCGATTCCTGCGCCGCCGAAAGCGGACCCGAAGGGCTCAAGGTGCTGGTTGCCGCGGCTGCCTGTGGCGTGCCGGTCGATTGCGTCGTGCTCGATTATCAGATGCCGGGGATGAGCGGCGCCGAAATGGCGCGCGTCGTGCGCAGCACCGCAGGGCTGGCCGACACGCCGATCATCATGCTGACTTCGGTCGACCAGTCGCTCGCCAACACCAGCTATCGCGATCTCGGCATCGACGCCCAGCTGATCAAGCCGGCGCGCTCCTCCGTGCTTCTGGAAACGCTGGTCGCCACCATCCAGCGCCACCATCACAATATCACGGGCGGCCGTGTGCTGCCGGCGCCAAGCAGCGGTTCCGGCGGCGGCAGGAACGAACCGTCGCCGGCAAAGCCGCCGCTCGCTGCCTCGGAACGGGCCCTACTGCAACCGCCGCCGGTTCGTGCCCGCGCCCGGGCCGCCGGGGATGAACGCCGGCTCGACATCCTCGTTGCGGAGGACAATGAAGTAAACCAGATGGTGTTCACCCAGATAATCGGCGAAACCGGCTACAGTTTCGAAATCGTCGGCAACGGGCGCAAGGCGCTCGATGCCTTCGGCCGGCTTAATCCGCGCATGATCCTGATGGACGTCTCGATGCCGGAGATGAACGGGCTCGAGGCCACCGCCGCAATTCGCCGGCTTGAAGAACATACGGGTATGCATATCCCGATCGTCGGCGTCACCGCGCATGCCTTGAAGGGCGACCGTGAGCGCTGCCTGGAAGCCGGCATGGATGACTATTTGCCCAAGCCGATCAGCCCCAGGGCGCTGCTCGAAAAGGTCGAGCGCTGGGTCGGCATATCAGGCGAAGCCCAACGAGACGCTGGATAGCAACCTGCGGCGCCGCCGGGATTCGGCCGCGCCGCAACAGCCAAGGATATGGTGCGATCGCACCATATCAAAGCTAGCGCCCAGTCAGGACAATGGTCGCAACGAAACCGCTCATTCAGTTACGGGCGGGAGCAAGCGACCGCCGACAAGAAACAGCGTCGAATCTACCCCAACGGACCTGTTTTTGGCGATGGCTCGGCCAAGATTCGCTCTGGCCACGGGCAACGCGCTCCCGTCCGGTTTTTCTTTCTCGGCATCGCGGCCTGCGGTGTGCCGGGACTTGATGCCAGCACGAATTGCGCAAGCGTCTGATTCCAGCGGCAACTTCCATTCCCACCAACCGGCTTAAAGGGTGCGGCCCACAAGACGTCTGTGCGACGTTACCGGGCTGACACGAAACTGTCATGCGACTGTAATAATCGAAGGCTATTGGCCTCAGCGGGCGCCGGTTTGAAGAGGGCGCCAAGAGACCATCTTCCGAACAGGAGCAGGCCACATGAAGAAATTCCTCGTTACGGCATCGGCCGTGGCGGTAGCGTTCGCCGCATCGTCCGGTGTCGCCGCTGCGCGTGACCAGATCCAGGTCGCCGGTTCGTCGACCGTGCTGCCTTACGCCAAGATCGTCGCCGAGCAGTTCGGCGAAACCTTCACCAACTTCAAGACCCCGGTGGTCGAGTCCGGCGGCAGCGGCGCCGGCATCAAGGAGTTCTGCAAGGGCGTCGGCGAAGACACGATCGATATCGCCAACTCCTCGCGCCCGATCAAGAAGGACGAGCTGAAGTCCTGCGCCGACGCCGGCGTCAAGGACGTCCAGGAAGTCCGCATCGGCTATGACGGCATCGTCTTTGCCACCGACATCAAGGGTCCGGACTGGGCGCTGGTTCCCGCCGACATCTACAAGGCGCTCGCCGCCAAGCTGGTGGTCGACGGCAAGCTGGTCGACAACCCGAACACCAAGTGGAACCAGGTCAATCCGAAGCTGCCCGACTGGGATATCGCCGCCTATATCCCGGGTGAGAAGCACGGCACCCGTGAAGTGTTCGAGACCAAGCTGCTCGACGCCGGCTGCGACAAGGCCGCTTTGAAGGCTGCCGGCATCGCCGACGACAAGGAAATCGGCAAGACCTGCATCGCCATCCGCAAGGACGGCAAGGCTGTCGACATCGATGGCGACTACACCGAGACGCTGGCCCGCATCGACTCCAACAAGACCGGCGTTGGCGTGTTCGGCCTCGCCTTCTACGAGAACAATGCCGACAAGCTGAAGGTCGCTACCGTGGAAGGCATCGTGCCTTCGACGCAGACCATCGCCGATGGCACGTACCCCGTGTCGCGGCCGTTGTTCTTCTACGTCAAGAAGGCGCATCTGGGCGTCGTTCCCGGCCTCAAGGAATATGTCGAGTTCTTCCTTGATGACCAGATGATCGGCCCGGAAAGCCCGCTCGCCCAGTACGGCCTGGTTTCCGCTCCCGACGCCGAACGTCAGGGCCAGCGCGACGCCTTCGCCGCCGGAAAGACGATGTAATCAACCGACCGGATCAGGGCGCGGACCAAATCCGCGCCCTGATTTCGCCGCTTGCCGCAACGGTGGCGGCGATCTGAATTTTCCCTGGGGTGGGTGATGTCGTCCTTGCTCGTACTCGCCATAGTCATCGCCATAGGCGTGGTCGCTTTTGTGATCGGCCGCCAGCGCGCAGCGGCGCAGGATACCGGCAAGGTCAAGCCGCATTCGCGCGCGCATTATCATGGCTGGTGGGCCTTTCTGCTCGCGGTCCTGCCTGCCGTCCTGCTGCTCGCCGTCTGGGATATCGGCTCTTCCTTCTATCTCGACCGGCACATCCATGCCGCTTTGCCCGAGCGCACCGCCGACACAAAGGTGGCCAGCGAAGCGCTCGACGCCAGCCTGGTGAAGAGCCTGGCCAAGGGCCTGCGCCGGCTCGATGGCGATACCGCACTTCCCGCTACTTTCGCCGAATTGCAGCCGCTGCTCGCCGCCAAGGGCGTGGCACTGGCCAGCGACACACAGGACTATATGATCCCGATCGCGGTCGAGGCGAACCAGGTCCAGGACCGGCTCGGCCTGTTCGGCGCCGTGCTGACCTTCGCGCTGTCGGTCGCCGGCGCCTTCTATGCGCTGAGGCAGATCGCGCCGCGCGCCAGGGCGCGCAACAATGTCGAGAAGCTGATGCTGTGGGGGCTGCTTGCGGCCTCGACCATCGCCATCCTGACCACGGTCGGCATCGTGCTGTCGATGCTGTTCCAGACGATCACCTTCTTCGAGAGCGTATCGCCGATGAGCTTCTTCTTCGGCACGGTGTGGGATCCGCGTTTCGCCGCCGCCGGTTCCGGCGGCAGCCAGGGTCAGTTCGGCCTGATCCCGCTACTCGCCGGCACGCTCTACATCGCCGCCGTCGCGCTTCTGGTCGCAGTGCCGGTCGGGCTGATGTCGGCGGTCTACATGTCCGAATATGCCTCGCGCGGTGTGCGCTCGGTGGTCAAGCCGGCGTTGGAACTGCTGGCCGGCATTCCGACCATCGTCTACGGCATCTTCGCCGTTGTCACGCTCGGACCGTTCTTGCGCGACCTGTCGGCGGCACTCACCGGCGGCTCGCCCTTCATCCAGGGCCAGAGCATCTTCACCGCCGGTCTGGTGATGGGCGTCATGCTGATCCCGGTCGTGTCCTCTTTGTCCGACGACATCATCACCGCGGTGCCGCGCGCAATGCGTGACGGCTCGCTCGGCCTCGGCGCCACCCGCTCCGAGACGATCAAGCGGGTGATCCTGCCGGCGGCACTGCCCGGCATCGTCGGCGCCATCCTGTTGACGGCGTCGCGCGCCATCGGCGAGACGATGATCGTCGTGCTGGCGGCGGGCGTCGCCGCCAATCTGACGGCCAATCCGTTCGAGGCGATGACGACCATCACCGTCAAGATCGTCAACCAGCTGACCGGCGACCTCGAGTTCAACTCGCCGCAGACGCTGGTCGCCTTCGCGCTCGGCCTGACGCTGTTCGCGCTGACGCTGGTGATGAACATCGTCGCCCTCTACATCGTGCGCAAGTACCGGGAGCAGTACGAATGACCGACATCCCCCTGGACACGATGGCGGGCGCCGTCGCGCGACCGCGCCGCGACATCGGGCTGAAGGCGCGCTATGCCGCCGAACGCCGGTTCCGCATCTATGGCGTGATTGCGATCTCGGTGGGCCTGGCGTTCCTGGCCATCATGCTGATCACCATCGTCTCGAAAGGCTACACCGCCTTCTGGCAGACGACGGTGACGCTGCCGGTCACCTTCGACGAGAAGGTGATCGATCCCTCCGGCAAGCGCGCGACCGACCCTACCGTGCTGATCAAGGCGAACTATCCCAAGCTCGCCGAAAACGCGCTGGTGGCCAAGCTCGGCATCGATCCGGCCAACAAGCCGATGATGCTGAAGCTCAAGGGCTTCCTGTCGGAAGGCGCCCGCGTCCAGCTGCGCGACATCGTCTCCGCCGATCCGTCGGTGATCGGCAGGACGCGTGACGTCGACATCCTGGCTGCCGCGAACCTCGACTCGGCCTTCAAGGGCCAGATCGACCTCGGCGTCGATGAAGCGCGCCGCAAGGTGTCCAACCAGCAGATCGACTGGATGAACAAGCTTAAAGCCGACGGCGTGATGGCCGAGCATTTCAACACCGGCCTGTTCACCTATGGCGCCTCCAGCCGGCCCGAAACGTCGGGCATGGGCGTGGCGATCATCGGCTCGTTCTACATGATGGTGATCGTGCTGTTGCTGGCGCTGCCGATCGGCGTCGCCGCCTCCATCTATCTGGAGGAGTTCGCCAAGAAGAACCGCTTTACGGACCTGATCGAAGTCAACATCAACAATCTCGCGGCGGTGCCGTCGATCGTCTTCGGTCTGCTTGGCCTTGCCGTGTTCATCAACTTCCTCGGCATGCCGCGCTCGGCTTCCTTCGTCGGCGGCCTGGTGCTGACCTTGATGACATTGCCGACCATAATCATCGCCACGCGCGCCGCCCTCGCCGCGGTGCCGCCGTCGATCCGCTCGGCGGCCCTAGGTCTCGGCGCCTCCAAGATGCAGATGGTGTTCCATCACATCCTGCCGCTTGCCGCCCCAGGCATCCTTACCGGCACCATCATCGGCCTGGCGCGTGCGCTCGGCGAGACAGCACCGCTGCTCTTGATCGGCATGGTCGCTTTCGTCGCCGATTATCCGACGACGCCTTTCGATCCGGCGACCGCGCTGCCGGTTCAGATCTATATGTGGGCAAACGAGGCTGAGCGCGCTTTTGTCGAGCGCATGTCCGGCGCCATCATCATCCTGCTCGTCTTCCTCATGGCCATGAACATCACCGCGATCGTGCTCCGGCGCCGCTTCGAGCGGCGCTGGTAGAAAAAAGGCAATTTGGTATGAACATCATGACCGAACAGTCCCTTGAGAATGCAGTGGGCGACAAAATGAACGCCAAGTCGAACGAAGTCATCAAGATGCGCGGCGACAAGGTCGGCGTCTTCTACGGCGAGAAGCAGGCGTTGTTCGACGTCAATCTCGACGTGCGTCAGAACCAGGTGACGGCGCTGATCGGCCCGTCCGGCTGCGGCAAGTCGACCTTCCTGCGCTGCCTCAACCGCATGAACGACACCATCGATTTGGCGCGGGTGACCGGCAAGATCACGCTCGATGAAGACGACATCTACGACAAGAACATCGATGTCGTCGAACTGCGCGCCCGCGTCGGCATGGTGTTCCAGAAACCCAACCCGTTCCCGAAGTCGATCTACGAGAACGTCGCCTACGGCCCGCGCATCCATGGGCTGGCCAAGCGCAAGTCCGACATGGACCAGATCGTCGAGCAGAGCCTGAAGAAGGCGGCGATCTGGAACGAGGTCAAGGACCGCCTGCAGGAGCCCGGCACCGGCCTGTCCGGCGGCCAGCAGCAGCGCCTGTGCATCGCGCGCGCCATCGCCGTGTCGCCGGAGGTGATCCTGATGGACGAGCCCTGCTCGGCGCTCGATCCGATCGCCACCGCCCGTGTCGAGGAGCTGATCGACGAACTGCGCCAGAACTACACGATCGTCATCGTCACCCACTCGATGCAGCAGGCGGCGCGCGTGTCGCAGCGCACGGCGATGTTCCATCTCGGCTATCTCGTCGAGGAGGGCGCCACCGACAAGATGTTCACCAACCCCGACGACAAGCGCACCCAGGACTACATTACCGGCCGCTTCGGCTGAGCCGTCCGGCGGGTGAATTTTCAGGCACGAGGACCAAGATCATGGGTGAACATACCGTCGCCTCCTTCGATGAAGAGCTCGGGCAGATCAGCAAGCTGATCCGCGACATGGGCGATCTGGCAGGCTCGATGGTCAGCGGCTCGACCAGGGCGCTGCTCAATTCGGACAATGCGCTGGCACAGCGTGTCGTTTCCGACGACGCCATCATGGATGCGCGCCAGCGCGAACTGGACGACCGCGCCATCACGCTGATCGCCAAGCGCCAGCCGATGGCCAACGATCTGCGCGCCGTGGTCGGCTCGATCCGCATGGCGGGCGACCTCGAGCGCATCGGCGACCTCGCCAAGAACATCGCCAAACGCGTCGGCACCGTGGGCTTGAGCGTCACGCCGCGCGACCTCTCGCACTCCATCGACGCCATGGCGCAACTGGTGCTGATCCAGGTGCAAGGCGTCGTCGAGGAATATGCCGCCACCGATGCGGCAGCGCTTGCAAAACTCAGGAATGACGACGAGCGCATCGACGTCAAATACACGTCCGTGTTTCGTGAGCTCTTGACCTACATGATGGAAGACCCTCGCAACATCACCGCCTGCACGCATCTCTTGTTCTGCGCCAAGAATCTTGAGCGCATCGGCGATCATGTCACCAACATCGCCGAAAATGCGTATTATGTGCTGACCGGCCAGCAATTGCCCGCCAATCGTCCGAAGCAGGACGAGACGGCGATGGCCACGCCGGCCTGATGAGGGTGAACTGCATATGATCGCGCCACGCATCATGGTCGTGGAGGACGAGGAGCCACTAGGCGTGCTCCTCCGCTACAACCTCGAATCCGAAGGCTATCAGGTCGAGGTGGTGACACGCGGCGACGAGGCCGAGATCCGCCTGCAGGAAAACGTGCCCGATCTCCTGGTGCTCGACTGGATGGTGCCGGCTGTTTCCGGCATCGAGCTCTGCCGGCGGCTTAGAGTGCGGCCCGAAACCGAGCGGCTGCCGATCATCATGCTGACCGCGCGCGGTGAGGAAAGCGACCGCGTGCGCGGCCTGTCCACCGGTGCCGACGACTATCTGGTCAAGCCATTCTCGACGCCGGAGTTCATGGCGCGCGTGAAAGCGCTGCTGCGCCGCGCCAAGCCGGAAGTGCTGTCGAGCGTGCTCAAGGTCGGCGACATCGTGCTCGATCGAGAATCGCACCGGGTCTACCGCAAGAAGAGCGAGATCAGGCTCGGACCGACCGAGTTCCGGCTGCTCGAATTCATGATGCGCCATCCCGGCCGCGTGTTCTCGCGCAGCCAACTGCTCGACAATGTCTGGGGCGAGACGATCTATATAGACGAGCGAACCGTCGACGTGCATGTCGGGCGGCTGCGCAAGGCCGTCAACAACGGCCGCATGCCGGATGTCATCCGTACCATTCGCGGCGCCGGCTACGCTATTAGGGAAGACTAGGATGCTGCGCGTCGCGCCGTTGCCGGCCATTCAGGCGACATGCTTGCCGGATTTCGCCTGAATGCCCGGCGCGAAAATCTCCTGGTCGACGAAGCCGAGCGCGCGCATGGCGCAGCCTTCGCGGATCAGCGGCAGCTCGTTGGGCTCGGTGTCGAAGGAGATCGATTTCGAGTGCTGGCCGCCGGCGGTCTGGGCGATCGCTTCGCGCAATGCCGGTTCGATCAGGTCGAAGGCGGCGGCGCTGACGCCGACCATGGCGACGGGTGCCGGATCGATCAGAGCAAACAGGCTGCCGAGGCCGAAGCCGAGCGCCTCACCGGCCCTGCGATAGGCTTCGCGCTCCGGGCCATCGGTTTCGCGGGCGCGCGCGGCGAGTGCGCGCATATCAGCGTCGCCGATATCGACCGGCTCGGCATCCTCGCCCATCATTTTGGCGCTGCGCCAGATGGCGTAGTTTCCGGCATAGGCCTCGACGCAGCCGCGCCGCCCGCAGCGGCAGAGCGCGCCGCCCGGACGGTGGATCATGTGGCCGAACTCGCCGCCCGAGGAATGGGTGCCGGTGAACAGTTCGCCTTTCAGCACCAGCCCCATGCCGATGCCGTGCGACAAGAGGATCGCGATGAAATTGTCGCGGTAGCGCTCGGGCTGGCGCCATTGCAGGGCCACCGCCATCATATTGCAGTCGTTCTCCATGGTGGCAGGAATGCCGAATTCCGCTTCCAACATGTCGGCGAAGGCAATGTCGGTCAGTGGCGTGATTGGCGACCACAGCATGGCCCGCGCCTGCGAATCGGTGATGCCCTGGATGCCCATGGCAATGCGGGCGATGCTCTGGACATCGAGGTCCGGGTCCGCGAGACGCCGCCCGACGATTGCTACGCATTCGCCGATCAGCTCGTCGCGCGGCATGGTCAGCGTGTCGAGCCGGCGCTGTTCTTCCGCGACCACCTGGCCGGCATAGTCGATGACGGTGACGGAGAGGAAGTTCAGCGACAGCACCACGGTCATGACCGCCGCCGCTTCCGGGTTGAGGCCAAGGCCGACCTGCGGCCGGCCGCGTTTCAGCGAGCCGGTCTCGCCAGGCTTGCCTTCAATCAGGATGCCTTCTTGAATTAGATCAGACGAGATTGCCGATATCGTCGAATGGCTGAGGCCGGTGGTCGCCGCAATCTCGGTCCGCGACGGCTGGCCGGCCCGGCGCACGGCCGAAATCACCATCGCACGGTTGCGACGGCGCAGATCGTCGTGGCGGATCCCAACCGACATTTGTTTTCCTCCCGGCCTCCTCGCGCCTCATGATAGTGAAGGCGTTCGACGGCACCAGCCAAATATTGGCAGACGCCGGCAGCCCTGTCATTGTTTATTGCGGAGCTCGAAAAAATGCGGCAACGCCATCAGAATCCATCATAATCGATGTTGACAGTGCCTTATCATTGAACCAGTATTTTTTCGAGGCTCGAAAAAATGGAGCCTCTTTGTGCAGGCCTTCGGGCCGGTTTTGTCGCGCCGTGGGCGGCGCAGGGAGGGTTATAATGAACAGATTTGCAGCCGCCATGCTGGCGGGTGTCGCCATGTCGCTGGCGCTGATGTCGGTCGCGCAGGCGAAGGACAAGGTCATCGGCGTGTCGTGGTCGAACTTCCAGGAAGAGCGCTGGAAGACCGACGAGGCGGCGATGAAAACGGCGATCGAAGCCGCCGGCGACAAGTACATTTCGGCCGACGCGCAGTCCAATCCCGGCAAGCAGCTGACCGACGTCGAAAGCCTGATCTCGCAGGGCGCCAACTCGCTGATCATCTTGGCGCAGGACGCCTCGGCCATCGGCCCGGCGGTGCAGAAGGCGCTGGACGAAGGCATTCCGGTCGTCGGCTATGATCGCCTGATCGAGAACAAGGACGTCTTCTACCTGACCTTCGACAACAAGGAAGTCGGCCGCATGCAGGCCCGCGAAGTGTTCAAGGCGAAGCCCGAAGGCAACTATGTCTTCATCAAGGGCTCGGGCTCGGATCCGAATGCCGATTTCCTGTTCTCGGGCTCGATGGAAGTGCTCAAGGAAGCCATCGACTCGGGCAAGATCAAGAATGTCGGCGAGGCCTATACCGATGGCTGGCTGCCGGCCAACGCCCAGAAGAACATGGAACAGTTCCTGACCGCCAATGACAACAAGGTCGATGCCGTGGTTGCGGCCAATGACGGCACCGCCGGCGGCGTTGTCGCCGCGCTGACGGTGCAGGGCCTTGCCGGAACGGTTCCGGTCTCGGGCCAGGACGGCGACCATGCCGCCCTGAACCGCATCGCGCTCGGCACGCAGACGGTGTCGGTGTGGAAAGACGCGCGCGAACTCGGCAAGAACGCCGCCGAGATCGCCTCGCAGCTTGCCGATGGCAAGAAGACGGGCGACATTGCCGGCGCCAAGGACTTCACCACGCCTGGCGGCAACACCGTCAAGTCGCTGTTCCTGACCCCCGTCGCGATCACCAAGGACAACCTCAACGTCGTCATCGACGCCGGCTGGATCAAGAAGGACGAAGTCTGCACAGGCGTCGCCGCCGGCAGCGTCGCGGCTTGCAACTGATCTCGACGACTTGAAGAAATGAGGCGCCGCGGTTGTCAAGCCGCGGCGTTTTCTCTACGAGAATTGTGTGTTTCCGCCATCGGCGGCAAACTTCTAGGCTGTGGTCCGGCATCCGCGCCAGACGGCAAGCCGCTGGAGGACATCATGACCGACACGACCTCAAATCCGCAGGCCGATACGGCACGAGCGTCTGAACTCGGCGCGGTCGCCCGGTTCCTGAAAGCGACCGAGCTCGACACGCGCATGCTCGGCATGGTCGGCGCGCTGCTGGTCATCTGGGTCGGCATACATATCCTGTCGGGTGGGCTTTTCCTGACGCCGCGCAATCTTTGGAACCTGTCGGTGCAGACGTCCTCGGTCGCGATCATGGCGACCGGCATGGTACTGGTCATCGTCATGCGCAACATCGACCTTTCGGTGGGCTCCGTCGAAGGCGTGATCGGCATGATCATGGGCGTGGCACAGGCCGAATTCCTGATTCGCGTCATCGGCTTCCAGCTTGGAAACCCCTGGCTCTGGGTCGTCGCGCTTGCCGCCGGCGTGGTGCTTGGTCTGCTGATCGGCGCGTTCCAGGGCTTCATCATCGCCTATATGCAGGTTCCGGCCTTCATCGTGACGCTTGGTGGCCTGCTGGTCTGGCGTGGCATGGCATGGCTCATCACCAGCGGGCGCACGGTCGCGCCACTCGACGCCACCTTCCAGCTGATGGGCGGCGGACCACGCGGCTCGATTGGCGCCGCTGCCAGCTGGATCGTCGGCATCGTCGCCTGCGCGGCGGTCGCCTTCGCGCTGCTCAACGGTCGCTCACAGCGCAAGCGCTTCAGCTTTCCACTGCGCCCCGTCTGGGCCGAGACCTTGCTTGGCGTGGTCACTTGCGCGGCCATCCTCGGCGCCGTGTGGATCGCCAATTCCTATCCATGGCCGATCGGCATCGTGCGCCAGTACGCACAGCAGAACGGCATCACCGTTCCCGAAGGCGGGCTGTTCATCGCGCATGGCATCGCCATACCGGTGCTAATGGCGGTGATTGTCGGCATCATCATGACGTTCATCACCAAGCGCACGCGTTTCGGCCGCTATGTCTTCGCCATCGGGGGCAATCCGGAGGCAGCGGAACTCGCCGGCATCAACACGCGCTGGGTGACCATGAAGGTGTTCATGATCATGGGTGTGCTGGCTGCAATCAGCGCGGCGATCTCGTCGGCCCGTCTCAATGCGTCAACCAATGCGCTGGGCACACTGGACGAGCTTTTGGTGATCGCGGCCGCTGTCATCGGCGGCACGTCGCTCGCGGGCGGCGCCGGAACGGTGATGGGCGCCATGCTCGGCGCGCTACTGATGCAGTCGCTGCAATCCGGCATGGTGCTGCTCGGCATCGACTCGCCGCTGCAGAGCATTGTCGTTGGCGCTGTCCTGGTCATCGCCGTCTGGCTCGACACCGTCTACCGCAAGCGCGTCTAGGGAGGAACGATTATGGAAAAAACTGCTCCCACCGGTACGCCACTGATCGACATGCGCAACATCTCGATCGCGTTCGGTGGCATTCGCGCCGTCGACGATGCGTCCATCGATCTTTTCCCGGGCGAAGTGGTGGCGCTGCTTGGCCACAACGGCGCCGGTAAGTCGACGCTGATCAAGATCCTGTCGGGCGCCTACAAGCGCGATGCCGGCCAGATCTTGGTCAACGGCCAGGAGGCCTCGATCTCCAATCCGCGCGACGCCAAGAAATACGGCATCGAAACGATCTACCAGACGCTTGCGCTGGCCGACAATGTCGACGCTGCCGCCAACCTCTTCCTCGGCCGCGAACTGATGACCGCGTGGGGGACACTCGACGATGTCGCCATGGAGGCCGAGGCGCGCAAGGTGATGGGCCGGCTCAATCCGCGCTTCCAGCGCTTCAAGGAGCCCGTGATCAAGCTATCGGGCGGCCAGCGCCAGTCGGTGGCGATCGCACGCGCCATCCTGTTCAACGCCCGCATCCTGATCATGGACGAACCGACGGCCGCGCTTGGGCCGCAGGAGACGGCGCAGGTCGGCGAACTGGTAAAGCAGCTCAAGGCCGACGGCATCGGCATTTTCCTGATCAGCCACGACATTCACGACGTGTTCGAGCTTGCCGACCGGGTCTGCGTAATGAAGAACGGCCAGGTCGTCGGCACCGCGCTCACCACCGATGTGACGCAGGACGAAGTGCTCGGCATGATCATCCTGGGAAAGTGCCCGCCCGGCGCCATTCCCGGTCCGGGTGCGCTGAAGATCGCGGCCTGAGACCACGCTATCGTCAGCTGTCATGTTCACTGATGCTCGAGATCGATAAGCCGGCTAAATATGCATGATATGCCAGCTGTCATTATGGCTTGGCCGCGCCATTGTCTTGCCGCGGCGACTTGCCCATAAAGGTCCCGAACCGTCCATGGGCCTGCGTTGAAGAAGTTTTTCCCGATCCTTGCCTTCATTGCCGTTGCACTGATCAGCCTGACGATGGCGGGCTTCGCCTATTTCGCGACCCAGGAAGCGGCGCGCATCAAGTTCGAGGCGACGGCCGACGACGCGCTCAACCGCATCGAAAGCCGTATCGATCTGCATCTGTCACTGCTGCGCTCGACGCAGGCGCTGTTCGACGCCCGCAATGGCGAGATTTCAGGTAGCGAATTCAAGGCCTTCTTCAGCGCCCTCGATGTCGATAACAATTTCGCCGGCCTGCGCGGCATCGGCTATCTCAGGCTGGCCAAGACCGGTGACGAAGCGGCGGTCGAGCGCGACATGTTGCGCGACCGCGGCGCCGCCCACACGGTCTATCCGGACACGACACAGCCATGGCGCACGCCCGTCGTGCTGTTCGAGCCGCTCGACCCTGCCAACGAATCCACCATCGGCTACGACATGTTCACCGAGCCGGTGCGGCGCGAGGCGATCGAAAAAGCGATGGCCGATGACGCACAGCACGCAAGCGGTCTGGTCCAGCTCGGCCAGGACACTGGCGCGGCGCAGACCTTTACCGGTTTCCTGGTCTTCGTCAGGCTCAATGTCGAAACCGCGCCGGATGGTATCAATGCGTCCAGATCATCGACATCAGGCCTTCTCTACGCGGCCTTCCGCGCCCGCGACCTGTTCCAGACCGCGCTCAGCCGCACGCCTTTGCTGCCGGTCAACACCGCGGTCTATGACGGCACGGCCGACGCCGACAATCTTCTGTTCCAGTCGGAAACGCCGCCGGTTGCGAGCTTTGGCGACAGGCTGTTGGTGACGCGCAAGATCATCGTCGCCGGTCGGCCGTGGACGGTGCTGTTCCGGCCGACAAGTGCATTTTCGCAACCGTCCTCGCGCGCCATTCCGGTCATGCTCGGGCTGTTCGGCCTGCTTCTGGCCGGGGCCATCGCGTTGGTGGCGCGCTACCAGGAGCGCGCCTACGACGCCAAGTCGCTGCTGCATGAAACGACGGAAAAAAGCCTGCTCGAAAAGGATTTGATGCTGCAGGAGATGAAGCATCGGATCAAGAATTCGATCACGCGGGTGCTGGCGATTGCGCGCCAGACGGCAGCGCAAGCAACCGACGTGAAGGAGTTCTCAACTTCCTTCTCAGCCCGCCTGCAGGCAATGGCGGCTTCCCAGGATATGCTGACGCGTTCGCGCTGGCAGAAGGCCGATCTTGGCGACCTGCTGCGCATCGAGCTCGGCCAGGTGTTCGGCAAGGAGCTTCCGGAAGGGATATTGTCAGGGCCTCAGGTGCTGCTCGACGAGAGGACGACGCAGGCGCTTGGCCTGACCTTTCACGAACTGGCGACGAATGCGCTGAAATATGGCGAGGCCGGCAATTCCGTGGGTGCGCTCAAGGTCGACTGGTCGTTCGAGGGGCGCGGGTCCGAGCGGATGCTGGTTCTGAACTGGCGCGAGGCCGGGCAGAAGGAACTCGAAGCGCCGGCGAAGACCGGCTTCGGCACCAAGCTGATCGACCTCAATGTCACGCGCGAATTGCGCGGCACGATTGCCCGAGATTTTCGCATCGATGGGCTTACGGTGGAAATCAGGATCCCGCAGCCTGATGCAGTCAAACAAACGGAGACCGGCTGACCGGTCTCCGTCGCGATTGTCTGACGCTTTTGAAGCGGATCAGCAGCGAGCGGTGTAGAGCCGGCCGCGATTGTCGCGATACTGGCAATAGCCGTTGCGCAGGTTGCGCACCAGCAGGCCGGAACCGGCGCCAACGGCTGCGCCGATCAGCGCACCCTTGCCGCCGCCGATCAGTCCGCCGGCCAAAGCACCGACACCGGCGCCGACACCGACATCCTGCTCGGTCGTGCTGCAGCCGCTGACGGCGACCACCGCAACCATGGCAATAATCAATTTCCGCATAGAATCTCTCCTCACTTTGTCCTCACTTTAGTAAGCTCCAGCCGCTATTTAGCACGAAACAGCAGCCTTTGCCCGCTCGATCTTATTGTTGGCTAAGAGAGTCTTTTTCGCGGCGCGTGGCGTTCGACGCGACCACGACACTGGAAATCTGCAAAGACGCGTCGAGGGTGCCGTCCGGGCGCACGTTCCAGACGATCTGGTCGTAATCATCCTCCAGCGCGGGGTCGACCGTAAGACATTTGGCAACGACGTGCTCGGCCTGACCCTGCACGTCGCCGGCAGCGAATGGACGTTCTGCCGTGCATGCTTCGGCGGTTTCGAAAACACTGACCGGCACCGGCAGTTCACGACATTCGGCCATGTTGTTCGAACAGCCAATTACCAAAAGCAAAGCGGCGATGTGTTCCACGGCGATACGTCCTCTCGCCATAAGAACGGTCCACAGCCGTCAAAGTTCCTGTGCCGAAAGGGGCGTTAATAATTGGTCGGCTACGAGCTGGACAGCTTCTGAGCCAGGCTGCTTGGGAGCAGCGTGAACCTGAGCATCTGGCTCAGGCCAATTGCGACGCCACGATCAGCACAACAGCGGCGACGAGCGCGACAGCGGCGACGCGAAGCAAGGGATGCCAGGCGTGCTGCAAAGGCGAGGCTGAAGCGTCAGGATCCTGAAAGCCGCTCATGGACACCCGGGCGGCCTGCTCCAGCCTGTTCATATCGGCAACCGTCATGATCATTCCTCCCATACTCGCGTTGCAGGCTGCGGCCGAAACATCGGTTGAATCGGTCAAGATCCAGCAATCTCTGGGAACCACAGCATCGGATTTTATGGTGAACAGCCGGTTAAGGAATCCCGCCGCTCATTCGGTTTCGAAATTGCCGTGCGGAACGACGAGGCGATATTCGAGGCGGTCACTGGTGATCTCCAGCGTCGCCGTGCCGTTCAGCGATGCCGGCACGACACGTTCGAGGGCAACGCTGCCGAAGCGTTTCTCGGTGCGCCTGTTATCATTGGCGACAATGGCCTCGACCCAGGTCAGCGACAAAGCCGGCTTGTCTGCGGCCTCTGCGACGTTCGACAGATCGGCGGTTACCTCGACAAAGCCGTCCGGCCGCGCCAGGGCGCCGTAGCTGAATGAATTGACGGCGAGTTCGTGCATTGCCAGTCCAATATGAATGGCCGCGTTGGGATTGAGGTAGGGGTTGACGCCATTGAAGCGCAGGCTCTGCGCGGGATCGGCGCCGTAGCGAACGACCTGGCCGCGGATAAGCTCGCGAAGTGCTGCACCCCGCCAGTTCGACGACGTTACCAGATCCTGGGAGGAAGCCAGTGACTGCAGGCGGCCGCGAAAGCGCTTCAGGAAATCGTCGGGTGTCTCGGAATAGCGGCCGGTCTGGGTGGCAATACTCTGGATGATGGCCAACAGGTTCTTGGAGCGGTGGCTGACTTCGCGCAACAGCGTCTTCAGCGTCTGTTCGCGGCGTTTCTGCTCGGTGGTTTCCACCATCGTGGTGACGACGCCCTGCACGTCGCCGCGATGGCCCCGATCGGCATCGACCCATACCTGGAACCAGCGCATGCCATCACCGGTGGGAACACTCAGTTCAAGGCGTTCCGGATTGCCGGAAGCGATCACATTGCTTTTGGCGGCGGCGATTTGCTCAGCTTGCGCCGGTGGCAACGCGCCGTTGCTGTCGGCTGTGTCGGAAACCCACGGCGCACGCATGTTGCGGGCCCATACAGTCTTCAATTCACGATCCTGATAGAGGACGGAAATGCCGGCATTGTGCAGAGCGTGAAGCAAGGCCCGGCCAAGCTGCATTCCGCTTTCAGCCGGGTGCAGTGCGATCACCTCGTCGCCCTGTCCGCTCTCGCCTCCGCCAATGGAACGCATCAATCACCTGTCCACCTGATCAGGACCGAACGATTCACTTGGACTCAGTTCCTGAGTAGGTCCCCAGAAAAGGTCCGCCGGACGATGTCCCGTTGGAGGACATCGCCCGGCGGTGGCTGGAAACCGTTTGAGGGGTGCGGCTTCCAGTGTTCTTCGCCCGCTCCTACGATGCCCGTCTGAACAGGCCGGCCAGAAGCGAGATGACGAGGAAGGCGAGAAAGATGAAGAACAATATTTGCGCGATACCGGCCGAGGTACCGGCGATGCCGCCGAAACCAAGCGCGCCGGCGATGATCGCCACGACGAGAAATACGAGCGCCCAGTAGAGCATGATCTGTCTCCTTCCGATACTGGATCAAGAACGTGAGTGATTGCTGTTTGTTCCACCATTTGCCGAAAAAGAAGGTCTTTGGAAGAGGCCCGGACGCGAATTGATTCGCGCGCGTGAGCGCGATACGGCGCGACGGGCAGCCGCCGATCGCCGGGTTAGGCGATCGCCAGTGCCGCCAACGCTGCGAGGCGGCGAAAAGTTGGAGATTGAAGGCCCTACTTCACGCGGCGGCCTTGGCCTGCCGGTCGAAGAACAGCGCTTGGCTGATCAGCGCCTTGACCATGTCGGGATTGAACGGCTTGGTGACGAGGAAGGCCGGTTCAGGCCGCTCGCCGGTCAGCAGACGTTCGGGGAAGGCGGTGATGAAGATTACCGGCACCGAAGTCGACGACAGGATTTCGTTGACCGCATCGATACCCGAGCTGCCATCGGCAAGCTGAATGTCGGCCAGCACCATCTTCGGCCTTGTCTTGCCGAACATCGCCACCGCCTCGGTATGGGTGCGCGCGGTTCCGACCACGTGGTGGCCGAGGCTCTCGACCATTTCCTCGATGTCCATGGCGATCAGCGGCTCGTCCTCGATGATCAGCACATCGGTCGCCACCTGGCGAGAGATCTCGTTGCTCGCCTGGGCAAGCAGTTCGGAGAATTCCTTGGCGTCGACATCGAGAATTTCAGCTGCCTCGTCTTCACCGAAGCCTTCGACCGCGACCAGCAGGAAAGCCTGGCGTGGCCGTGGCGCAATGGCGTTCAGATTGGCGGCGGCGCGCTGCTCCCATGCCGATTGCGCCTGCTCCTGCGGAACGCGGATGGCAATGGAGGTGAACAGTTTGGCGAATACCTTGTAGAGCGCGATGCGGTCGCTTGACGCTTGCGGGAAGATGTCGACGTCGGCGATGATGGCTTCGAGCATCGCGGCTACCAGCGCATCGCCACTCTCCTGCGATCCGGATACGGCGCGTGAAAAGCGGCGCAGGAACGGCAGGTGCGGAGCGATGGTTGCGGAAAGGCTCATGGTAGACGTCTCCCTCAGATGACGTGATTGCATAGATTGCAGGTCAAGCTGATTGCAAGCCCCAACACCCAAACGCGGGTTTTGCGAAAAAGTTCCGACACTTGTGGAACGAAACTGCACGGGCGACGTTTGTGGTGCGATGGGCAACCAGACGAGGGGGCCGCTTTGCGTTGTGTAATGGGGCGGCTCGGGGCGCTGGATTTAAGGGCGAAATGAAGGACATGAATAAAGAAACGCTGGCTGGCGCCGCTGACAGGCGCCGGGCCAATTCCGGCGACCCGCTCGGGGCGAATTCGGAAATTGGCCGTAAACTCAAACAGTATTATGACGAGCTGGTCTCGGACAATGTGCCGGATCGCTTTGCCCAGTTGCTCAGCCAACTGGAAAAGGCCGAACCCGCACAGAAGAAGGACTGAGGCATGGCAGCTGTCTCACAAGGGTTCAAGACCGACCTGCTCGGCTCGATCCGGAGCCTGCGGGCTTTTGCCGTGTCGCTGACGCAGAATGCCGACAAGGCCGACGATCTGGTGCAGGAGACGCTGGTCAAGGCTTGGGACAAGCATGAGAGCTTTCAGCCCGGCACCAATCTCAAGGCATGGCTGTTCACCATCCTGCGCAACGAGTTCTATTCCCAGATGCGCAAGCGCGGCCGCGAGGTGCAGGACAGCGACGGCATCATGACGGCCAGGCTTGCCGTTCATCCGGCTCAGCACGGCCAGCTTGACCTCAAGGATTTCCGCGGCGCGCTCGAGCAACTCCCCGAGGACCAGCGCGAAGCCATCATCCTCATCGGCGCTTCAGGCTTTTCCTATGAAGAGGCCGCCGAAATCTGCGGCTGTGCGGTCGGAACGATCAAGAGCCGGGTCAGCCGGGCCCGCACGCGGTTGCAGGAGATCCTCAAAATCTCCGGCGAAGACGAATACGGGCCGGACGCGATCTCGTCCCAGGTGACGGGTTCAAACGCTGCCTGACGGCGGAGGCCCCGTTTGCGGGCCTGGGCTCTCTACACATACGCATCGAAGATATCTCAGACTGGCGCGCGGCCGCAGGCCGCCGCCAGAGCCTCGACGAGATCGGTCCCCGAATAAGGCTTGGTGACCAGGCGGATGCCGGGAAAAGACCCTTTGATCTCATCGGGGTCCGAATAGCCGGAGGCAAAGACAAACGGCAGGCCCGATTGGCGCAGCCGCGCGGCGAAGTCGAGTGTGGACGTTCCGCCCAGCATGAGGTCCACGATAGCGGCGTCGAACTCGCCAACGACCTTCTGCTCATCGATCTCGGCCAGAGCGCGGGCAATCACTACGTCGCTCGCGCCATGGTCGCGGCAAAGCTGCTCGACATCCATGGCGATCAGGAATTCATCCTCCAAGACAAGAATTCGCAATCCCTCAAGCAATGGCGGCACTTGGCAATCTCTCCTCAATTCTTGCAGCATCGGGTACAGTGACTCCAGTCAACCGCATCGCGGACCTTGGGGGGATCGGGCAGGCCTTAATCCGAAAAGTTCGCCCACCGGCTCTACTCCACAAGCGAGCTTCGAATTCGCCTCAATGGAGTGTAGCGAGTCATGATCGCTATTTGCCATCCTGTCATTTAAAAAAGACATGCCATCGGCAGCGGAACCGCGGCCTTGCAAAGGCGTAGCACTCAGTCTCTGGCAAGAGACTTTCGAAAGAGGGATCGAAATGTCTGGCCAGAATGGTCGTTCGTTTTCCAGCCGTCAGTACCCATGCGAGATCTGCCCGCTTCGGCCATTGCCGGTGTTCCGGGAATTCGAGAAGCAGGAGCTTGCCTATGTCAGCATGTTCAAGAAGGGCGAACTGGCCGTCGACAAGGGCGCCACAGTGCTGGTCGAAGGCAGCCAAAGTGCTCATCTCTACACCGTGCTTTCGGGCTGGGCCTTCCGCTACAAACTATTGTCGGACGGCAGGCGCCAGATCCTGAACTACTCCATGCCCGGCGATCTTATCGGGCTGCAGGGCAGCCTGATGGGCGAAATGCAGCACTCGGTCGAGGCGCTGTCGCCCATGCTGTTGTGCGTCTTCGAGCGTGAAAACCTGCACGAGCTCTACCGCAACCATCCGGGCCTTGCTTACGACATTACCTGGCTGGCGTCGCGCGAGGAGCGCATGCTGGACGAGAACCTGCTCAGCGTCGGTCGGCGCACGGCGGTCGAGCGCACCGCCTATCTCATTGCCTTCATCGCCAGCCGCGCGGCGGCAGTCGGGCTCAACGGCAAGGCGCCGGTGCAAATCCCGATTACCCAGCAGCATGTCGCCGATACGCTCGGCCTGTCGCTGGTCCACACCAACAAGACGATCCGCAAGCTCATCGATCGCAAGCTGATCGCCTGGCGCGACGGCGGTTGCGAAGTGATCGACGGGGAGGGGCTGAAGGATCTCGCGCGCTGGGAGGGCCTAAGCGAAGGCCGTCGGCCGCTGATCTGACAGGCAGGCCTCCATCTGGGGCTGGACTCGCACTTGCAAACACCCTTTCATGGATACGGTCTCCGATTTCGGAACCATGACGTGTGTCGGGCGTTTGAAGCCAAGCAAACGCAAGGAGTTTAGAATGGCAACTGCCGCAGGAAAAACCGCCAACGAAAGTCAGACGAACGCCGACCTGGAAGCCGACATTCGGCAGTTGAAGGCGGATATTGAAAAGTTGACCAAGCAATTGGCCAAGACCGGCGAACATGGTTACGGCACGGCGCGGCGCGCTGCTGCCGAAGGCGTCGACCAGTTGCGCGCGCAGGGCGAAGCCGTCTTCGACAGCCTGCGTGGCAACGCCAAGGATCTTGAGGCCCAGATCACGGCCAATGTGCGCGAGAAGCCGGTCACTTCACTGGCGATCGCGGCCGGCGTCGGCTTCCTGTTTGCGCTTCTTGCCCGGCGCTAGTTTCGACAGAGATGGGCATGCTGGCACCGCTTATCTCGGCCTTGGCCTCGGGTGAAGCCATTGCCGCCATGCGCCGCGCGCGCACGGCGGCAATCGTCTACGGGCTCGCCGCCGTGGCTGCCCTGTGCGGCCTCGGGTTTCTCCTGGGGGCGGCCTACATCTGGGCGGCTGACCGTTATGGCTCGATGGCCGCCTGTCTTGGCTTCGCCGCTGGTTTCCTGGTACTGGCCGGGCTTATCGTGCTCATTCATCAACTTGCGGCTGGAACGCGTGCACGCCGACGTGTGCGAAGGCGCAATGCCGACCTGAAGGCGCTCGGTATCACCGCGGCGCTTGCCGTGCTGCCGGCCTTGCTCAAGGGGAAAGGCGGGAAGGGCGTCATTCTCGGCCCGATGATCGCGCTCGCGGCCTATGCCATCTACCGCGAGAACGTCAAACCGGATCCGGGCGATCCAGACAGCGAAGCCGACTAAAGCGCGTCGCGCTGATGCGCTTTTCCCGGGAAAATCGCTCTGCACTTCTGGAATCGCTTTAATGCATGTCGCCCCGAAGTGTGCCGCGGTTCTGGGACAACGACATGCATCAAAACAAAGACTTAAAGCGCGTCGTATGAATCCGTTTCAGCGTGACGCGCTTTAGGCCGGCAGATCTTCAAGCGGCATCGATATTTCGGCGAACACGCCTTCGCTGCGGAATTCGTGGGTCACCTCGCTCGATAAAACCTTGGCGAGGCTGCGGCGGATCAGGATAGAGCCGAAGCCCTGGCGTTCCGGCGGGTCGACTTTCGGCCCGCCGCTTTCGATCCAGGTCAGCACAAGGCGGCGCGCGCCTTTCTTGCCCGCCGCCTTCCAGTCGACATCGACCTTCCCCGAGCCAACCGACAGCGATCCGTATTGCAGCGCGTTGCTGGCCAGTTCGTGCATGATCAGGCCGAGCCCCACCGCCTGGTCGGGCGAAAGCAGCAGCTCCGGACCGGAGATCACGATGCGCGGCCGTTCTGCCGAATCGAACGGCTTGACCTCGATCTGCATCAGTTCGCGAATACCGATTCCGCGCCATTCGCGATCCGACAGCAGGTTATGGGCAGCGCCCAGCGCCTGCAGCCTGGCGCCGAAGGCTTCCAGGAATTCGCTTGGGCGGCGAGCGTGGCGAACGGTCTGCGTCGCCAGCGCCTGCACCGTTGCCAGCGTGTTCTTGACCCGATGGTTGAGCTCGCGCAGCAGCAGCCTTTGCCGGTCCTCGCCGAGCTTGCGTTCCGAGATGTCGTAGTTGACGCCAAAGATAAGCGTCGGCTTGCCTTCGCCGTCGCGCTCGATGACGCGGCCGCGGGTGACTATCCAGCGCGGCGGATCGAAGCCTTTGACCCGGTATTCGCCGAAATAGTCGTCGCTGCCGGTCAGGGCATCGCGAAAGCGCGTCTCGGTCTGGTAGACGTCGCGCGGGTCGATGGCGGCCAAAATGTCGCGCGCCCGCAGCCGGTTCGAACGCGGCAGGTTGAACAGCTCCGACAAACGCACGTCGCATTCGATCATGTCGGTGCGGATATCCCAGGCCCAACTGGCGAGCGAGGCGGCATCGAGCGCTATGGCTCGGCGCTTTTCCTCCTGCGCCAAAGCAGCCGTGGCAATGGCGCCGCTGCGGGTGGCGTCCTTGAGGGTAAACAGGCTGGCGGCGAGGCTGGCCAGCGATTTCAAATGATCGAGCGCGGCAGCGGACGGAAATTCATGCGGCTCCCGGTCGAGTACGCACACCGTACCGACGCGCGCGCCGGCAACCACCATCGGCGCGCCGACATAAAAGCGGACATGGTGTTCGCCGGTGACCAGCGGGTTGCGGGAGAAGCGAGGGTCGATGCTGGCATCCGGCACCACCATGGGCTCGTCGCCGGCGGCAATGGTATGGGCGCAGAACGATATGTCGGTCGCGGTTTCGGTCTCGTTGAAGCCGACACAGGATTTGAACCACTGTCGTTCGGTGTCGAGCAGCGTGACGAGCGCGATCGGCGCCCGCATCACGGCGGCGGCTAGGCCGGTGATGCGATCGAAGTCGGGATCGGAGTCGGTGTCGATCGCGTCAAGCCCGTGCAGTACGGCAAGCCGCTCCGGCGCCACCACGGCGCGGCGGACTTCAACCGGCAAACAAACCTGCTTCGGCACCTTGCTATCCACCAAGCCCCCTCGCTTGCAGGCCCCACCCGCGGTGGCGCGCATCTTGCGCGGCCGTCGCGCGCCGGAACTTTTGTAGCAAGCAATCGTTACCCCACCATGTTTCGCCAGCGATGGTTTTATCCACCATGCCGGTTGCACGATAGGAACGCCGCCGATGACCAAGATCGCCCCTGAAAACAAAGCCCGTCAGGGGCGCTGGGGTTGGCACGGCTTGCGCATACTGGTCGCCGCGTTGCTCCTGGCTTTCATTGCTTGGGGAGCGGCCGAGATTTATGGCCAAAAGATCGATCCAGATACCCCTGAAAGCCAGGGGCAGCCCACCGGCCAGACCGCGCCGGCCGACCAGAGCGCGCCAGCCGGCGAGGGGCAGTCGGGCGGCTAGGGTTTTCCTCGTCATTCGTAATCGCATCAGGCGGCCTTTGCCTGGGCGGCTTGCGCCGGAACCAGGACGTTCAGCGCGCCAGGGTGGATCTGGATTGTCGTTTCACGCTCCAGCTTGACCAGTTCGCCGTCGATGACGGCGCCGAATTTCTTGCTCCCTGTATGGATTTTCACGATTGCCTTGTCGGCCTGATGAGTTTCGACATGGTCGCTGTCGCGCCACCTGCCTCGAGCCATGTCGAAGAGCGCCCTGACCAGCTCGCCACGCTGCCGCGCCACGGTTACATAGATGCCGAGCACGCCGCCGGCAGGATTGTCGGCATAAGGCAGATGGCCTTCGCCAAACAGATTGTTGGAAATGCCGATGCCGCTGATGCGGGTCACGATTTCGGCTTCGCCGACCGTCAATGTCACCTTCATGGCTGGAGGATTGTTGATCGTCGTCCAAGCGGCCTTGGCCGAGGCGCGAATCTTTCCCAGGCGCGAGGCGAATTCCATATTGTCGCGCAGCTTCACCATCCTGGCGTGCAGGCCGATCGAGAACTGATGCACGAACGGCCGGCCATTCGCGCTCGCGATATCGACCGCCATGATCTCGCCGTCGGCAAAGGACTTCAGCGCGCCATCGATGGTCTGCGGAATCCCAAGGCCGCGGGCGAACAGGTTCATGGTTCCTGCAGGCAGGACGGCCAGCGCCTTCTTGCCATTCATCAGCCGCCCCGCGGCGGCCGAAATGGTGCCGTCGCCGCCACCGGCCAGCACGACGTCGATGTCGCGTCGCGCGGCGACCTTGTCGAGCGCCGCGACAATCTCCTTGCCGGCGACGATGTCGATATCGATGGAGTGACCAGCCGTCTCAAGCGTCTGGCGCATGCGGTCGGTTAGCGCGGAAAGATCGGTGGTCCGCAAGGTGCCGCCGTCCCGGTTCAGCACCGCTGCAAATCGCATGCCCCGCTCCGTGTTCTTTTTTAGTGGCCGGAATGCCAGCCGCAGGCTGAAACGGGCAAGCTTGGGAAAGGTTCCATCGGCCGGGTGGAAAGTCCGGCGATTCCACGGACTTGCCCGGGGTGTTTCGATGCTCCCGTTTTTTCGGAACAAGCGCCTTGTCACAACGTTGTGATCCCATTGGAGGCGCCGCCTTCGGTCTCCCGGCAAGTGGTTTGCCGATTGCGGCGCGCACGAGATCACGCAAGAGGAGACTTAATCATGATCCGCACACTGTTCGCGACGACCGCACTCGCAACGCTGATCGCTACCGGTGCGTTTGCGCAGTCAACGACGGCCCCGGCGACGACCCCAGCGCCGGCTGAAGCCCCTGCTACCATCGCGCCGGCGACACAACAGGCCGACGGCGCGCTGATGACCAATATCATCGGCGAGTCCGTCTACAATGGCACTGGCGACGATGCGCAGAAGATCGGTGACGTCAGCGACGTCGTCCTCGATGAAAACGGCCAGGCGAAATCCGCCATTATCGGCGTTGGCGGCTTCCTCGGCATAGGCAGCAAGAACGTCGCCTTCGACTACGGCAAGTTGCAATGGGTCGAGAGGAATGGTGACCGCTGGCTCGTCGCCGAGACGACGAAAGAAGCGTTGACGGCGCTGCCCGACTTCGACCGTAAGCCCTACGATCCGGCCTCGGCGCCTGCTTCCACGGCGCAGAACGACCCGCAGAAGCCGGTTGATCTCAACGCCGCGCCGTCAGAACCGGCGGTGAAACGCGCTGACGGCAATCTCGCAACCAACATCATCGGCGAGAATGTCTACAATGGCACTGGCGACGATGCCCAGAATATCGGCGACGTCAACGACATCGTGCTGACCAAGGATGGCAAGGCGCAGTCGCTGGTGATCGGCGTCGGCGGCTTCCTCGGCATGGGTGAAAAGAACGTCACCTATGATTTCGCCAAGGCGCGGTGGGCCGAAAAGAACGGCGATCGCTGGCTGGTGGCGCAGACGACCAAGGAGGAACTGCAGGCGCAGCCTGATTTCGACCGGAAGCCCTATGATCCGGCGCCCGTGACGACAACCTCCGACGCGACGCAGCCGACTGCTCCGGCTGCCCCGACGGCCGTTGCACCGGCTGACAATGCTCAGCCAGCGGACAAGACCGCGGAAGCTCCGGCCGGGACAAAGGCTACCGATCCGACGCAAACGGCAGCGATCGACAAGTCCACACTGACCGAAATGCCGGTCGGTAACATCAGAGGCGACGACCTGAAGGGCACCACCGTCTATGGCGCCAACGACGCCAAGGTCGGCGAGATCGGCGACGTCGTGCTCACGCCCGACAGCAAGCCGGATGCCGTCATCATCGATGTCGGCGGCTTTCTAGGCATCGGCGCCAAGGAGGTCGCGGTCGGCATGGACAAGCTCAAATTCATGACCGACAAGGACGGCAACAAATATCTCTACACCAACTTCACCAAGGAGCAGCTGCAGGCGCAGGCCGCCTATGACAAGGGCAGCTATGCTGAGAAGCGCGACCAGCAGCGGATGATGGTGCAGTAAGGGAATAGGCAGTAGGGATTGGGCAGTAGGCGAAAACCGAGTGACGAGGCATTAGCCGCCAGAACATTCTACTGCCTACTGCCTACTGCCTACTGCCTACTGCCTACTGCCTACCCACATACCCACCACCCCTTCGTCCGTCAGCTCTGCAAGCGCCAACGACTGGTCAAGATGCTCGGCGCGCCAGGCAAGCAGCCGCTCGGCAAATTCAAGCCGCACGCTGAGATAGGCCGGGTCGGCGGCAACGTTGGCCAGTTCGCCCGGATCCTTCTCCATGTCGAAAAGCAGCGGCGGCAGGCCGCCGCCGAAATGCACGTATTTGAATTTTTCCGTACGGATGACGGCGAGGTTGCACTGGCGCGAGCCGATGCCGAAATGCCGTTCGGCCTCACCGCTGGCAATCGAGCGGAAGTCGAACTCCCAATGCGCCGCGTCGCGCCAATCCTTAGGCGGTTCATCTTGCAGGAACGGTTTTAGCGAGCGGCCGTCGAGATGCAGCTGGGCGTCGGCGTCAAGCAGATCGAGCAAAGTCGGAAAGATGTCGACTGCCTCGGTGAAGTGGTTGACGATCGAGCCGGCTGCATTGCCGCGTCGTGGGTCGCGCACGATCAATGGGATGTGATAGCTGCCGTCGAAGAAGCCGCCTTTGCCCAGCATGAAATGGTCGCCCATCATCTCGGCGTGGTCCGAAGTCAGCACGATGATGGTGTCATCCCATGCATTCGCCGTCTTGATCGCTTGCCAGATGCGGCCAAGCTGCGCGTCGACCTCCGAGATCATGCCGTAATAGATCGCGCGGATGGCCCGGATGTTGTCGCCGCCCCAGTCGCGCACGTGGCCGTCGGTGCCGGGGCGGAAGCTTCTCCGCTTCTGGCGACCAAGGTCGTAAGCCAGATAGGGATGCCTTTGCGCCTCGGCCTGCCAAGTCTCGACATGGCGGAAGGGCGGTCCGTCCGCCGGATCATACAGAGTGTTGTAGGGCTGCGGTACGACAAAGGGCGGATGCGGGCTGATGAAGGAGACATGCGCGAACCATGGCGAATCCTGTTCGTCCAGCCAGCGAATGAATTCGCCGGCAAGAAAAGCGGTCGGCGTCTCGTCCCTGGAATAGACAGGCGGCGCGTTGGTCACGGCGTCGCCCGCTTCCCCGCCCACGGGACGGTGAATGCCGGGAGAGCCCGCGCTGGTGTCGACGCCACGTGCCTTCAGCCATGACAGCCATGGTTTCTGATGCTCAGGCAGGAACTGGCGCACGCTGAAGCCGGGCAGCACGCCCTCATAGCTTTTCAGCCGGGGATCGCCCGGCGCCATCGTGCGCGGATCGGGCGAGACGTCGGTGTAGCCGAACAAAGTCGGATCATAGCCGAGGGCGCGGGCCGAAAGCGCCATGTTGCCGTAGCGGGCGTCGAGCGGCGTGCCGTTGCGGCAGACGCGATTGTTCATCTGGTAAAGGCCGGTGTAGAGGCACGCGCGGGCCGGCGAGCAGGGCGCCGCGCCGCCGTAATGCCGCTTGAAAAGGACGCCTTCGGCGGCGAGCGCATCGGCATTCGGCGTCTTCACCACGGGATGGCCGGCAGCCGACAGGCAATCGCCCCGCCATTGGTCGCAGGAGATCAATAGGATGTTTGGGCGTCTGCTTTTCGCGGCCAATGCTCTATCCTGTCACGTCGGGAAGACGTTCAATGAACCGGAATTTGGCGGCAGCGCAAGCCTGTCAGCCCTGCCTAAATGGTGAACGAAAATTTCCTGCTGTTCACTATTGGGATACAGTCCATTCTGAGTTTGCCGCCTTTGCCATTGCCGGGCGGCCCCTCATATAGGCGTGGACAGCGGCAACGGCCGCAAACCCAAGGGAAGGAGCAAGACAATGCTCGACCAGATCAAGGGCCTGCATCACGTCACGTCGATGGCCGGCGATGCGCGGCAGAACAATGATTTCTTCACGCACAAGCTCGGCCTGCGCCGGGTCAAGAAGACGGTCAACTTCGACGCGCCAGATGTCTATCACCTCTATTATGGTGACGAGCACGGTACGCCCGGCTCGGTGATGACCTATTTTCCGTTCCCGGACATTGCCAGGGGCCGCCACGGCGTCGGCGAGGTCGGTACCACGGCCTATTCGGTGCCGGCCGGCACGCTCGGCTATTGGGAAAAGCGCTTCGCCGATGAAGGCGTTGCGGGTGTCTCCCGCGAAGAGACGTTCGGCGAGAAGCGGCTGGCCTTCGCCGGTCCCGACGGCGACGGTTTCGCGCTGGTCGAAGACAAAGCGGACAGCCGCGCGCCGTGGTTGAAAGGCGGCATTCCCGCTGATGAGGCGATACGCGGCTTCCACTCGGTCTCGCTCAGATTGAAGGATGGTGGCGCCACGGAAGAGCTGTTGAAGTTCATGGGCTATGAGCAAGTGGACAAGTCCGGCAATGTCAGCCGGCTGGCGGTCAAGAACGGCAACGGCGCTGATGTCGTCGACATCGAATCGCTGCCTACCGCGGGCTTTGCCAATCTCGGCGCCGGCTCGGTCCACCATGTCGCCTTCGCGGTGGAGAACCGCGCCCAGCAGCTCGAAGTGCGCAAGGCGCTGATCGATACGGGTTATGGCGTGACGCCGGTGATCGACCGCGACTATTTCTGGGCGATCTACTTCCGCACGCCGGGCGGCGTGCTGTTCGAAGTTGCGACCAATGAGCCGGGTTTCGACCGCGACGAGGACACTGCCCATCTCGGCGAGGCGCTGAAGCTGCCGACGCAGCACCAGCATCTGCGGCCCTATCTTGAAGAGCATCTGCAGAAGCTGGAGGGCTGAGACGATGAGCAAGGAAGCTTACATCCATAAGGCGCTGCCGGGTTCGCTCGGCGGCCCCCTGCTCTTCGTCTTTCACGGCACCGGCGCGGACGAGAGCCAGCTGCTGTCGCTCGGGCGCGACCTCGCGCCACAGGCGACGATCGTATCGCCGCGCGGCGATGTTTCCGAGCATGGTGCGGCGCGTTTCTTCCGCCGCACCGGCGAGGGCGTCTACGACATGGACGACCTCGCGCGGGCGACCGGCAAGATGGCCGGTTTTATCAAGGCGCAGGTGGCAGCGGCAAGGCCATCTTCGGTCTTGGGTCTCGGCTATTCCAACGGCGCCAACATCCTGGCGTCCGTAATGTTCGCCGCGCCCGAGCTGTTCGATGCGGCGGTGCTGATGCACCCGCTGATCCCGTTCGAACCGCAGGTGCAGGGCAGCCTTGCCGGACGCCGCATCCTGGTCACCGCCGGCAAGCGCGACCCGATCTGCCCGCCCAACCTGACGTCGCGGCTGGAAGCCTATTTGCGTGCCGATGGCGCCGATGTCACAGTGGAGTGGCACGATGGCGGCCACGAAATTCGGCCAAACGAGATCGAAGCGGCGAGGCGGCTTTTTGCCGATGCGCCGGTTGAAGGAGCAAGCGATGCCTGACGAATTGCCTGAGATCGAACTCGAGGACCGCGGCTCGAAGGGACGTTATGTCCTGCGCGGGCCCGGCGACGCCGAGGCGGAGATGACCTTCACCAAGGTCGGCGAGCACCAGATCATCATCGATCACACCGAAGTGCCGGACGTGTTTCGCGGCCAGGGCGCCGGCCTTCGGCTCGTCACACGCGCCGTCGAGGACGCGCGGGCAGTGGGCAAGAAGATCATCCCGCTCTGCCCCTTCGCCAACGCCCAGTTCCGCCGCCATCCGGAATGGGCGGATGTGCTGAAGCAATAGACCTTTTTCCCTTCTCCCCTTGTGGGGTGAGTTGCCGGTCGCCGAAGGCGAATTCATCGTGCCGGTGGCACGATGAAAGGCCGGCGAACGCCGGGACGCTGCGAAGCAGCGGGGACCCGGCAGGTGGTCGGAGCCGCTCAGCCACAAGAGCGAACGCCTCTCTGGCATTTGCGCAGTTCGGCCTTCTTGCCTAAGTACACAGTTCGCCGCGGTTCGTCCGCTCCTGCCAATTGACCGAATGGCTTCCTGATGACCGAACCCGATCTCGTCCCCGTCTTCGACGGCCACAACGACACGCTGCTGCGACTGTACCAGTCGAAAGACACAGACGTCGAAAAGCTGTTCATCGAGGGGACGCAGGGCGGTCATATAGATCTGCCGCGCGCCAAGAAGGGCGGCTTTGCCGGCGGCATGTTCGCGATCTTTCCACCGCCGGTCGAGAAGAGCAAACGCTCTGCGGTGCCGCCGGCGCCGAGCGACAATGAGCCGTTGCCGCCGGAACTGCCGCGCGCTGATGCGCTCAATTCCACCATCGGCATGGCCTCGATCCTGTTTCGGCTGGAGCGAGCGGGGGCTCTGACCGTCTGCCGCAGTGCCGGTGACATTCGCGAGGCGATGGCGAAAGGTTCCATCGCGGCGGTGTTTCACATCGAAGGCGTCGAGGCGATCGATCCCGAACTTACCTTGCTCGACGTGCTCTACGAAGCCGGCCTGCGCTCGCTCGGCATTGTCTGGAGCCGACCCAACGCCTTCGGCCACGGCGTCCCGTTCCGCTTTCCGTCGTCGCCCGATACCGGACCGGGGCTGACCGATGCCGGCAAGGCGCTGATCAAGGCCTGCAATCAGCTCAAGATCATGGTCGACCTGTCGCATCTCAACGAAAAGGGCTTTCGCGATGTCGCCGCACTCAGCGATGCGCCGCTGGTCGCCACCCATTCGAACGTGCATGCGCTGTGCACCCATTCGCGCAACCTGACGGACTGGCAGCTCGGCGCTATCCGCGAGACCGGCGGCATGGTCGGGCTCAACTTCGCAACCGGCTTCCTGCGTGAAGACGGACGGATGAACTCGGACACCAGCCTCGACATCATGGTGCGCCATGTCGACTCGCTGCTGCAGGCGCTGGGCGAGGACGGCGTCGGTCTCGGCTCCGATTTCGACGGCGCCATGATCCCGGCGGTCATCGGCGACGTTGCCGGTCTGCCAAAGCTGGTAGATGCGCTGGCCGCGCGCGGCTTCGGACGCGCGCTGATCGAGAAGATCGCCTATCGCAACTGGCTGAACGTTCTCGAAAGAACCATAGGCTGAGGCTTAAGCGCCCATGCGCTTCAGCCAATCCTGGCCGCCGCGATCCCTGATCATCGGCAGCGGGTTCTCCCAGTCCAGCCGCGCGCAGATGCGGTAGACTTCGAGCGTCTCGGCGCTCATTTCACCGCGCTTGTAGAAGTACATGGCGGCGGCATAGCGGGTACGACCCGACCATTTTTCGCCGAGCGGCGTGTTGACCAGCTGCCACTGTTCGGCGGCTTCCGTCTCATCATCCGGTTCGTCGGCCATGATCAGAAATCCGCTGGCGGATTGGCGGTGCGGCGGTCGAGCTTGATGAAAGGACGGGCCACCACCTTGGCCCGCTTCATCAGCTTCTGGTACTGCAACTCGCGCATTGCGTAGATCTCGACCCAGAGGTCTTCGACCATCCTATCACCATAGGGACGCGTCAGCGAGGCGATGGCGATATTGCGCTTGGCCATCGGCGACCACATGGCGGCGCTGACCAGCCCGACCTCCTGATGCTTCTTGTGGTAGACGATGGCGTGTTCGGCCGGGATGTTGCCTTCGATCTCCAGCCCGACCAGCACATGGCGCAGCTTGCGTTTGGCGCGCGCTTCGAGCATGGCGCGGCGGCCATTGAAATGGCCTTTTCCCAAATCGACCATAAAGCCGAGACCGATCTCGTCCGGCATGCGCAGACGGTCGGCGCGAATGGCATGCTCGGCGGTGGTGAAGTCGGCATTGGCGACGATGAGGCCGGCTTCCAGCCGGGCGCGGTTGAGGGCGGCGTAGCCGATGGCGCGGATGCCGCGCAGTTCGCCTGCCGTCATCAGGCGGTCCCAGAGGCTGAGCGCTTTTTCGGCCGGCACGAACAGTTCGTAGCCGAGATCGCCGGTGAAGCCAGTGCGCGAGATGGTGATAGTGCCGCCATCGTGCGGGAACTCGGCGAGATCGAACACTTTGAGTTTTTCAACGCCGGCAAAGCCGGCCTCGCGCAGCACGGCGAAGGAGGTTGGGCCTTGCAGAGCGAGACCAGCGACGCTTTCAGTCTCTTCTTCGACGGTCACTTCGAAACCGATGGCGCTGTCGAGCAGCCAGGGCAGGTGCCGCTCCTGCGAACACAGGCGGAAGCGGGTCGGCGACAGCCGGAACAGCGTGCCGTCATCGAGGACAAAACCTTCGTCGTCGCACCATGCGGTGTAGTGGACGCGGCCCGGTTTCAGCTTGGTGACATCGCGCAGCGTGACGCGATCGAGGAAGGCTTCGGCATCCGGCCCCTCGATGCGGTATTTGGTCATCGGCGAGATGTCGAACAAAGCCGCCTGGCTGCGGATGGCGAAATATTCGAGTTCCTCGTCCCACAGCGAACGCGGCGCGCGATAGCCGGCCCAATTGTACCAGTCCTGAGTTTTGGCCAGCGCATCGATGCGCGGCTGGAACGGCGTGCCGAGACGCAGTGTGCGGAAATGCGACTGCGCTGTGGTGCGGGCGGCGTTGTTGATCGGACTCGTCATGACGGCATTCCTTCGCCGTAAAGTGCGGCGTTGACTGGCTGAAACATCCGATCATCCCTTCATCGCGATGATGCGCCGCGCCGCATTCAAACCGGGAGCACCCGAAACGCCGCCGCCCGGATGCGAACCGGCGCCGGCCAGGAACAGCCCCTCGATCGGCGTGTCGTAGCCCGACCAGCCGGAGACGGGCCGCGACATCAACATCTGGTCGGCCTGCAATTCGCCGTGGTGCCAATGGCCGCCCGGCATGCGGCAATTGGCTTCGATATCGGCTGGCGTCAAAAGCTCGGCATGCAGCACGGACTTGCCGATACCGGGGGCGTACGCTTCGAGCTGCGCCATAACAGCCTTGAGGAATTTCGGCTTGCCGGCATCCCAACCCTCTTTCAGCGCATAAGGCGCGTATTGCACGATCGCCGACAGCACGCAGGCGCCGCTTGGCGCGAGCGACGGGTCGGAGAGCGACGGCAGTGTGATCTCCATCACCGGTTCGGCTGAGAACTCGCCATATTTTGACGGGTTGAAGGCGCGCTCGACATGGTCGGCCGAGGGCGCGATGACCAGACGGCCCTTGTGATTATCGGCGCCGACGCCGGAAAATTGCGGTTGCCGTTCGAGCGCCAGATGGAGCTTCGCCGCGTCGCCCCTCATGCGGATGTTCTTTACCTTGCGCACGAAACCCGTGTCGATCTCGCGCGGGCCGACGAGATCGAGCATGGTCGTCGCCGGGTTGATGGCGGAGACGATCGTTCTGGCGTGCAGCACCTCGCCGCCGTCGAGGGTCACGCCGAGGGCGCGCCCTTTCTCGACGACTATTCTGGCCACGGGCGCTGCCGTGCGGATGGTGACGCCGGCTTTCTCCGCCGCCGCGCGAATGGCGGCAACGACCGCACCCATACCACCTTTCGGCAGCATCTGTGCCCCGGCCGCACCGTCAGTCTCGCCGGCCAGCCGGTAATAGAGGCCAAGCAGCGAGGTCGGCGAACGCGGGCCGAGGTGGCTGCCAAGCGTGGCGTCGAAGGCAAGCAGGCCCTTCAGCCTGAGATCGGCAAGCTGTTCGTCGAGCAGGTCGGCGACGTTCAACAGGAGCACCCGCAGGAAATCGCGCATGTCTTCCTTGCCGAGCTTTTTCAGCGCCACGGCCGTCTGGCCGAGCGCTGCGGTTTCAAGCAGCGACATGCCACCGAGATCGGGCGGGCGCCGCGACAGGAACGGTTTCAGGATGCCGGCATAGCGCATGAGTTGCGCGCGCAATTCCTTCCAGGCGGACTGCTCGGACGGAGTGGAGCCGGTCAGCACTTCGCCATAGGCGCCATGCAGGACAAGCGGCGGGCCGTCCCTCGCCAAGGCGACCGACGGAATGAAGTCTGCGCGGGTGACCTGCAGCCCGTGTTTCTCCAGCTCCAATGTCTTCACCACGTCGGGGTGCAGGCGGTTCAGCACATGCGCGATCGAGGAGACCCGAAAACCTGGCGCAAACTCTTCGGTGCGCGCCGCGCCGCCGACATCGCCGGCCGCTTCCAGCACCAGCACCTTGCGGCCGGCTTTCGCCAGAGTGGCGGCAGCGACAAGGCCGTTATGGCCGCCGCCTATGATGATGGCATCAAATGACGTCATGGGCCGGGCTCATATGGGAGGTCGATTTGGCGAGGTCGCGCAGGATCTCGGCTGCCGCATTGCGGCCGGGTGCGCCCATGACGCCGCCGCCGGGATGTGTCGAGGAGCCGCACATATAGAGCCCGCCGACCGGCGAGCGGTATTGTGCGTAGCCCGGCACCGGCCGGTTGAACAGCAACTGGTCGAAGGTCAGCTCGCCCTGGAAAATGTTGCCTTCGGTGAGGCCGACCTCGGCTTCGATCTCGCGCGGCGTGCGCACCTCCATATGGACGATGCGGTCGCGGAAGCCTGGCGAGTATTCGGCGATCTGCGCAACTACGCTTTCGGCGAAACCGTCGCGGTCGGCATCGGTCCAGTCGCGGCCGTTCACCTTGGGCGGTGCGTACTGCACGAAGCAGCTCATGAAATGCTTGCCCGGCGGCGCCATGGTCGGGTCGAGCGTCGTTGGGATGACCATGTCGAGGAATGGGTCGGCCGACCAGCGACCGGCCTTCCAGTCGTCATAGGCGCGCTCCATGCGCTCCATGGAATCGGTGAAATGCATGTCGCCGCGATAAACGGGTGAATCCTTCGGCAGTGCCGGGAATTCCGGCAGAGAATCCAGCGCGATGTTGACCTTGCCGGAGGAGCCGCGGATCTTGAAGTTCCTGACCCGCCGCAGGAAAATGTCGGGCAGTTCCTTCTCCTCGACCAGTTTCAGGAATGTGCGTTTGACGTCGGCGTTGGAGACGACGAGCTTGCCGTAGACCTCCTCGCCGCCGGCCAGCACCACGCCCTTGGCCTTGCCTCGGCTCACCAGCACATGGTCGACCTCGGCGCCGGTGCGGATAGCGCCGCCGGACGCCTTGAATGAAGCGGCGAGCGCCTTGGTGACGGCGCCCATGCCGCCGCGCGCATAGCCCCAGGCGCCGACCGAGCCGTCGACCTCACCCATATAATGGTGCAGCAGCACGTAGGCTGTGCCGGGCGACATCGGCCCGAGCGCGGTACCGATAATGCCGGACAAAGCGAAGTTCGCCTTGATGACATCGGTCTCAAAATATTCGTCGAGGAATTCCGAGATCGACATGGTCCAGAAGCGCAGCGTCAGCGCCATTTCTTCTGATGACAGGCCGACGAACTTCTTGCCGAGATAGAGAAGCTCTCCGAGGTCGCGCGGCTTGAGACTGGCCGGGTCCGGTGCGGTGCGCATCAGCAGCGGCTGGATGAAACGGCACTGCCGCGTCACGTCGCGCGAATAACGGTCATAGGCCTCGGCGTCGCGCCTGGAGAAGCGGGCAAATTCGCGCCGGTGCGCATCGTGATCGCGGTAGTTGGCGAGGTAGTCGCCATCGCGCGTGAACACGGCGCCGCCCTCATAGGAAATCACCTGCAAGCCGAAGCGCGGCAGTTCGAGGTCGCGCATGATCTCGGGGCGAAACAGCGAGCAGACATAGGAGCAGTTGGAGTAGAGGAAGCCCGGCGTCAGCTCGCGGCTGGTGGCGGCGCCGCCGACCCAGTCGTTCTTTTCCACCACCAGCACGTCGAGCCCGGCGCGTTGCAAATAGCAGGCGTTGACCAGGCCGTTGTGTCCGCCGCCGATGACGATCGCATCCCAAGCTTTCATTCGCGCCCAGCCTTCATGGTGCTCGACCCTTCATTTTTCGCGTGATTTGTCGCCGAATGCGCGGAATTTGGCACGGCAGCGGCTATTCTGTCCAGCCGTTCTGAATGAATGTTCAACAAATTATATTGCGTTTTCCTGTTAATACGCTACGCTTTGCCGGCATTCGAACCTGCGCAATTCGGCTGATGGGACTTAAAGTCTGATGATCGAAACGGCAGATGGCGAGCCGGAATATGACGACGCCGCGATCCGCTTCCTCGAGGCGCTGTGGGGCGAGGGTTATCTGTCGCCGGGCGGACCCGACGAGGTCGACCGGGTGGTCGAAGGCCTGTCGCTCAAGGGCAAGACGATCCTCGACATAGGCTGCGGCTCCGGCGGCATCGCGTTGCATCTGATCGAGCGCCACGGTGCAGCCCATGCCACCGGCTTCGACATCGAACGCCCGGTGATCGAGGCGGCCAGAACGCGGGCTGCTGCACGCGGGCTCTCAGACCGCGCCAGCTTCATCCAGGCGTCACCCGGAGCGCTGCCTTTCACCGATGGCGCCTTCGATGTTGTGTTCTCCAAGGACGCGCTTTTGCATGTGCGTGACAAGGACGCGCTGTTTGCCGAAATCTTCCGCGTGCTGAAACCGGGCGGCGTCTTTGCCGCCTCCGACTGGCTGATCGGCCATGACGGCGAGCCGTCATCTGAGATGAAGGCCTATGTCGCGGCCGAAGGCCTGTCCTTCGCCATGGCCTCGCCGGCACGCTATGCGCAAGCGATGCGCAGCGCCGGCTTTGCCGATGTCGCCGTCAGAGACCGCAATTCTTGGTATCGCAAGGTCGCGCGCGGCGAGCTGGAAAGGCTGAAAGGCCCGCTCTACCAGACGGCGGCAGCCGCAGTCGGAGCGGCCTATATCGACAAGAACATACGAACCTGGGAGGCCATGCAGAAGGTGCTTGACAGTGGCGAGCACCGTCCCACTCATCTTCGCGGGTGGAAGCCGGCTGTGGTGGGATAGCCGGCAATGTGGAGCATGACGGCACCGATGAAAGCTGCAGCGCGCGAAGAGCGATCCTCCGACACGTCTGGAAAAACCGAACCGGAAAAACGCGGCCGCAAGGCGTCGAAGGAGGTCAGGCAACAGCAGCTGATCGAAGCGACCATCGATTCGCTGGCCAAGCGCGGTTATTCGGAAACGACGATGGCCGATGTCGCTGACGGCGCCGGCCTGTCGCGCGGCATCGTCAACTTCCATTTCGAGAGCAAGGAGAAGCTGCTCGTCGCCACGCTTGCCTATATGGCCGACGAATATGCGGCGCATTGGCGCGTCGCGCTGACCAAGGCCGGCGAGGATCCAGCCCGGCAGCTGCGGGCGCTGGTCGCCGCCGATTTCGACCGTTCGATCTGCAACAAGCGCAAGCTCGCGGCCTGGTGCGCGTTCTGGGGCGAGGCCAAGTCGCGGCCGACCTACCAGGCGCTGTGCGGCGCACGCGACGCGGCCTACCAGAAGATCTTCATCGACCTCTGTGCCACGCTCAAGCAGGGCGGTGGTTATGCCTATGAGCCGCAGGTCATGGCGCTCGCGCTCAGCGCCATGCTGGAGGGCTTGTGGCTGCGGCTGATGATGGGGACCGAGGACGTCACCCGTGAGAGCGCGCTGCAGGCGGCAAACGAATTCCTGTCGGCCGCCTTTCCGAAACACTACCGGCCGGGCAGCGGACGTTGACAACAACCGGCAGATCCAAGCCGGAGCGAACAATCAAAAACAAAGAGGATGGAACAGCATGAAAAGAATAACCCGACGCCTGACACTGACATTGGCGCTGACGGCGAAGCTGGCTGGTTCGGCCGCGGCGATTGCGGTCGCCGCCGACAAGGACCTGATCGTGTTCGACTGGTCGGGCTATGAGGACCCGAGCTTCCACCCCAAATATGTCGAGAAGAACGGCGACTCGCCGACCTTCGCCTTCTTCGGCGACGAGGACGAAGCCTTCGAGAAAGTGCGCTCCGGTTTCAACGCCGACCTTGGCCATCCCTGCTCGCAGAGCGTGACAAAGTGGCGTGAGGCGGGGCTGCTGCAGCCGCTCGACACCTCGAAGATCACCGGCTGGAAGGATCTCAATCCCGGCATCATGGCGATGAAGGATCTGGCCACCACGTCGGACGGCAAGGCCTGGTTCATGCCGTGGGACTGGGGCAACACCCAGCTCACCTACAACTCCGACAAGATCGACGCGAAGGATGTGCAGTCGCTGAAGGCCTTCGCCGATCCCAAGTTCAAGGGGCGGGTCTCGATCGGCGACAATGTCGACGACGCCTATGCGCTGGCCAGCCTTGCCATGGGGCTCAAGGACTGGACCAAGATGACGGACGACCAGTTCAAGCAGGCGTCCGACTTCCTGCGCCAGGTGCACAAGAATGTCCGCTCCTACTGGACCGATACCACGGACGTCGTCCAGTTGCTGAGCGGCGGCGAGGTCGATCTCGCCTGGGCATGGAACGATGCCACGGTACAATCCGTCGCTGCCGGTGTGCCGATCAAGTCCAAGAAGGATACGGACGAAGGCATCTCGACCTGGGTCTGCGGCTACGTGCTGTTCAAGGACGCACCCGGCAATGTCGACAAGGCCTATGACTACCTCAACGCGATCAACGATCCCGAGACCGCCAAGGTGCTGGTCAAGGACTGGGGTTATGGCCAGGCCAACGCCAAGGGCATGGCCGGCGTCGACCCGGCGATCCTGAAAGAAAAGGGCTATGACGACGTGCAGAAATTCGTCGACAAGACCCTGTTCCAATCGCCCGTGCCGTCGTCGCTCAAGCTCAAGATGATCGCCGAATTCGAGAAGATCAAGGCAGGCTACTAAAGCTCTGTCCGGCCTCCTCCGTCTGCCTGTCAGTGCGCGGGCAGACGGTCTCGCCAAGGCCGCTGAAATTCCGTAACGTCGCCCGGCCGCTTTTCGCGATGAGGAGTTTCGCGCCATGAATTCCATGCTTCGCCGCCTCGTCCTTGCCGCTGCTCTTACAGTCGGCGCCGGCGCCGTGCTTGCTTATGCCGAAGGCGGCGGCGACCTCGTCGTGTTCGACTGGTCAGGCTATGAAGATCCGTTGCTGCACCCCGACTACACCGCCAAATACGGCGCCGAGCCGACCTTTGCTTTCTTCGGCGACGAGGAGGAAGCGTTCCAGAAGATGCGCGCCGGCTTCAAGGCCGACATCGCCCACCCCTGCTCGCAAAGCGTGACCAAGTGGCGCGCGGCCGGCATTCTGCAACCGCTCGACACCTCCCGGATCGCCGGCTGGAAGGATCTCAATCCCGGCATCATGGCGATGAAGGATCTCGCCGTCACCGCCGACGGCAAGGCCTGGTTCATGCCGTTCGACTGGGGCAACACTTCGCTGCTCTACCGCACCGACAAGGTCACCGCGGAGGAAGCGCAGTCGCTGAAGATTTTCGCCGATCCCAAATTCAAGGGCCGCGTCACCATCGGCGACAATGTCGATGACGCCTATGCGCTGGCCAGCCTGGTCATCGGCCTCAAGGACTGGACCAAGATGACCGACGCGCAGTTCCAGGAGGCGTCCGCCTTCCTGCGTGACGTCCACAAGAACATCCGCTTTTACTGGACCGACGACACCGACCTCAACCAGGCCTTTACCGGCAATGAGGTCGACCTCGTCTGGGGCTGGAATGAGACCTTCGTGACGCTCAAGGGCCAAGGCATGCCGATCGCCATGAACCGCGACACCAGGGAAGGCATATCCACCTGGGTGTGCGGCTATGTGCTGATGAAGGATGCGCCGGGCAAGCTCGATCAGGCCTATGATTTCCTCAGTGCGGTCAACGCGCATGCCGTGTCCGATTACTTGGTCAAGACCTTCGGCTACGGCCACGGCAACAGCGCCGGGATGGCCGCGATCGACCATCAGGTGCTGAGCGACCGTGGCTTCGACAATCTCGACAAGTTCTTGGACAAGACGCTGTTCCAGCAGCCGGTGCCGCCTGAGCTCAAGCAGCGCATGGTCACGGAATTCGAGAAGATCAAGGCCGGCTATTGAGCGACAGGACTGAAAGAACCGATGTCGTCATCGTCGGCGCCGGTTTCACCGGCCTGTCGGCTGCGCTTGAGCTGAGGAAGGCCGGCATCGATGTCGTGCTGCTCGAAGCACGCGACCGCGTCGGCGGCAGGGTCGAGGCTATTCGCAACGGGCTTGGCGAGCGCATCGACAGCGGCGGCCAGTTTTTCTGCGAAGACATGCCGGAGGTGGCGGCGCTGGCCGCGTCCCGTGGCAAGGCCTTCGTCGAAACCTATGTGAATGGCGATTTCATCACCCATCCATCGCTGTCGGTCGAACAGGCCGAACGGACCTATCATGGCGCGATGGCAATCCGCGAGCGGATGAATGCGATCGAGCCGGACGATCCCTCGATCGCCGGCATGAGCGCTGCCGCCTGGCTCGAACGCCAGCATGATCCCACTGACGCCAAGACGGCTTTTCGCTCGATGATCGAAGGCCTGTGGTGCCTGGCGATGGACAAGGTGCCGCTGTGGTACCTCATCGACAATGACCGCCGCATCACCAACGAGGTGCCTGAGCTGCAATATTCGCTGCTCGAAACCATGCAGTCGCTGGCCGAGGATATGGCCGGAGATCTCGGCGACAGGGTTTGGCTGAACGAGCCGGTTACGCGCATCGAGCACGGCCCGCAAGGGGTTCGTGCCGTCTCGGCAGGCAGCTCCATCGAAGCGCGAAAAGTGCTGGTCGCGCTGCCGCCGGCGACGGCCGCGAAGCTGGATTTCGCGCCCGCTCTGCCGCCGGCTCTCGCAAAGGCGCTCGGCGTCTGGAAAAGCGGTGCGGTGATCAAGATCCTGGTGCGCTATCCCACGCCGTTCTGGCGCGAGCGCGACCTGTGCGGCATGGTGATGTGGCGCGACCTGCCGGGCCTGTTCGCCTGTGACGCCAGCAAGGATGCGCAACATGCCGCGCTGGTCGTCTTCGTCGGCGGACCACTGGCGTTGCGTTGGCGTCCGCTCGCGGACGCGGCGCTGCGTGCGGAGGTCACGGCGAGGCTCGTTGATGCCCTTGGCCCGGAGGCGGCCGGCATTATCGATTTCAGCCAGCGCGACTGGATCGATGACCGCTGGAGCGGCGGCGCCTACAGCGACCTAATTGTCGATGTGACGGCACGGGATGCCGAGCGCACGATCCGTGCCGGCGCTGCCCCGGTTCATTTAGCATCGTCGGAACTGTCGCCGTCATTCCCGGGCTATGTCGAAGGCGCCATCGTTATGGGGCGGATCGCAGCCAAACAGATCGCGACGGAACTTAAAATTCTTAGTGGAGCATGATCTTATTCCGAAAATCGGTTCCCACTTTTCGGGATCATGCTCAGTCCGCCATCGCCACCAGGGCCTCGGGATCGTAGCCGAGGCGGACCGACGTGCCGACGGGGATATCGTCGGCGCCGAAGTCGTTGGTCTCGGTGACCGACAGTGGCTTTTCCAATCCGGGTATCTCGACGATCAGGTGGGTGATCTCGCCAAAATAGTGGCGTTCGACCACCTTGCCGGCCACTTCGAATTTCGCCGTCGCATTGTCCCACAGCACGCGCAATCGCTCCGGCCTGATGCCCAGAGTGGCGCCGCCGCCATTGCGCATGAAGGCCTTCGGCTTGTCGGTCCTGACGCGGCCGAAGCCCAGCGTGTCGACGACCAGCGAGGCGGCATTCTCCTCTATGATCTGCGCTTTTACGAAATTCATGCCGCCGAGGAAATCGGCGACTTGGCGGTTGACCGGCCGCTGGTAGATTTCCTTGGGCGAGGCGACCTGGGCGATCTTGCCGCCGAACATTACGGCGATGCGGTCGGACATAGCGAGCGCCTCATACTGGTCATGGGTGACCAGCACGAAGGTGATGCCGACCGCCTGCTGCAGGCGGCGCAGTTCGACCTGCATCTGCTCGCGCAATTTCTTGTCGAGAGCCGACAGCGGCTCGTCGAGCAGCAGCACCTTGGGCCGCATCACCAAGGCGCGGGCGAGCGCCACGCGCTGGCGCTGGCCGCCGGAAAGCTCGGTGGCGAGGCGTTTGCCGAGGCCGGTGAGCGACACCTGCGCCAGCGCTTCCTCGACGCGGCGCTTTTCTTCCGTTCCTCCCAGCCTGAGCCGTTTCAGCCCATAGGCGACATTCTGCTCGACATTGAGATGCGGGAAGATGGCATAACTCTGGAATACCATGTTGGTCGGCCGGCGGTTGGCCGGGATGCCTTCCATCGACTGGCCGCCGACCGAGATCGAGCCGCTGGTCGGGTTGTCGAAACCGGCAATCATGCGCAGCAGCGTGGTCTTGCCGCAGCCGGAAGGGCCGAGCAGCGAAAAGAACTCGCCCTCCTTGATGGTCAGCGAGGCGTCGTCGAGCGCCTTGAACGCCCCATAGCTGCGGGTAACGCTGCGGATTTCGATCATTGCCCGGTCGGTTTGGGGTCGATCAGATTGGGCCCGCTCGGAATTATCTTGCTTGGATGGCTCATCCTGAGGCCGTTCGGCCCGGGACTGCTCAGGCATAGAGGCCTCCCTCGCTCTGGGTGCGTCTGGCCGCATGGCGGCGCAGGATCTCGGCAACGGTCATCAAAACGAAAGAGGCAACCAGCAGCAGCGTGCCCAGCGCCAACACACCCGGCAGCTTGGCGGCAAAGCGCAACTGGCCCCAGATATAGATCGGCAGCGTCGTCTCGGTGCCGGTCAGGAAGAAAGCGATGACGAACTCGTCGAGCGAGATGGTGAAGCAGACCAGGAGGCTGGAAATGATCGCCGGCGCCACCATCGGTAGCGTCACCCGCCGGAAGGTGCCGAAGGCACTCTCGCCGAGATCGGCGGAGGCTTCTTCGAGGCTGCGGTCAAAGCCCTCGAAACCGGCGGTCAGCACCGTCATCGAATAGGGAATGCAGATCAGGACATGGCCGAGCACGACGGTGAACAGCGACAGGCTCAGGCCTAACTGCAGCATGACCAGCAGCATGGAGATGGCGAGGATGATTTCCGGCAGCACCAGCGGCGCCATGATCAGGCCATTGATTGTGCGGCGGCCGGGATAGCGGTAGCGGGTGATCGAGCGGGCGGCGAGGATGCCGAGCAGCGTCGCCAGCACCGATGCCGAGATACCGACGATCAGGCTGTTCCAGGCGGCGTCAAGCAGCGCCGGCGTCTTCGGCAGGTCTTGGTACCATTTCAGCGTATAGCCGGTGAGAGGAAATTTTGGCGTCGGCGCGGTGTTGATCGAGAAGATCGGCAGGAAGATCACCGGCAGATAGAGAAAGACGACGTAGAGGAAGGCGTAGGCGGACAGCCAGCCGCCGGGAAAAAGGCGCCGCCTCGCCGTCATCGCGCCAGCCTCTGCAGCGCGCGGATGATGAGCACGGTGGCGCCCGCCATCAGCGTCACGACCAGCATGGTGGTCACGGACAATGCCGCGCCGAGTGGCCAGTTGGAGGCCTTATGGAACTGCGACTCGATGGCATTGGCGATCATCACGCCATCCTTGCCGCCGACCAGCTTTGGGGTGACGTAGTCGCCGACGGTGGGGATCATGACGATGAGAGCGGCCGAGATGACGCCCGGCGCCGACAGCGGCAGCGTCACGCGCAGGAAGGAGCGCAGCGGGCCGTCGCCAAGATCGGTGGCAGCCTCGACCAAGGTGCGGTCGACCTTCTCGAGCGAAACGAAGATCGGCAGGATGGCGAAGGCCGCCCAGGCGTGTGTGAGCGTGATGATGACGGCGCTGGAATTGTAGAGTAGCGCGGTCGATGGTTCGTCGATGATGCCGAGGCCCATCAGGCCGGAATTCAGCACGCCATTATAGCCGAGGATGACTTTCCATGACATCACGCGCAGGAGATAGCTGGTCCAGAACGGGATGGTAATCAGGAACAGCCACAGGCTCTTGTGGCGACCGCCATGGAACGAGATGAAATAGGCGATCGGATAGGCGAGGATGACGGTGAAAAAGCTCACCGTCAGGGAAATGTAGAGCGAGCGCCACAGAAGATCGCGGTAGATCGGCTCGGTCAGCGCGATGCGATAGTTCTCCAGCGTGAATGTGTGGTCGATGGTGAGGTAGTTCTGCGTCCAGAAGGAGTGGGCGAAGACCACCAGGATCGGCACCAGCAGCAGGATCAAAGCGTAGACCAAGGTCGGGCTGATCAGGGCAAGGCCCTGGACGGATTCGGACTGCAGAAGGGCGTTTCGCCTTGCTCGCGTCATGCGTCGCGTGGGCACCCCTTCGGCAGCTACCGTCATTGCAGCGACCCGGGCGTGATCTCGGTTGCTGGCTCGAACTGTTCCGCCATGATGCTCCCATTGACCGGGCCGGCTGCCTGTTCCCAATTTTTGCGGAGCGCGCTTTGCTGGTTGCGCTCCAAGCTTGCCGGCTTTCTTTCATCATGAGCGCATCCGTGCATTGAAATCAAGCGCTATTTCTGCAATATTGATTGAACGGACATTCAAAATGAAGTGAAGAAAGCCGGCTTTCCTGCCCTTGGCGCTTCGCTTTCTGTCCGGTGAAATTACGCTCAGACGATGCGAGGCAATGATGGCGGCTGCAAGAGACCTAAGAGCGATGGAAATGGCTGACGGTGGCGATGCGGTCGAGCTGGCCAAGCGCCATCTCATCCAGCCCTGGCCTTATGCCGGCTCGGTCGGCAATGAAGCGCGTGCGCTGATTGGCGAGGGCGATGGCATCTACATCACCGATGTAACAGGCAAGCGACTGATCGACGGGCCGGCCGGCATGTGGTGCATCAATGTCGGCCACCGCCGCGAGGAGCTGGCCAGGGTGATGTACGACCAGGCGATGATGCTGTCCTACAACACGCCCTGGTATACGATGAATGCGCCGTCGGCCGAGCTCGCCAAGCGCCTCGCCGATCATGCGCCGGGCGATCTCAGCCATACCTTCTTCACCACCGGCGGATCGTCGGCTGTCGAGACGGCGCTGCGCTTCATGCAGTTCTACAACAATGTGCGCGGGCGGCCGGAAAAGAAGCTGATCCTCAGCCGCGGCGGCGCCTATCACGGCTCGACCTATCTGTCGGCCTCGCTCAACGGCCGGCCGCGCGACCGCGACTGGATGGACGGCGCCGACGATCTGGTCGTCAAACTGTCCTCGCCAGACCCGTTCCGGCGGCCGAAAGGCATTGACATCGCCGCCTTCTGCGATTTCCTGGTCGATCAGTTTCGCGATACGGTCGCCCGCGTCGGCGCAGAGAAGATCGGTGCTTTCGTCGGCGAACCGGTGCAGGCATCCGGCGGCGTCGTCGTGCCGCCGGATGGCTATCTCAAGCGCATTCGCGAAATCTGCAGGGACAACGATATCCTCTATATCTCCGATGAGGTGGTGACCGGCTTCGGGCGGCTCGGCCATGTCTTTGCCTCCGGCGATGGCTTCGGCATCGACCCCGACATGATCACCTTCGCCAAGGGCGTTACATCAGGCTATTTCCCGCTTGGCGGCGTCATCATCTCGGAGCGGCTGCTTCAGGAAATGCGCCGTTCCAACCATCCCGATGCGATGTTCGGCCATGGCCTGACCTATACCAGTCATCCCATCGGCTGCGCGGTGGCGCTGAAGAACCTCGATATCCTGGAAGACAGCGTGCTGGCCCACACGCGCGATGTCGCGCCCTATTTCCAGGCGCAGTTGAAGACGCTGGAGGAACTGCCGCTGGTTGGCGAAGTCCGCGGCATGGGCCTGATGGGCTGCGTCGAGTGCGTAGCCGACCGCGAAAGCAAGGATCCGCTGCAGCTCGACAAGGATGTCGGCAAGCGCATCGACGCGCATTGCCACGAACTCGGCCTCCTGGTCCGGCCGCTGATCAACATGTGCGTGATGTCGCCGCCGCTGATCATCACGCGAGAGCAGATCGACGACATGGTGGCGATCCTGCGCGAAGGCATTTCGCGGACCATGGATGATCTGCGCAAAGAGGGCGTGTGGCAGGGGTGACTGGCAGTTCCGCCCCTACACCTGCGAGCGCATAGCCTCATTGAGGTTCCACATGTCCTTCTCCTCCGGCGCCGTCTCCAGGCCCAGCACCGGGATCTGCTTGCGCAGATGGTCGTGGTGGGTGCGCACACCGTATTCGAGGTCGGAGAGATAAAAACCCTCGAAGGCCTCCGAGATCATGGACTCGTTTGACCAGACGGAAAGCTGCACGTCCTCGTTCATGGTATCGCGGTCGATGCGGTAGGCGAGATAGCGGGCGGCCGCCTGTTCCCGGGTCTCGTCGGGGTAGCGGTAGATGGCGCCGCGCAGCAGCGTCTCGCCGGTCGACAGCGGGAACTCCTGATAGAACTGCACCGATTCCGGCATGATCGACAGCGCGTTGTTGGGGAAGATGCCGTAATAGATCCAGGCCCTGCGCAGATGCTCCGGCAGGTGTGAGGCATCGGGCGTGAGCTTGATGTATTCGCGCACGCTCCAGCGCCGGCCGGCATGCGGATTGTAGGTGGCAAACGAGCGCGACACGCCGTTGATGAACGGCTCGTCGAAATAGGTCGAGCCGTAGAGATCCTGCAGCGCCGGATGCGCCATGGCGACGTGGTAGCCTTCATTGTCGACGTCGCGCACCGACTTCCAGTTGACCGGCGTTTTCTGTGTCCAGATGCCCCAGGACGGCACCATCTCGGCCACGTTGTAGTGTGCCATCTCGGCCTCGATCGGCTTCAACAGTTCGGCCACCGAAGGCTGCGGGCCGCCCTTGCGAAAGCGGACAAAGATGAAGCCCATCCATATCTCAAGGTCGAGCGGCATCAGGCCGAATTCGGTCTTGTCGAGCTCGGGGAAGGAGCGCGGCCGGGCGGCGCCGCGCAGCGTGCCGTCGAGATTGTAGACCCAGCCATGGAACGGGCAGACCAGCGCGTTCTTGCAGGTGCCCTGGCTGTCGGCGACGACGCGGCTGCCGCGATGCCGGCACATGTTGTTGAAGGCGCGCACGACGCCGTCCTTGCCGCGCACGATGAGCGCCCGCTCGCCGACCACGTCCATAGTCAGATAGTCGCCGGCATTCGGCACGTCGCAGACATGGCCGGCGATCTGCCAATGGTTGCGGAAGACGTATTCCTTCTCAAGTTCGAGAAGCGCGTCGGAGTGATAACTCCAGCCCGGCAGACCCCGCCGGTCCCAATCATTGGGGATCGCCACGTCACGGAGATGCGGGTTCATAAAAAAGCTCTTCTTTTATTGAATACTCATTCAATAAAACCATATTTTACATTGAAATGCAATGGCTTGTAGAAATCACAACTTTTCAAGTCGGCACAACAGGACCAGCTGAAAGCCAGAAAATCCCGGAATATCCGGGCGTTAACCGGGGGCGTGAAATAGCTGTCCGGCATGCGGATTTGGCCGTGCCGAGCTTGCAAACACGGCCCGCTCCGAGACGAAAATACCTGGCGTCCGCAAATTCGATCCGCAGTGTGAGCTTGTTCATAGTGCGGCCGACAGGAAGCGGGCTTGGTGCGTTCGCGGCCCGCCTGTCGTCAACATTTGATTGCCCGGATGAAACAGCTTCGCAAACGCATCTTGCCGTCGGCACATGACCGGATCTGTCCGGATATGCCCGAATTTCTTGTTTCAAACCTGTTACGCGGGCAAGCCAAGCGCATCATTCGCCCGTTACCAGGCGCGCTTAGGTTCGTTTCATAAGAAAACGAAGGGGAGCAGCAATGCATACGAAAGTCGAGATCACTAGCAACGAACGACGCGCCAAACTGGCACTGCGTCAGCGCGCCAGCGACCATCCGGTTGCGATGTTCTCCATGCTGGGCGCCTGCGCTCTGGCCGTCATGTTCCTGACACCGGCTTCCGGTCCGGCTTTTGCTTCGCTCAACCCGCCGGCCAATGTTGTCCAGGGCGCGCCGACCACCATCAAGACCGCCCGGCTGCCGGAGCCGGAAATCGATTTTGCCTGCCAGGGTCAGGCCTGGGGCGCCGAGAGCGCGGAGTGCCTGCGCGTCATCGCCGCCCAGTCCGGCGTGCACAAGGCGCGTTCCGTCCGCATGATCGCCAACGCAGCGCCGCTGACCACGACACCCAACGTTTTCTGAACCTCCCGAGCGCTTCCTCCCGCGCTCGTTCTTGGCTCCCGCCGCTTCCCTCGGTCGGGAGCCTCTTTTTTAGGGCCTATCGATATTCGGGTGAGGCCGGCCTGCGCATGGAGGTTCCCTGCGCTTCCGGTGCTCGCGTACTTCAAGTACGCTCCGCTCCGGTTCTCGGGAACCACCATTCTCGACTCGGCCTGACCCGAATCTCGATAGACCCTACATGGGTGCTTCCGAAAACTTAGCCGGCGGCGGCGACCTGGTCGGCTATTGCCGAGAGTACGCCGCGGACGTCCAGCGTCGAGAACGGCTTTTCCAGGATTTGCGGGCGCTGCGGCGCCGGCAAGGCTTCGATCTCGGCCTTGGCGCCGATCAGGTCGCCGGTGACCAGCACGAAGCGTTTGGCCAGCGCCAGGTTGTCGGCGAGCAATTCGCGGTAGATGGCAATGCCGCTGGTGCCGGGCATGCGCAAGTCGGAAAAGACGATGTCTGGCGGCATGTGGCCGGTCAAGGTCGCCGCCGCCGACGTCCAGGCCGGCACGACCCGCGACTTGATACCCATCAGTTCCAGGATGTCGGAGAGGGAGCCGGCGACGTCGGGTTCGTCGTCGATGATCAGCGCATGGCGCAAGCCGCTGGAACGAGCCGGGCTGTCGCCGGCTGCTGCCGCGCCGCCGGTGATTACCGGCAGCTGGACGACGAAGCGCGCGCCACGCGGCAGCACCTCCTCGAACCAGATATTGCCGTTGTGGCGCTCGACGATCGATTTCGAGATCGACAGGCCGATGCCGGTGCCGACGCCGACCGGCTTGGTGGTGAAATAGGATTCGAAGATGCGGCTGCGGATCGCCTCGGGAATGCCCGGTCCGTTGTCCTCGACCGAAAACCCGGGGTTGCCGCGATCGCTGCGGAATGTCCGCACCTTGATCAGGCGGTCGCCGCCGATACCGGCCAGAGCGTGTTGGCTGTTGATCAGGAAATTGGCGGCCACCTGCGTGACGTGGTCGGCATCGGCCATCGCCAGCAGCGGGCCGGGCGCGAAATCGGTGTCGATGATGATGCCGCTCGAGCGTGCGCCATAGGCGGTTACTTCGAGTGCGGCGCGGATCACCTGGTTGAGATCGGTCTCGGCCTGCGCCGCCGGATGCAGGCGCACCATCGACAGGAAGCTTTTGACGATGCGGCCGCAGCGCTCGGCAGCGGCGCGCACTTTCTCGGCGCGAACCTTGGTCTGCGGGTCGGTGGCGAATTCATGCAGCAGCGTCGACTGCGCAACGACCACGGCGAGCGGGTTGTTGAGCTCGTGCGAAACACCGGCCAGCAGTGAACCCATCGCCGCCATCTTCTCGTTCTGGTGCAGTTTTTCGCGCTGGCGGTTGATCTCTTCTTCGGCGCGCAGCTTATCGCGCAGATCGCGGATCGAACCGAAGATGAGCTGACGGTCAGCCACCCGCATCTCGGTCGCCGTCAATTCGATGGGAAACACCTCGCCGGCCGCATTCTGTGTCACGGTCTCAAGCCGTTGGCCAACCATCGGCGCGCCGCGGCCAGACATGTATTCGGCGCCCGAGACATAGCCCTTGCGGTAATATTCCGGCACCACGGTATCGAGCAGGTCCTTGCCGAGGATGTCGCTGCGCTGATAGCCGAACATCTTTTCGGCGGCCGGATTGAATTCGATGATCGAGCCGGTCTCGTCGATGACGATGATGGCGTCGAGCGACGCCTGCAGCATGGTGCGGCGGATGACTTCGCTGGCATGGGCGTCGGACGGCGAGTGCTCGATGGCGTCGCCGATGGCGAGCGCGATGATGTGCATCGTCGCCTCTTCCTCTTCGGTCCATTCGCGCTCGTTTAGGCAGTCATTGACCGCGAACGTGCCCCACAGATGACCGTGCGCGAACACCGATACCGACAGGAACGACTTGATGTGCTGCTTTTCGAAATCGGCCCTGAGGAACCCGTCGAGATCGCGCGTATGGCCGGCGAAGATCTTGCCTTGCCGCTCGTCCTCTCCAATCCGCTCCAGCAGCGGATCGGTATCGACGATCGACTGCATGATCACCGTCGGCGAAGCCAGTTCGCCGCCGAAGCGAGGATCGATCCAGTAGGCGGCGACCGATTGGGCGAAGCCCTGGCCGGGCAATTCGCGCAGCCTGAACAGGATGCCGCGCTGGCAATTCATGGCGCTGCAGAGCGTTTCGAGGATGGTTTCCATCTCGCGCTGCCAGTCGCCGGCATCGCGCAACCGGCGGACGACGCGCACAGCCGCCATCGCGGCGCTCTGGCGAGCGCCTTGCGGGTCCATACGTGGTGCTGGTTCAGCGGTCATGTCAGCCATCAGTAAAGGGCCGTCGAATTAGGCAGCTATGGAGCATTTCACGAAAAAGGTGAAACGCTCCATGTTTCAATGCAATCCCGAACGGAAATCGCTACGCACTGTTCCTGGAATTGCTAGAGCGTTTCACCGTTTCACGGAAACGGAGAAGCCTCTATCTCTTTGTTTTTACGCAATTCCGGGCGGAAAACCGCGTACACTTTTCCTGTAATTGCTCTAGTGCCCGTCACCGGTCGGCAGCGAGAAGATATAGCCTTCGCCGCGCACTGTGCGCAAAAATTTCGGATTGGCCGGATCGGTTTCGATCTTCTTGCGCAGCCGCATGATGCGAATGTCGACGGCGCGCGACGATTCAGGATCCTCAACAAAACCAATCGCCTCGGAGATCGCCGATCGCGTCAACAGCCGGTTGGCGCGGGTCAGGAAAACCTCCAGCACATCGAACTCGCTCTTGGCCATGTCGATGACGGCGCCGTTGGCGCCGGTGACAAGCCTGCCGTCGAGGTCGGCCTGGAACGGGCCGAAGGTCAGGCGGCGGCCGCCATCGGCTTGTGTCTTCGCCGCCTGGGGCGGGCTCGGCTGCGGAACGCGGCGCAGCACGCTGCGCACACGAGCCAGCACCTCACGCAACTCGTAGGGCTTGACGATGTAGTCGTCGGCGCCAAGCTCCAGCCCGACAATGCGGTCGAGTGCGGTGCCGGCAGCCGTGGCATAGATGATGCCGACCGGTATTTTCGAGCGCAGCCAGCGGCCGAGCGACAGTCCGTCCTCGCCCGGCATGGCGATGTCGAGAATGGCCAAATGAAACGATTCCGTCTCCAGCAAGGCGCGCGCCTCGGCCGCGCTTCCGGCCTGGGTCACATCGTAGCCGTTGGCGCCGAGATACTCGGCGACCGCGTCCCGGAGATCGGGCTCGTCCTCGACGATGACAATCCGTGCCCGCACTATGGCCTCGCTCCCGCTTTCAGCGGAAAGTAGATTGGGTATAAACATGATGTCCAGCACTCATATCCGGTTGCGGGGGAACGGGAAGAAAAACATGGCTGCACGATCCGTCATCGCGCTGGTTTCCGTCGCCGATGTGGTGGCCGGCGATCTTGCCGATCATCTCGACCGGCGCGGCCATGACGTGCGCGAGGCGCGGCAGCCCTGGGAAGCTGAATCCCTGCTTTCGGCCGGAGGCATCGATATCGTCATCGTCGGCGACAGCCTCAGCCAGGCGGAAGGGCGGGACCTGCTCAGGCGTTATGGCGGCGGCCAGAGCGCGGACGGGAAGGCGGGGCCGGATTTCATCCTGATCTGCCGGCCGGCCGATCTGGTCGACAAGGTGCTGGCGCTCGAGCTTGGCGCCGCAGATGTCGTCGAAAGTCCGCTCAATGTCAGGGAGCTTGCCGCGCGCATCGGCGGCCTGCTGACGCGGCGCGGCAGGTCCGCCCAGGAACTGATCGTGCTGGAAAATGCCACCGTCGATTTGCGGTCGGCCATCGTCATGCACCGTTCGGGTACGGAAGAACAGCTGTCGCCGGGCCAGGTGGCGCTGCTCAGGCTGTTTCTGGCCAGCCCGCGCAAGGTGCTGACGCGCGACGACATCATTGCGGCGGCGCCCGCCGAAAATGCCGATGCCTTCGACCGCTCGATCGATTCGCGCATCGTGCGGCTGCGCCGCAAGCTCGACACCGAAACCATCACAACTATACGCGGCGCAGGCTACCGGTTCGACCCGCCGACGCAGCGCGCCGACTGAGGGTCGGGAGGCTGGATTGTTCCTCGGCTCGCCCAAAAAAGCTGCGCAATCTCGGGCGCCATGCATAGGCGTCAGCGCACCACCAGAAGCGATGGTCCCGACGGCAATTCGCTGGCGACTACGATTTCGCTGGCGGCATGCGCGCGGTCCTTCAGGAGAACCGTGGCGAGACCGGCAAAGCCGAGCAGGCCTTGTGCATAGAGCAGTACCGAAAGCACGGAGGCTGCAGATTTCGTCTTCATCGGTTGTCCCCAAAAATCAGAACCGCGGGTGCTTCAGGATAAACCCGAAGTGCCCGCGTCGCCCACGGAGCCCCCCGTTGCGACGCGGGCCTTCGGTCCTCTCGGCAGCAAGTTGCCGGAGGGGCCGCGCATCCACTTCAACCCGAGGCCGACCCGCCAGAGGGCCCTGAGACGGTTGATGCGCAGACTGGAGACAATCCAGACCAAGGCTATGAACAGCGCGGCATGCAGCGTCGAAATCTCACCCGAATTCATCACCGCCAGTTTCGTCATCGGGGTGCCGGCTACTGTGCCGATGCCGCCGACGACAAATGCGGCGATGCTTATCCTGAAGAGCCAGGACAGGGTGGTCGATTTGATGCTCATTTTCGTTGGCGCCGGCTGTTCTCGTTGGGATGACTGTGCCGCGAGCCTGTAACCAGATCATGCCGCCCAGGCCGCGCTTTGTTGCAAGTCGGTTTCGAGCGAAGCCAATCTTCTTTCATATAAGGACATCAGCACTTTCGTTTGGGGGCGCGGTGCGTGATCGGGAGTGCGCAGCGAAGGCGGAGCACGCTTCCCTTGTCCACCTTGCTTGTTAACCAGAGGAAACAGATTCGAAACACAAACGAGCCTCAGCGAAGTCAGTCTGAAACATGGCGCGGGGATAAGGCGGCCACCGAATTGACGCCGGCAGGACCGGCAAAGAGGAGCCATCATGTACAAAGCCATTTCCGCCAAACTCATCAACGTCACCGCCGCAGCCGGCGGCGCCGCGCTTCTGCTTGGCACCGCCAACAGCACCGCCCATGCCGCGGCAAACCAGATCGTGGCGCGTGTTTCGCTGTCGCAGCAGACCATGGAAGTGCTGGTCGATGGCCGGCCGACTTTCGCCTGGAAGGTCTCGACCGGCGACAGTGCGCATGTCACGCCGACCGGCTCGTTCAAGCCGACCCGCATGCACGAGATGTGGCATTCGAAGAAATACGACAACGCGCCGATGCCGCATTCGGTCTTCTTCAGCGGCGGCTACGCCGTGCATGCGACCAACGCCATCAAGCGGCTGGGACGGCCGGCGTCGCATGGCTGCGTGCGGCTGCATCCCGACAATGCCGCCGACTTCTACCAGTTGGTCGAAACCTTCGGCCCGACCAACACCAGCATCGTCATCGTCAAGTAGCAGACTGCGTTTGGAGCGATGGTGCAGCGCAGCCGGCCAGGTCATGCCGCACCGCAAGTTCCCGCCTGAAGCTCCATCAGAGCTTCGCGGTAAATCAATCCAGTCAAAAAAGAGGCCGGAAATTTCCGGCCTCTTTTCGTTTGTTCGCTAACGCCGTTCGCAGCTCAGTCCGCGTGCACCGGCATCAGCTTCGGGTCTGGCTTTTCGGCGTGGTGCGGCAGGTCCTTGCTGGCGATGAAGGTGTAGAACATCGGCACCACGAACAGGGTGAACATGGTTCCGACCAGGATGCCGGTGAAGATCACGAGGCCCATCGAATAGCGCGCCGCCGCACCAGCACCACTGGACACGATCAGCGGCACGACGCCGAGCGCCATCGCCGCTGTCGTCATCAGGATCGGCCGCAAGCGCACCTTGGCCGAGGCGACGATCGCATCGCGCCGCCTCATGCCATGCAGCTCGCGCTGCTGGTTGGCGAACTCGACCAGAAGAATGCCATGCTTGGTGATCAGACCTATCAGTGTGATCAGGCCGACCTGCGTGTAGATATTGAGCGTTCCAAGCCCCAGATTGAGCGGCACGATGGCGCCAAAGATCGACAGTGGCACCGCCATCATGATGATCAGCGGGTCGCGGAAGCTTTCGAACTGCGCCGCCAGCACCAGATAGATGACGATTACGGCGGCTGCGAACGCGATAAGGATCGTGTTGCCCTGCTCCTTCTCCTGCCGGGACTGGCCGGAATAATCGATGAAGAAGGTATCGGGCAGGCTCTCCTTGGCAAGGTTCTCCAGGGTCTGCAGCCCGTCGCCCGTGGTGACGCCGGGAAGCGGCAGCGCTGATATCGTCGCCGAGTTCAGCTGGTTGAACTGCTCGATCGCGGCCGGCGCGGCGTTGGTCGAAATCTTCACTACCGCTGAAAGCGGCACCATTTCGCCGGTCACGCTACGCACGAAATATTCGCCGAGCTTCTCGGGATTGTCGCGGAATTCCTTCGGCACCTGCGGGATGATGTCGTAGCTGTTGGAGTCGCGGTCGAACTGAGCCACTTCGGCGCCGCCGACCAGCAGCGTCAGCGTCTGGCCGATGTCGGCGATCGGCAGGTTGAGAGCCGCCGCGCGGTCGCGGTCGATGGTCACCGTCACCTGCGGAGCGTCAAAGGACATCGAGTTTTGCACGACGATGAAGCGGCCGGAGGCCTGCGCCTTGTTCTTAATCTGCTCGGCCGCCTCGTAGACCTCGGCGGAACCACCGGTCGAGCGCACCACCATGGAGATCGGCAGGCCGCCGCCGGAGCCCGGCAGCGTCGGCGGCGCGAAGACGAAGGCCTCGACGCCGGCCACCTTGCCGAGGCGTCCCTGGATATCGGCTTGAAGCTCCTTTGAGTTGCGCTGGCGCTCGGCCCAATCCTTGAAGGCGAAGCCGACAAAGGCGCCGTTGGTGGCGCCGCCAAAGGCAACGGCAGAGAATTGCGCCCTGGTTTCGGGAATGTCCTTCACCAGGCCGAGGATCTGGTTGACGTAGGTCTCGGTGTAGTCCGAGGTCGCGTAGCGCGGTGCCGTCACGATCGACAACAGGAAGCCCTGGTCCTCTTCCGGCGCCAGTTCGCTCGAGGTCTTGGTGAACATGAAGCCGGTGAGCGCAACCAGCGCCACGACCATCAGCAGTGTCACCGGTCGATTTCTCAAGGAGGCGGTGACCGCCCGCTCATAGACATGCTCGACACGGCTGAAGGTTCCGTCGACGACGCGCTGGAAGCGACTGTGCGATCCCGCCTTGAGCAGACGCGCCGCCATCATCGGCGTGATGGTGACGGCTATGAGGCCGGACAGCACCACCGAACCGGCGAGCGTCACCGCGAACTCGCGGAACAGCGCGCCGGTCAGGCCGCCGGTGAAGGCCAGCGGCGCGAACACGGCGGCGAGCGTGATGGTCATGGCCACGATGGCGGAGAAAATCTCGCGCATGCCGTTGAAGGCCGCCTGCATCGGCGACATGTGGTCCTCCTCCATGTGACGATGAATGTTCTCCACCACCACGATAGCGTCGTCGACGACAAGGCCGATGGCCAGCACCATGGCCAGCAGCGACAGAAGGTTGATCGAATAGCCGACCGCAAACAAAAGAAAGCAGACGCCGACCAGCGACAGCGGGATGGTCACGATCGGCATCATCACCGAGCGGAATGAGCCGAGGAACAACAGGATGACCACGACGACGATGGCGACGGCTTCGGCGATGGTCTTGAACACTTCATCGATCGAGGCGCTGATCTGTTCGGTGGAATCGTAGACGATTTCGATGGTCATGCCTTTCGGCAGCGTCTCTTGAATCAAAGGCACGATCTTGTGGATCGCCTCCGCCGTTGTCAGCGGGTTGGCGGCCGGCGTCGGGAAGATGGCGAGGAAGGTGCCGGGCTTGCCATTGAAGCTCACCCTCGTGTCGGTGCTCTCGGCGGCAAGCTCGACTCGCGCCACGTCGCGCAAGCGCACCACCTGGCCGTCCGTCGAGCGCAGCGGAAGCTCGGCAAAGGCCTCAGGCGTCTGCAGCGTCGAGCGAACCGTGATCGAGGAGACGACATATTCGTTCTCGGTGTTGCCGGGCGCCGACAGGAAGTTGGAGTTGTTGATCGCCGCCAGCACTTCGGCGGCGGTGACGCCACGCGCAGCAAGCTTGACCGGGTCGATCCAGACCCGCATCGAATATTCCTCGGCGCCGAAGATCTGCACGTCGGCGACACCTTCGACCGTCGACATGCGGGGCCGCACGACGCGCTCGATATATTCGGTGAGCTGCTCCTTGCTCATGTTCGGATTCTGCATCGAGATGTACATCATCGCGAACTCTTGGCCGGTGCCCTTGACGATGACCGGGTCCTTGGATGCATCCGGCAAGGTGCCGCGTACGCCCTGCACCTTCGACAGGACCTCGGTGAGCGCGACATCCGGATTGGAGCCGAGCTTCATCTGGACGACCACAGTGCTCGAAGACGGCCGGCTGGACGAGGTGACGTAGTCGATGTTCTCGGTCGAGGCGACGGCCCGCGCGATCGGGGCGGAGATAAAGCCCTGGATCAGGTCGGCGCTGGCGCCGGGATAGGCGGTGGTGATGGTGATCGCCGTCTCGTCAACCTTGGGATACTGCCGGATCGACAGGTTGAAGATGCCCTGGAAACCCAGGAGCAGGATCATGCAGGCGAGGACGGTGGAGAGGACCGGCCGGCGAATGAAGATGTCGGAAAAGTTCATTGCTGAGCCTGCTGGTTAGCCGACTTGCTGGGGTCAATGGTGTTGTCGACAGCGACGGACATGCCGTTGAAGAGACGGTTCTGACCGGCGGTGACGACCTCGTCACCGGTCTTGATGCCCTCGATGATCTCGACCATGCCGTCGTTGCGGCGGCCGGGCTTCACGAACACCTGCGACAGCACGAGCGCCGGCTTTTCCGGTTCTGCCGCGGGCTTCGCGGGGTCGACAGCCGGCTTGTCCGCGGGCTTCGCCGCGGCGTCTTCGGCAGCCGGTTTCGCGTCTGCCGGCTTTGCATCTGCCGCCGGCTTTGCTGCGTCGGCCCCCGCGGCAGGCTTTTCCTCGGGTTTCGCGGCTGGGGCGCCTTCCGCCGGCTTCGCCGGAACGACGACGAAGACGAAGTCGCCATAGAGGCTCGACGTCAATGCCGTCTGCGGCAAGGACAGAATGTTTTTCTCCTGCGGCAGCTCGACGCGAACCTGGACGAACTGGCCGGGCGTCAGCTTGCCGTCAGGGTTGGCGACCTCGCCGCGGACGGACACCAGGCGGCTTGAAGCGTCGATCTTGGGATCGATGCCGCGAATGGAGCCGGCAAACGGCATGTCGGCGCCGCCGCCGGTGCCGCCGAGGCCGAGCCGCACCGCCTGGCCTATCTTGAGCAGCGGCAGCTGCTGTTCGGGTACCGAGAAATCGACCCGCATGGTGTCCAGATCCTGCAAGGTCACCACTGCGTTGCCGGGCGAGAGATATTGGCCGAGGTCGATCTTGGGGATGCCCACGGTGCCGGCGAACGGCGCCGTCAGCTGCTTCTGATCGAGCACGGCCTGCAGCTTGTTGACCTGCGCGGCGGAGGCCGATGCAGCGGCTTGAGCGGTGTCGAGCGTGGCATCCGTTCCGACGCCGCGCCGCTGCAGCTCCAGCGCGCGTTCGAGCGCCGTCTTGTCGGACACGGACTGCGCCTTGGCCGCGACCAGATCCGCGCGTTCGACGGCATCGTCGAGCTGCAGCAGGACCGAATCGACCGGCACCTTCTGGTTGGCATGGAAAAGGATGTCCTTGACGATGCCGCTGGTCTCGACGGTAAGGTCGACACCGCGCACGGCGCGTACCGTGCCGATCGCCTCGACGCCCGGCGTCCAGTCGGAAGGCTTGACGACAACCGTCGATACGGTCGTCGCCGGCGGCTTCATGGTGGCGAAATACTGTTTGATAGCGTTGTCGCGGAACAGGTTGAAGCCGACAACGCCGACGCACACCAGAGCGAGCAGAAGCAGAATTGCGGTGATAGAGATGAAGCGCTTCACGAACTGTCCCCTCGGCCGGTGTCCGGCAAAATAGCCGAATAGCGGGACACTTATCGACGCCAGGTCCCGATTACAAATGACGGCGAACTTACTGTACCGTCTGGACGGTCTTGTCAATTCCGCCTAGGCTGGTGCGGGGGAAGGGATCGATGAAGACCCAAAGGGCAAATTCGCGCGACAAGATACTCGCCGCCGCCGCCGATGTCGCACGCGAGACCGGTCCCGGCAGCCTGTCGCTTGACGCCGTCGCCAGCCGCGCCGGCGTGTCGAAAGGCGGCCTGTTATATAACTTTCCGACCAAGGCCAAACTGATGCAGGGCCTGGTGGAGAATTACCTGCGCGCGTTCGAACTGGCGCTGGAATCGGGCCGTGTCGCCGGCGCCAGCGGCGAGAGCCTGCTCGCCACCTATATCCGGCTCTCGGCGGATGATTGTGAGGAGCCGAAGCCGACGGCTTCGTGGATATTCTCGGCGATCGCCGAGGATCCGGATTTCCTGACGCCGATAAAAGCCTTCAAGTCACAGCTGCTGCAGCGGCTGAAGAGCGAGACGCCGGACCTCAAGACGCTGCTGGTCTGCTTTCTGGCCATCGAAGGGCTGCGCAGCATGAACCTCTTCGATTCCGACGTGCTGTCCGCCGACGAACGCCACTTGCTGGTATCGGCCCTACTGGAGATTGCGGGATAGCTTAGGGCGTCGCGGTCGAAGAAGCGATACGGGCCGGGCGGAAAGGACGGTTAGTGAGCGGCATGGCATAGGCACGCATCACGACATCGGCGATTTCAAGCTACAGCCCCCCTGATTCGTTGGATCGATGCTTCAGGAATGACTGCGCGAATGCGCGGCCGACTATGTTGCGCCGCACCATAACACTGCCGTGCCAGCCTTGACGTGTCAGCCTTGAGACGGCGCTCGGCGAGGCCGGCAAAGCGCGTTTTAGGGCTGTGATGGCGCCGGCATATGGTTATGGCATTGTCATGTTGCGGCGCACAAACTATGTGCCTTTGTAGTCCTCCTAACAGTCGCGAGATCTCCATGGGTTCCCTTTCTTCGAAGAATGCGCTCGTCACCGGATCGACCAGCGGCATTGGCCTGGCCATTGCCCGCGCCCTTGCCGCCGAGGGCTCCAACGTCACGATCAACGGCCTTGGCGAAGCCGCGGCGATCGAACAGGAGCGCGCCGGCATCGAGAAGGATTTCGGCGTCCAGTGCCGCTACTCCGGCGCCAACATGATGGACGGCGCAGCGGTGACCGCCATGGTGCGCGAAGCCGAGCAGGCCTTAGGCAGCCTCGACATTCTGGTCAACAATGCCGGGATACAGCATGTCGCGCCAATCGAGGAGTTTCCCGACGACAAGTGGGAAGCCATCATCCGCATCAATCTGCTTGCCGCCTTTTACGCGATCAAGGCCGTGGTGCCCGGCATGAAGGCGCGCAAATGGGGCCGCATCATCAACACCGCGTCGGCGCATGCACTGGTCGCCTCGCCGTTCAAGTCGGCTTACGTCTCGGCCAAGCACGGCATAGCGGGTCTGACCAAGACGGTAGCGCTGGAAGTCGCGCAGGACGGCATCACCGTCAACGCCATCGCGCCCGGCTATGTCTGGACGTCACTGGTCGAAAGGCAGATCCCCGACACGATGAAGGCGCGCGGCATGACCGAGGAACAGGTCAAGCGCGACGTGCTCCTGGCGGCACAGCCGACGAAGCAATTCGTCACCGTGGAGGAGCTCGCCGCGCTGACGCTGTTTCTGTGCTCGGACTCGGCCAGGCAGATTACCGGCACGACTTTGCCGATGGATGGCGGCTGGACGGCGCAGTAGGCGCGGTCCCCCGGCGCCGCTCTTTCCTTGACAAAGACGAAGGATCAATCCAGCATTGTGGCAAGGGGTTCCTTCGCGACGACCCCGTGAGGCGTCAGCCCAATGATCGCGTCCAAACTCTCACTCTGGAGGTGGACGCCATGCCGTCAACAACCGCAATCACCGTAGCGCAGCTTTCCCGCCTTGTCGGTCTGTCCGACGCGCCTGTTCTTGTCGATGTCCGCATCGACGAAGACTACGACGCCGATCCGCGCCTGCTTCCGGCCTCGTGCCGGCGCGACTTCAAGTCTGTTTCGAGCTGGGCTGCCGAATTAACGGGGGCTCATGCTGTCGTCATCTGCCAGAAGGGGCTGAAGCTTTCGCAAGGCGTTGCCGCATGGCTGCGCCATGAGGGCATTGCTGCCGAATCCCTTGAAGGCGGCTTCGAGGCGTGGCAGGCGGCCAAGGGACTTCTGGTCAAGGCCGACAAGATACCGCCCCGCGACGACAAGGGCCGCACGGTCTGGGTGACGCGTGCCCGCCCCAAGGTCGACCGCATCGCCTGTCCCTGGCTGATCCGCCGCTTCGTCGATCCCTCGGCGGTGTTCCTGTTTGTCGAGCCGTCTGAAGTGCTGGCGGCCGCCGATCGGTTTGGGGCGGTTGCCTTCGACATCGACGACGTGTTCTGGAGCCATCGCGGCGAGCGCTGCACCTTCGACACGATGATCGAAGAGTTCGGGTTGCGGTCCGAAGCGCTCGATCGCCTTGCGCTGATCGTGCGTGCAGCCGATACGGCGCGCCTCGATCTCGTACCGCAGGCGGCCGGGTTCCTCGCTGCATCGCTCGGGCTGTCGCGCATGTTCCGCGACGATCTCGAACAGCTTGATGCCGGCATGCTGCTCTACGATGCGTTCTTCAGATGGTGCCGCGATGCCACTGACGAAACCCACAATTGGCCCAGCGCGGGCAAAGCGCCATGAGCGCCCTTGCCGCGGACGACGATGCACAGGCTACCGAGGCTCCGATCGTCCCGACCTTCCGCCAAGCCGCGAAACTGTGGGCAAGGATCGGCCTGCTCTCCTTCGGCGGGCCGGCCGGACAGATCGCGCTGATGCACAAGGAATTGGTCGAGGATCGCCGCTGGATCGGCGAGCAGCGGTTCCTGCATGCGCTCAACTACTGCATGCTTCTGCCAGGCCCCGAGGCACAGCAACTCGCCATCTATATCGGCTGGCTGCTGCACCGGACCGCCGGCGGCCTCGTTGCCGGCATCCTGTTCGTGCTGCCCGGTGCGTTTGTCATGCTGGGCCTCAGCATCTTCTACGTGCTTTACAATGATGCGCCCGTCATCGAGGCGCTGTTTTTCGGCATCAAGGCGGCGGTGCTGGCCGTCGTCGTGGAGGCGGTCCTCCGCATCGGGAAACGGGCGCTCAAGAACCGGGTGATGATGGCGATCGCGGTGGCCGCGTTCCTTGCCATTTATGTCATCAGGCTGCCGTTTCCGCTGATCATCCTGGTTGCAGGGCTGACCGGCTGGATCGGCAACCGCCTGGCACCGGCGCGTTTTTCCGGAGCCGCACGCGGCAAGGACAATTTGCCCGATGTCAGGGGCGCCGTCGACGTCATGTTCGAACGCGGCGAACTCGCTCACACCAAGCCGACGAAATGGCACGCGCCGCGCACCATCGCGATCTGGGTGCCGATCTGGCTCGGGCCGGTCGTACTGATCCTGGCGCTGACCGGCCCTGCCAGTGTTTGGGCACAGCTTGGCGGCTTCTTCAGCCTGATGGCGGTGGTCACATTCGGCGGCGCCTACGCCGCACTCTCCTATGTCGCGCAGGCAGCGGTGACGTCGTTCGGCTGGCTGGCGCCGGGTGAAATGGTCGATGGGCTTGGCCTGGCCGAGACGACGCCGGGACCATTGATCCTGGTGCTGCAATTCGTCGGCTTCGTCGCCGCCTACCGGCACGCCGGTGCGATGGGACCGCTTGTCGCCGGATCGCTCGGCGCATTGCTGACGCTCTGGGTGACGTTCGTGCCGTGCTTCTTCTGGATCTTTCTCGGTGCCCCCTACATCGAAGCGCTGCGCGGCAACAAGGCACTGTCGGCGGCGCTGAGTGCGATCACGGCGGCTGTCGTCGGCGTGGTGATGAACCTTGCGCTGTGGTTCGCACTGCATGTCGTCTTCGGCGCGGTGCACCGCGTTGGCCTGGGCATGGAGGTGCCGGTGCTGTCGTCGCTGGATTGGCGTGCCGCGCTACTGGCGGCAGCCGCTATGGTCGCCATGCTGAAACTGAGGATCGGCATGCTGCCGACATTGGCCGGCTCGGCGCTGGCCGGACTGGCGCTGCTGGCCTTGCCTGCGTAGCGTCCGAAGGCGCGACCAGCCATTATCACAGCCGGATTTTTGAGGTATGCCGGGCCGGCGCACAACGGTCGCGGGCGCTGGTAGGATCAGCGCTGGCCCCGGAGATACGCTTTACGTCGAACCCGATACCGCCAAGCTGAACCTGCTCGACGCGGAGAGCGGCGCGCTGGCGAACTGATTTGACGAGGTTGGCCGATCTGTTCAAAGTCGATCCTGGATCGCACAACGGGATATGACATGGTGGATTCCGATCGGATCGACAAGCTGATCGCAGGGGTGCCCCCCGCCTTGGCGCTTCGTGCCGGGCTGGACCTTGGCATCTTCACCCGGCTCGGCGGCGATGCTGCGACTGCCGACAGCCTTGGGGCAGCGCTCAAAGTCGAGCCCGCTCGTCTGTCGCGGCTCCTCTACGCGCTCGCCAGCATCGGTCTCCTCGACGTCAAGGATGGTCAGTTTCGCAACGGAGCCGAAGCGTCGAAGTTTCTCGACGCGTCCAAGCCGACCTATCGCGGCGGCGATCATGTGCTGCTGCGCGAACTCTGGGGAGCCGACCTTTTGACCGCAGAGTCGCTGCGGCAGAACCGGCCGGCCGCGCTGCATGACTTTTCTGAAGCGGGGCCAGAATCCGCAGCGGCCTTCAGCCGCATGCTCGCACCGGGAGGGGTGATTTTCGGCCGGAATCTGGCCCGTGAGCTGGACCTCTCGGCGGTCCGTTCGGTGATCGACATCGGCGGCGGCGCCGGGACCATTCTGGTCGGACTTCGCGAGCGATGGCCGCATATTGCGGCGACTTTGATGGAACTCCCGACGGTCGCAGCGGTCGCACCAGCGATCCTGTCGGAATACGGTGCCGGCGATGTGGTTGTCGAAGAAGGCGACATAACGGTCGCTCCATCGACCGGCCGGCATGACTTGGCAATCCTGAAGGCTGTCGTCCAGGTCCTGCCGCCGGACCAGGCGCGCAGTTCGATCCTGAACGCGGCGCGTTGCCTCACCCAAGGAGGCGAGATCGCAATTGCGGGGTGGGGTGTCGTCGATGACGACCGTCTCGGCCCGCCTGAGGGTGTCTTTCTCAATCTCACCTTCCTGAACCTTTACCGCGCAGGCGAATCGTACACGGAAGGTCAGTATCGCGGGTGGATGGCCGGGGCTGGGTTCCGGGATATCTCCAGGTCGCAGCTGACCGACGGCACCACGTTGTTTCGTGGGCGCCTCACGGACTGATCGTGGCTGGAGTGGTTGGTTTCGGGCGTGTGTGGCCCTCAGAGCCAGCCCCGGACGGATTGCACAAAGTTCCTGAGGCGGCGTGAGCCGATCTTTCCCCTTACCGGGCAGCGCGGTGTCCCCTGTCTTCTCGATAGCTTCTTCGCAGAGGGGGCATTTAAATGTCACTTGGTCGACAACAAAGTTCGGGATAGCGGCATATTTCGCATTCGTCGATTGGGGCGGAACCTCCGACAGGATGTTGCGCGGTCGCTGCAACTTGCGCCTAGACTAGCCCGTTCGACTACGTCGAATCGGAATGGAGTTTTTAGACATTCGTTTATCTATTCGTGGTTTCTAATACATATGGCATCCAACGCGTTCACCCGGATTTGGTTTGCTTT
>NZ_JAMYPC010000019.1:0-149816 GCF_040320155.1 Mesorhizobium sp. M0771 | reverse complement strand
GCCAAGGTGACGCTGAGCGCGCCTACCTCCGGAGCCTATTCCGGCGTGCTGTTCTACGGCGACAGGACCGGGACTGCGGCGCAGAGCACCTTCAACGGCACAGCGGACTCGCTTTTGACCGGCGCCATCTATTTTCCCAGGCAGCAGGTCAACTATCTTGGCAACTTCTCGGGGAACGGTGGCTGCACTCAGGTCGTCGCCGACACCATCCAGTGGTCAGGCAGTACGACGATCAAGCAGAACTGCACCAGTCTAGGGATGGAAGACATTCCGGCGACGCAGTCCGTTCAGCTCGTCGAGTAGCCGGATGGGTGGGCGGACCTTGCGCATTGTCCGGGACAAATCCGGGATAGCCGCCGTGGAGTTTGCCATGTTGCTGCCCCTCCTGTGCTTGGTCTGCCTCGGCATCGCCGATGGCTGGTCCTACGTGACGAGTTACCTGCAGATGCGCGCGGGCGTCAAAACCGCGGCCAATCTCGTGATGGCCGGCGCGTCCAATGACACCGGGACGCAGGCGGTCGCGCTTTCGAGCTGGAACGACAAGCCCGAGGACGCCGCGGTCGTGCTGGTCCGCTCCTATTTGTGCGGCGCCACGGTCGTGGATGAGACCACCATCTGCGGCGGAAAGAAAATCTTCGTCCAGATAACGGCGACGGGCACCTGGGTGCCCCCGTTTAACTTCGGTGTCTTCCCGGACCCGCGCGCGATCAGTCATCAGCAGGTTATCCGTGTCCGCTGAAAGGATCGGATCCAGGTGGCGCCGTGACTGCTCCGGCGCAGCCGGGCTGGAATTCGCCTTGATCGCGCCTTTCCTGGTGATGCTTTTGTTCGGAATCTTCGCCTTCGGCTGGGCCATGAATGCCGTGTCGACCGTCCGCTATACACTGGAAACCTCTTCCCGGGCGCTGCAGCTGAACAACACGCTTTCGCAGAGCGACATCCAGGCTATCGCCACGCAGAAATTGGTGAACCTGGGTCTGAAGAACGTCATTGTGACGATCGCGACTGACCCTGCCAGCGGCGGTTTCAAGATGGCGCATCTGACCGCCAGCTATGCCTTCGTCATCGCTTTCCCGTATTTCGACCAGTATCCGATAAATTACGCCACGACCGTCACGGTGCCCCTGGTTGCCAGCTAGGATACGGCCGGCTTGGTTGAGTTGGCGGCGCCGAACTCAGACCGTAACGGATCGACTGGGAACCATCGCTCGATCTGGAATTGTACTTGCAAGAGGTCGATTCTCTTCGCGGCTGTAGATGCTTAAAGCTCGCTCCTGAGACCTCAGGGATGGACTTTTCTATGGAACTAAAGTCAGGCTGCTTGCTTGGTCGCGTCCGTGAAAATCACCGAAAACCAGTCCATCAGTGCTGCAACATGCCGACAGGCTATCTCAGTCACCAAGCCTTTGATCTTGCTGGTGATCCCGACAGGAATCGAACCTGTGACCTACAGATTAGGAATCTGCCGCTCTGTAACTCCATTGGGTTTCATGGCATGTCACTCAAAGGCCAAATCTTCTTGAAAAACTAGTCGGTTATACAGTTTCTGTCTCTAGATATTGCAACTTGTTTCAAGGCGTGCCACCATTTTTGTAACCCGCTATGTAACCCGTTGGTCTTAGATGGAGCACACATACCCATGCCGAAGCTCTCCGACAAAGCCCTGACTGATACCGCTATCCGGAGCCTCAAGGTCGCCAAGGTCCGTGTAGACTACTTCGATGCGATCCAACGTGGCCTTGGTCTCCGAGTTGCCCCCTCGGGCCTCAAATCGTGGTTCGTGATGCGGCGTGTGGATGGCGCTATGAAGCGCCTTTCCGTTGGTCGCTATCCAGAGGTCACGCTGTCCGCTGCTCGAATGAAGGCTGCCGATATTCTGGGAAACATCGCGGAGGGTAAAGCCCCCCTTCGGAAGGTAGTGCCTACGTTCGAGATTGTCATGGACGAATGGTTCACGCGTGAGCAGCATGGCAAACGGGGCGTGGAAGAGAAGCGACGCGCCTTAAGGTTTGATGCAGTTCCAGCTTTCGGCCATATCCCGATGGACACTATCAGCCGTGCCGATATCCGGTCGTTGCTTGATGGCATCGTCGACCGTGGCGCTCCGGTGCACGCCAACCGGATGCTTGCCTATCTGCGGAGGCTGTTTAACTGGGCCATTGAACGTGATATTATTTCTGTATCGCCAGTTGCTGGCATTAAGCCGCCCACTGCTGAGAGGAGTCGAGACCGCACGCTTTCGATTGCCGAATTGAAGGCTGTCTGGAATGCCACCTTTGCGCTCGGTTCTCCCTTTGGCGCGTTCTTCCGTGTCTTGATCCTGACCGGGCAGCGTCTCAGCGAGGTTGCCAACGCTTCGTGGCACGAGATCGACATTGAAAAGGCAGAGTGGAATATCCCCGCGTCGAGAGCCAAGAACGGCAGTGCCCACATGGTGCACCTCTCGGCGGTGGCAGTGACCGCTCTGTCTGCGTTGCCTCGATTTGAAGACTGCACCTTCGTATTCACCACCACGCTGACGACGCCAATCTCTGGCTTCTCGAAGGTCAAGGCCGTTATTGACGCCAGGAGCGGCGTGAGTGGTTGGACGATTCATGATCTTCGCAGGACTTTTGCGACCATCGGGACCGGTGATCTTGGGATCGATCCGGTCGTCATGGACAAGATCCTCAATCATCGCTCCGGCGTAGTGAGGGGTGTGGCCGCAGTCTACCAGCGAGCAGCCTATCTCGAACAACGCAAGGCAGCCTTGACGAATTGGGGGAGATTCGTCGAAGGACTGGCTGCTTAAGCGATGCCACGATCGTGAAGACCAAAATATGACAGTCGGATACGTCGCCGGAAGCGTCTTCGCTCACATACACGATGTCTCGCGTGAAGTGCCACTCCTGGAAAAGACGGGCCGGGCCAGACAACCAGTGATGCGCTCCGACAGGAGCTATCCATGATGAAGCGTGCGACACCCGTTTCGCTTCGAGAAAAAGAACGCCTTACTCCGGCTGAGTACCTGCGGTTGCGGGCAGCAGAGCCCGGCTTTTCGCGTCTCATGGTGATCAGAGATCGGATGAGCACCATTCGTCAACACGCAACCGATTTGCAGGGCCACGGAATTAGCGTTGATCGCCTCTTCGAAGTTTTGATGTCAACGCCCATTGACGTAGACACGTTAGAAGTTGGCAGGAGGTCTGTGGAAGAGATTATCGATGAAATCTCGCTTCAGTTGATTGCTGCCGTATCAGCGGATGTCGCGTTATCACGTAGGCTACCTGAGGCAAGCGTTCGCTCCGGTCAGTTGTTAGCTGACAGTGTGATCAACGATATTGTCCTTGAACTGGTCGAACAGGCTCGCCGCTTGTCGCTCGACATCCCGGATGGCCTGCTCTCGCTTCTGCAAATGCGGATCGACCCAAAAATCGCTAACCCCGTCGCAGGGGTGGATATGGAAACGCAGAAAGCCCTGGCTATCGTCGCAATTGCGCGAAATCCATCAATCAGCACGCGAAAGCTGGCTTCCGTCGCTGGAGTCAATCAGAGCACGGCGCTCCGATGGAAGGCTGATAGCGAAGTCCAGGCTCTCGCAAAATCCCTCAACAAGACAGCAGGTCCTCGATCACGGTGATGCACCGGTAAGTGTTCGCGCATCACCCGTTACCAGTGCCAATGGCTAGTCCGTGTTTAACCACGGAGGCTCATATGGGCTCGGTCAAAGGTACCCGCATTCTCTCTCTTGCAGGCGTTAGGGAACTTATTCCGCTCTCGCGCTCCCAGATTTTCCGGCTTGAAAGGGCCGGGCAGTTCCCGTCCCGGATCCGCATCGGCATGCGTCGTATCGGGTGGTTTGATTCCGACATTGAGGAATGGCTCGATGGGCGCAGGAATGCGTCTGGCGCCAAAGCCGTTCGCGATAGCTCGCTGAAGTCGGCAGGTTAGTCCGATGGGCGAACTCACCCGTACCTTCGCCCCGATTGCGCGGGAGGTCGCAATCAGCCTTCTCGGCAAGCCGGATTATGAGGGACCGAGAGAGCTGCGTTGGGGGAGCAAGATCGGCTTGTCAGTGAGCATTTCCGGTTCGCGTCGCGGACGCTTCCATGATTTCTCGACCGGCGAACACGGCGATCTCGTCGATCTGGTCGTGCGCGAAACGGGTTGGTCACCCGCAGACGCCATTCACTGGCTTCTTGGGTTTGGCGGCTCAAATCCTCGCCTTGCCCATAGCCTCGCGGCTGCCGAGGCGAACGGCGTTGCCGAACAACAGATCTGGTCGGACAAAGCCCAGGCGGTATGGGATAGGAGCGTCCCTTTGACGGGGACAATTGGCGAAGGCTACCTCCGCAAGCGCCACTGTTTCGTGCAGGATGCAGCCCATCTGCGCTTTCTCGCTGCAACCGATGCGCATCCGCCTGCCGTTGTCGCCCTCGTAACGGATTTCCTGTCCGGGGCGCGTATGACGCTGCATTTTCTCCGCCTCGATCCGGGCACTGTCACGAAGCTCGTGGAGGGCAATATGCTCGGGCACAAGCTTGACGGCGGGGTTGTCCGTCTTGTGCCCGGTGTGGAGGTTGGCGGGTCGCTCGGAGTTGCGGAAGGGATCGAGACTGCCCTCTCGGTAATCGCCGGCGGGCGCGGGCCGGTCTGGGCTACGCTCGGGAAAGGCAACATGGCGAAACTGCCGCCGGTTGCGACGGTCGGCGACCTCAACATCTGGGCTGACAACGATAAGCATCAGCTTGGTCTTAAGGCAGCGAACGCACTTGCCACACGTTGGCACATCGCTGGCCACGTTACGCGGATCAATGCGCCCCGAGACGTCGGTGCGGACTGGAACGACGTCATCAGGGGCCTCGCGAAATGAGCGCCATTCCTGATCCGAAAACTGCGCCGCCTTTCAACCCGACGGACGCGTCAACTGAGGCCGGTGCCAAAGCCGCAAGGCGCACCGAACCGTTCCCTACTCGCCCCATTGGCTCCTCGAATGCGCTTGGCAAGCGCACCTACCTTGTCGAAGGCCTGATCGATGAAGGCTCTTTGGTACTGATGTACGGCGCCCCGGGGGCGGGAAAATCCTTTCTCCTGCTCTCCTTGCTGGCCTCGATTGCCACCGGCACTGGTTGGCTTGGTCGGACGACCATGCAGGGATCTACCTTTTATGTTGGCTCAGAAGGCAGGTCTTTGCGTTCTCTGAGGGTCAAGGCATGGATGCAGGACCAAGGCAGCGCTGTCGACAACTGCATTGAAGTAGACTGCGACTTCAATTTTTCCGATCCCCGTCATGTTGCGCGGTTGATTGAAACGCTGAAGGAACACCAGAAGAAGACGAATAACCCCCCGCTCGCCGTCGGAATTGACACGCTGAGTCGGGCGATACCGGGTCTAGATGAAAACGCTGCGGCAACGATGTCCACCGTGGTGGATGCTTGCCAGCGCATTTCAAAGGAGACGGGTGCGGCAGTGATCCTCGTGCACCATACCGGCAAGTCCAGCGATGAGGCACGGGGCAACAGTGCTTTGCTTGCTGGCCTTGATACGAGCCTGCTGATCAAGCGCGACGGGGCTCGGAACACGCTGACAGTTAAGAAGCAACGTGACGGCGAGACTGGTCAGAGCCTGACGTTTCGGCTCAAGCCGGTCGACGTCAAGGTTGACGACAAGACAAAGGAAACGTCCGCTGTGCCTGAGTTGATCTCGGACATCGGGACTCAAGCGGATACCAGTGGAGCCCGGCCTAATCCTGATGACGGCGCCGTCCTCAGGATGCTCGACCGCATGATTCCTGCCGATGCACGCTATGCACAGCAGTCAAATGGCGACGATACGCCTTTTCTGATCTTGTTGTCCGATGCAAGGAAAAGGGCGGTCGCTGAGTTGTGGAAGGACGTGCAGCCCGATGCCCGGAGGAACCGCTTCAATCGAAGCATCAAAAGGCTAGCCAGTGCCGGCGAAGTCTCGCATGACGCACAAGGATACATCCTGGTGGCCGTTCTGGGTTCCATTGACCAAGGCGCCGAAAACTTCCCCCTGTTCGAAAGGACGGAGATGGATGGACAGGACACACCCCTTTAGGGGTGGTCCTGTCCGTCCATCCGTCCACGAAGGGTTTTCCTTGCAAGGAAGAGATTCGAGGATTGATTCTTCGAGGACGTCCGACATCGTCCCAGCCTGCGGGTTCAGGCCGCTGTTCTTTGCAAGGTGCAAAAATCCGAGATTCTTTGACCTGTTCCGTCGTGGGTGGCTTGTATCGACTGATGCGTTCCGTGGCACGCCAGCCCTTTGGGTCTTCTATGTAAATCAGGCTACAATCGGCAAAGCCGTATAATGGCAAAGCCTTGTCATGCATTTTGGAGTGTAGCCGCGCGACAACCCTTTGTTTTTGCAGTTTTACTCGGCATCGCTTTGCGAGTCGTCACCTCACCAGATGTTGCAGGTGTCTTAGATGGCAAGAGCGTCGATTGAGACGCATCGGACTATTCACCTAGATACTCCCTCCGTAACCCGTGGATATGCCCTCTGCAGTGGAAAAGACCGCCTCGCGAATCGAACTCAGCTTTGCGCCTAATTGCGGTCGTTGGGCGATACTTAGTCCACTCGGAAAGCTGTCGGTCTGGTTGGTTTTCACGTGAGCCATGCCGAGAGTGAACCCCGCGAGACGGAAGTGCCCGCATAGGCTATCCCGACTATGATTTCACCATCACCACGGAATGCCAGTTTCGGGACGACAGCTTCGTCTTGATTCCAGTGCTTGGGAGCGTGGGTGGTGAAGGCTCCGTCCTAGCGGCTTACCCGGACGTGACGGCAATGCAGGAGATCGGCCATCTCCTCTTCGAGCACATCCATCGGCCATCACCGTCGCGGCACTGAGTGACCCAGCCGCGATCCGCTGACCCCAACGGTATGAATCCGGACCATCTTTGTTATTGAAGACCCGCTTTCGGCGGGCGTATATAACTCAACGTTGCCATTGCTTTTTGTAGGGAGGCTGTGATGGATAACGTGGTTGAAATCCGCAAAGCGTTGCCGCGTATTGAAGTGGTCGAAGCCTGCGGTGAATGGTCCGTTCGTGTGGCCGAGGAAGACCAGGAAATCACCCGATCATTCGTGCTTGAATCCTTTGCGGAAGGCCAACGGATACGCCTGCATCTCGACAAGTTCGTTCGCCTGTAAGAGGCTAAGTCGGTGGCACGAACAACCCGACCACGAGCCGCTAGAGACTCGACCAATGAGCGCCGGCCGCCCTTCAGCTAATTGATTGCCGCGTCGATGCGCTTGCCGAAAATGTCGGCCATTGAGCGCGAATACGTGGCGGTCAGATGATCGGTGTCGCGCCAGACAAAAACATTGCCGATGACCGCAGGGCAAATCGCAAACTATGAAGACGAAGCCGATCTCATGGCAAAGCTGCGGGCTAAGCCTGCAGGATCGGGCTGAAAGTTCTGTGTGCGGCGATCGCCTGCATCAGCACGCCCTGGTTGCTGACATAGGCGCCGTTTGCTTTCTCGCCGGCGGCGCGGTGCAGTCCGACCACCCGCCACCTGATGTCCAGCACCGGCGAACCGCTGGAGCCCTCACGCGTGTCGGTCGTGTAAAAGAAATAGGGCGCGTCCCGCTTCGCCACGACGCTCTTGAGCATGCCGATGCGCTTTGGCGCGCCGAGCGGGTGCTGAATGATGGACACCGGGTCGTCGGGCTGCGGTAGCGTCGTCAGTTCCAGCCCGATTGTCCCCCATTTCGCCACGGGCTCGCCAGCGACGGCATCGCCGATCCTCACTATCGAGCAGTCGAGCGCGGCATCGGTGACGAAGCTCTCGGCAATCAGCCGGTAGACGGTCGTAGGTTTGGGCGTGCCGTCCAGCCCGTCCTGGAAGTTGAAGATAGCAACCGCGCCTCGCGCCGCCTCCTTTGTCGGCAGTACGTGGTTGTTGGTGACCAAAAGGCCGCCGGCGATGACGAAGCCGGTGCCGGCGTTGAACGCTGAGCCGACCTTGCAGACGGCGCGCGACACCGCAACCCCTTGCTCCAGCCAGGCGATATTGATGAGACAGTCGTTGACCAGCGCTTCCAGCTTGGGCGGCGGCGGGTTGGGGGCAGGGGCCTCGCCACGGGCCAGCGTCGGCTGGTGCGGCGCACCGGCCTGCAGCACCGCATCGGCGACCATGTGCAAATGACCGAGCATCTGATACGTGAGCTTCGCTAGGGCCTGCGCGGTTTCGTCACGTGACAGAATGCCGGCGGCGGTCTGGCGCTGGATCTCTTTAAGCTGCCCACGCTGTATAGCCACGACCGTGATGTCCTGGCTTGGCACCTGCCCGCGCAATCCGGTCATCAGGTCATAGAACTTAAGCAGCGCGCGATCGAGCTGGCCGGTCTCCGCCAATGACCCGATCTCGTCCAGTGAGCTTTTGCCCGCAGAGCCTCCTTCAATGATGCCGGCCATCAGCCCGATCTCCCCTTCAGACGCAGCGCAACCCAGTAATAGGTCTCGTAGATGACTCCGAACCAAAGTAGGTAGAGTGCCATCATGACGACGACCCGGACAGTAGCGCCAAGGTTCCTGATGTATTCCGCTATCAGGAATGGCGCCACGAAGCTCATGACCACTACGTAGAACAAATTGAGATTACTGATATAGCGGCAGAATGGAAAATTCGTCCGAAAAGCCATGGCGGCAATGCAGTATAGCAATGTCAGGAGCGAATATCCAAGATACAGGTAGCTGATATCGAAGTCGACGCCTTCGCTCTCCGTGCCGAATACGTAGTTGATCGCCATCGTTAGCCATCCTGTTCCGAGCAGATAAATAATCAGCACGCCGAAGACGAAGACGATGGCCGCGAGCGTCAGGTCTGAAGAGCGTTCCTTGGCGAAGCGGATCGATTTCGTGACGATGGCGCACCAGCCGACGACGAACAGGACGCTGAACACCCAGGCTTCCACATCGGTCTTAGGCGTCTCTAACGCCGCCAAGGTGCCCGGGGCCGGAAAGTAGGTCGCCTCTCCGGGCCGCATGACCGCAAACGAGCGCGCCATGAATTTGACCTGCACGCCATGCGCGCGCTCGATCGCCGCGAGATTAGTTTTAATGCGCGTTACACCGATCGCGTTTTTGGCTGCAGCAAGCCGGGCCTGCGTTTCCTTGCAGGCGGCCGTCTCGACATCGCCAGAGGCGCACGACGACACAAACACGGTTTCGGTGAGTCGCTCAAGGTCGAGGCCGGCGCCCGGCGTGCCGTACGCTTCCATCAGCCCTGCAAACGCCTTCTTGGCGTCCTCGATGACGGAATCGACGAAGGCGTCGTCCAAGGCCTCGCAATTCGCGTGGATTTCGATCGGCACCCCTTCCGGATAAACTTCGGCACTGCGCACGATGTAGCTGTAGCTCAGTCTCGCTTCGTATTTCTCAAGCAGGTTCCACACGGCAACATGTCTTAGCATCGGCGGCGACTGTCCGCCGGTCGCAACCGCCGTTCCTGAATAGCTGGTGAGCGAACCGTTAGTCGGATCGACAACCGGGACGCCGACGCCGAGGCTGATGGCTTTCGTCGCCAGGGTCTCGCTGAGGAGATCCGAGCCGATCCGGCACGCCAATGCCCGCTTGGCGGTGATCCGCTGGTTTGGCCCGTCCTTATACTCAACGTCATACTCAACGTCGTCGGCGTTGTTCTCGACCGCAGCGAGGAAACGCGCATTCCTAGCTTCCGAGACGACGTCCGGGAACTGCCGAACGATGCGATGGTCGACGATCCCCAGGAAGATGTATGTCGGTGCCAGGATGATCGTCATTGCGGCGATGACAACAACCACCAGCGGCTCGCCGATACGGCGCGGCAACTGCGCGGGGTCGACAGCCAGCATGTAGTTCACCAGCCAATAGATGGCGGTGGTGGCTGCGCCTGCGAACAGTATCTGGTACCAGGTCGCGATATCGCCGATCAAGTGCGGCGTGACCTGCAGCGACATGCCGGCGAGTGCGGCGACAAGCGCGATCGCCGGCACGGCAAAGGCGATGACATGGACGCGCATCAGCCAAAGCCTGGGATGGTTGCGCGCGAGGTACCGCCGCAGCCGCCCTAGAGGGTCCGCAGCGCGGGAGGTCACGGCCCGTCCCCGGCGGCGGGGGCTTCGACGCGTGTCGGCACGGACTTGGCGCGATCGATCATCATGCTCTTCGTCGAGGTGCTGATGTCGCGGAAGTAAGTGATGCCGATCGGCTCCAGGACAGCGAGCAGCCGGGCGGAGCCGATGGTCACCGCGGTGTCGATCTGGAAAATGCCGTTGGTCTCGACTATTCGGACCGCCATGTCGCCGAGCAAGGCGGCCAGCCGCGGCCGGCCGACCTCAGTGGCGACCTCGAAGCGGCTATAGCTGCGCTCCCGGTTCACATCCTTGGTTTCGCCGATAAAGGTGGCCTGCCCTTCCTGCAGCACGATGAGCTGGTCCGCGATCTGCTCCATCTCGAACAGGTGCTGGGAGGTGATCAGCACGGCGGAGGACTGCTTGGAGGTGGCCAGCGTCTTAAGGTCCCACAGCAGCTGCTCCTGTGACAGCAGGTCGAGATGCGCGAGCGGCTCGTCCAGCACGACAAGCTGCGGCTCGTGCACGAGCGCCTTGGCAAGCTCGTATCTCAGCTGGTAGCCGCCCGATAGCTCTCTCCAGTAGCGGTTCTCCTTGCCGGCAAGGTCGAAGCGGTCGAGCAGCCAATCGATCCGATCGACATTCCTCCTGCCCCTGATCCCATGCGCCGCAGCTATGAATTCGAGGTTCTCGCGCAGCGGGCCGCGCCAGGCCGGCGGGCGCTGCCGGACGTAGCCAAAGGTAAGCTGGCTCGGGTCGCCGCGGTGCAGAGGATAGTCGAGCCGGCCCGAATCGGGGTCGAGCATGCCAAGCACGATGCTCATCAGTGTCGACTTGCCGGAGCCGTTGCGGCCGACCACCGCCGTTATCTCGCCGACGCGAAGCGAGAAGGAAACCTCATTCAACGAGAAATCCTTGGCGCCGTAGCTCTTTGAGACGCCCTCGACAACAAGGATCGGTGGCGCACGGCTTCTCTTATCTTGGCGCGCTTCGGGAGCCTCGGGTGGCGGCTCGACCGCTTGAGCCGGCTGGCCGGGTGGCGGCTCGACGTCTTCAACTGGCCAATCGGGTATCCGCTCCGGAAACGAAATGATCAGTCCGCTTGGCGGATCGCCGGCCGGCTTGCCCGTGACGATGGCGACTGCGTCGCGCAGCGGTGCCGCAGCGGCTTTCTGGTCGACGGCATCAAGAATCCTTTCGGCCATGCTCACCATCTGATAGCGCAACCTGCCAAGCAGCTCGCGGTCACCAAAACCAGCCTCGACCTCGCGGTTGGCCTCGGCGATCTCGCCCGACTTTGTCATGACCGCGCTGTAGGTTTGAGCCGGCAGGAGGGTGCGGTAGTTGCGCACCAGGTCGAGCAAGATCTTGCGCGCTCGCTCCGGATCGCCCGCGCTCACAAAGTTGCCGATCTCCTCGACGCGATGCCGGATTTCTTCGCGGTCGACGGCCGAGAGCGGCTCACCGTCGACATCGACCGCTGCCCTGGCCAACGACATCAGGTCGACGGTTCCTGTGGGCCGGCAGCGGGCTTCTCGGTACCCGGGCGCGCCGGCATAGCCGCGAGCCGCGGTGGTCTTGCAAGTGTCTTTCCGTTCTCTGTCAAGAATGCCTCCCCAAGCTTTTCTTTATTCAAGCATGATCGGCCGCAGTTGAAAAGAACAAGCCGAGAATTCGACTGTTTAACGGCAACCGATAGCTGCAACCGTCGCTGCTGACTGCGGCTCTTCCGAGTGACCTGGAGTAGCAGCTGCCAAAAAGCGAATAAAATCAAGTGTGAACACGTCCTCCGGGCCCACCGACGACAACCGCCTCCAACCCCGATGCCAACGGCAGCTTTGCACCTTCATATCGAACATTGCTGATTGTTCTGCAGGTTCCTAATAGTAGACGTCACAATCCCCGAGCTCGCAGCTTTCCATCTTCAATGAGAATGAGGCCGTAGCCTCCAGAGTGCTTTTCACGTTTGCTGGGCAGTGGAGCGTCTGGGTTCCCGGCAGGTGCCTAGCCCTGCGGCTGACGCCCTGCTTGACTTGGTCGGCAGAGATGCGGCGCAAGACCTTCCTAGTAACTGACTGCGGCTTGGCTGGACGGAGCCATCCCCATTTCGAGCCCAAGGCAGCCCGCTATTTCGCCTAGGCAAACGTGCGCAAGGCTAAATACCTTGGCTGCCATCGGCTCTCACGGGCGGCTGCGGTGAACAGTGGCCGGGTGGAATGGCGATCAGTTTTTCATCGAATCTCAGACCGGATGGGTTATCTGCGCGTTTGCAAATTCGTTGCCGCCACCTCGCGAACACGTTGCCATGGCTCCGCAGAGGCTGCATTTCGGGGCACCAGCAATCGCTGCTCCGATAAACGTCGCTGATTCGGTGCCGCGGTTGAACCCTGTCTTCTTCTCGCTGTCTTAGCTTGGCCCTCTGAGAAGAGGTGGCTTGGCGGGAAGTAGATACTGAAAGTTGGGGTCTTCGGCGAATTTGGCGAGCATATCGGCTTGAATGAGACGTTAGGCTAACTGGCAGCAGGGAGACCCATTACGAGCTAGACTGCAGCAGGCATGAGCGCAAGCCGCATGCGAGGCGTGCGGTTGCTGCGAAGGGTCAGCTATATAGGCCAATCGTCGCGAAAGCGGACTTTCAGCTTCCGACCCAAATCAGACGTTTCAAAATACTCTCCGGCTGAGCAGGTGGGCGTCAAAAACGACGACATCTGCCCGCCGAAGGCAGCGGTGACGAGAGCATGCACGTCGTTACGCAGAGCCAAGAATCTGAAAATCATGACTATTCTGCGTTAACGACGCATGTGTAGATTGCAGGCCTTGTAAGGGTAACACCGACCGTCATTTACGCGTCTAGAATCCACGGCAACCCTTACGTCGTGAGTCATGGGCTAAGGGATGCAGCGCACATATATGAACGCATTTTCTCAGGCTTGCTCTTGTGGTTTGCCTTGCGCGACTGAATCCGCGTTGCCGACTAGCCTAGGATGAGTTTGGCGAGCCGCTCCACCTCGAGCATATCAAGCCCTTCGCCGGCAGACTCTCGTGTCTCGATCAATGCATCCCCGCCTGCATGCTCATCAATCGGCCTTACGCCCGTTGCGAGATACGCGGCTCGCTTGGTCTGCCAACGACTTGCATATTGCGGGTCCGACAACATACCCAAGTGCTCCCAGTAGTAGGTGACACCGGATGCGTCGTCAGCGATCGTAAAGTCGGGCCACCGGGTCTTGCCGCCCAAAAGTACGGGCTGCTCATAGACATAGGCAATGCCCATGCCGTGCAGCTTCTCGGCGATCGCAAGTTCGGATTTAGACCTGACGAACTCACCTCGGCTCGTGCGGTGCAGGAGGTGCTGGTCTAGGAAACGCGGTCCAGTGATCGTTTGTACCTCAACCGGACCGGGAGCCGTGAAAAGGTCAGTCATTCGTCTCGCGATTTCGGATGCAGACGGATCGGCATACCGACGTAACGCACCAAGTTCGTCTTCATGGAGGATAACTAATTCGTCCCGATGGCGGGTTATAGCCGTATATAGCAGTTCGCGCGAAAGCGGGCGGCAGTTGCGCGGTAAAACCAGGAAGGAACGACCGAACTGGCTTCCTTGGGTTTTGTGCACCGTTAGCGCGTAAGCAAGCTCTAGATCCGGCGATCCTTCTTCGCCAGAAAACTCGCCTGCGTAGTAGGTGAATTTTATTCCTGGTTGGCTAGCGAATTCGACCTCAAGATCCTTCGGTCGGAACTTCATCTTGGCAGTCTTGTAGCCCCCAACGACCACTCCGATGTCACCGTTTGCGATATAGGACGACGGCTGCGGCGGATAGGTTCGCCGACGCCCATTGTTGCGCAGGTTGATTACCTTGTCGCCCCACAGCACTCCCTGCGGCCCCGCTGGCTTTGGAAACTTTGCGTGCTTGGTCATCGCCCGATCGCGCACCTTGCTGCGGAAGCGGTGCTGTACCGCAAGGTTGATCGCCTCCACGCCTGACAAGCCGGCACGAACCGGGGACAGTATCTGCCAGTCGTGCGAACTCGCCGCTGCGCCGCCTGTAGTCTCGCTAGGTCGGCGCGCCCAGAACAACATGTGGCCTTCCCATTCGCTGCCACCAACGCTTCGCTCAAAACCTACTTGGTCTGCTCCGTCGGCTAGGGTCAGCCCTCGCACAAGTTGCTCGGTGAGGATGGGCTCCAGGTCACTAGGTAGACGCCATCGGGCACTTTGGACGTGCGACAAAGTTCCAAGTTGCAAGGCATCCCAAACCTCGTCAGCGCCGGCATCTAGAGGTTCACCGCTGAACTGTCTGGCCAGCAGTATGTCACCTCTATCAAGACCACGCTGCCGTCCTATGATCGTCAGCTCGGCATATCCGGAGGCTACCCTAGGGAATACGGCTTTGGCGTCCTCGGGCTTGAGGTACCTGCAAATGTCGACGAATGGTCTCCCCGCGCCGATTGGGGGGAGCTGGCGGGGATCGCCAACCAGAATAAGCCTATCGACGCCCTCAATCGCGTCGACAAGTGCCGAAAGCTGGTCCTCGGTGAGCATTGAGCACTCATCGACAACGACGGAGCGGTAACCCTTCTCGCGCGGCGCATCAGGATTGCGGAAGTAGCGCCCGCTCGACCCGTCATAACGTTGATGTCGCTGCAAGAACTGGGCAAGGGTCATGCCCTCACCCAGCCGATCTGTCGCCTCTTCAAGGCGAACACGTGCCTTGCCTGTCGGGGCAAGCAGCAGAACGCCGCCAGCAGCGATTTCGGGTAGATCGCAAATCACTTTGAGCAGCGTGGTCTTTCCTGAGCCAGCAGGCCCTACTAGGACTGAGAAGCGCCCGGAGGAAAGCTGCTCAAGCGCGGCAGTCTTTTCCTGGCGAGCAAGCTCTTCGGTATCACTATCCGGTCCTGTGTCCATAACGGGCAACGCGGCGTTGACTAGCGCGCGCCAGTTGTGGGCGAGTGCATGCCGTTTGCCTGAAACTCGCTTGCGAACTGCGTTGACGATCGCGGTGCGGGCAGAACCGTAGCGCCTCAGCTTTAGCGCCGGCTCGCCGCCCGAGGTTTTCGCCTCCTCAAGGGTAAGCGTGAGATGGGCAGATGCCATGTCCAGCACATCCTCGTCGACACTGCAGCGAGGGTCCAGGGCGGAGTCCAGTGCGCGGCGCACGATCCAGCTTCGCGGCAATAGAGTGTGACCCTCTAGCTGCGCCGCCCGCTCAAGAAGTTCAGTAACGAGCCCGCGGACTCGGCGGCGGTCGATGCCGTCGCTCATCCCAGTGCCGGGAGGCAGGGGAGCCTGTGTGCGAACCACTTCTGCGGGGAAGACGCCACGGTCGATTGTCGCAAATGACGTGCGTGGAGACGCGGCTTCGTCACGCTCGAACATCAGGTAGGGGTTCGCCAGGATTTCCGCGTCGGTGGTCTCCTCCGAGTAGTTGCGCCTACTCGGCTGGTAGGCCCTTATCGCTTGTTCAGAGGTAAGACTGCATCGAGCGACGAGGTCGAGCAGCTGCCGGCGAGGCTTCGGCAGACCTCGCCACTTGTCCCGGTATGTGGCCCCGAAGCCGAATGCCTCTGCTTCCGGGAAAGACTTAGGCGCTGCCACGAACTCGTCGATGAACCCGAACGCACCGAAGACCTCCCCCTCTTTGCTTCCGGCGCGGACGATCTCGTAGGCGAGCAGCGCCCCATGCTCCAGTCCGAAAGCTGTCAGCGCGCTTCCGAGACCCGGATGGATGCCTCTGGCGGTCCAGAGACGGGCGACTTCGCGATCTATCCAAGCGAGGGCGGCAGAAGTGTCTGTCTCGATCACCTTCGCCGACGCCTTCAGTGCCCCAGCGCACGCAAGAAGCGACGCGATAGCGCCGTCATGACTCAAGTGCTCGGATCCAAAAGAGAAAGCCCCAAACTGGTCATCGGGCGCAAAAGCCACGCAGTCCTCAACTGCGATGCCCGCATCCGCCTCCGCAGCGGCGAGCACGTCGTAGTAGGGCATCAGGAACCCGTCCGTCCCCTCGGGGCGCAGGCTGTGCCGAACACATCTTTCCCATAGGACGCCCTTAAGATCTCCCGGCGCGTCGTAAGAATATTCGGTGTACTGGCCTACGCTCTTCACGCGCGCCGCTCCGACAATTACGCGGCTGGCGCTGTCGGAGAGCGGCGTCTTCTTCGCATAGAAGAAGCAGAGAGAGGCTTCAGGCTCTAGCGCTCCGAAGAAAGTGTCCAGCATAATGAGCTGGTTAGACTTGTCCTGGACCCAACCGGTCTTGAAGGAGAGTTCGGGCTCGCGTTCGGGTTCGTAGCCAAGGCGCAGCGCGGCCGCCTTTCCAGCTTCGCCGGACTTCTCATCACCTTCTACGCTGGACTTCAGCATCCAACCGAAGGGAATGCAGGCGGCCGAGTATGCCTCGAGCCGGAGGGTGGTCTCGCCGAAGTGGCCATGGCTCTCTGGGCTGGACGTTTTGTAAGGATGTTTTTTCTTCAGAACGAGGTCATGGTCCGCCATGAAACTCACCCGCTCGTCAATGCACGGTGGCATGGTCGACGGAGACAGCTCGTCGAATAGCTGACCGGCGAAATCGTCCTGGTCAGCGCGCTTCCCGGCAGCGATTCGCGTCAAGACGAGGCAAGAGGTGTTTGCCGAGGGCGAAGTGCATACGCGGCCGTTCCAGCCTCCATCGTGCCACGGCACACGTATCGTTACGTGCTGCGAAGGTAGTTTCTTCGATCCCTGGATCATTCGTGCTCCTCCCGGCCGCTTCCCGACCTGTTGCGCATCGAGTTTGCGATGGCCGACCGTTGACCTCTCGATGCGCGTTGCAGTTGGGAATTACAGCCAGTCTCAATTCGTCTTGAAACGTTGGCGAATGTACACGTGCTGCTCGATCGGGTTTAGGGCGATCGAGGCATTCCCTCGGCGTACAAAAAATTCGTGCTTGCCTTGAAACTCTAGAAACACGGGTTCTGGCGACGGCGCGGCGACGACGACGCAGACTTTTTTGCCGTCTGATGCGTCTGCAAATCGGATCGAAATGTGCTGGGCGTACGCGGCACCGATGGTGTTTGAAAAGACGCTAAGGAGGTTCTGCTCAAAAACGTCGAGACTGTTCCGCGTGAGTGTCAGGTCATCCTCAAGCCCATGAATCTCTTTGTCGTCAGTGACGCCGATGACTAGCGTGCCGCCCTCTGTGTTCATGAACGCGGAAAGGGTCTTGAGGGTGCTCTTTTGCAGCTCCTTGTTCTGCTTTCCCTCTTTCACGTCCCACTGGAACGTGGCCTTGAACTCGAGCTCCAGGCTTTCGTCGGCCTTGATGATTTCTTCGATCGATGGCGGAGGTGGCGGTGGGTTGATAAACGCACCCGGCCAACCGCCATGCTCCTCGATGACTTGGTCAATTTCCGCCATCAGTCGGCGGGTTTCTGTGAGGGCGGTGACAACACGGCGGTAGTGGAGGATGTCATCGTCGGTCAGCACGCGCCCCGGCGATGGGTTCTTCCCGCCCTTGCCGGCGCGGTCTTTGAGCCACTTCTCGCAGACCTGATAGCCGCCGACGTGGAACTCCCAGGTTTCGCGTGGCACATCCTCAAACCAGCGGCTGGCGTTAATCATAACGCGGCCGTTCCGATACTCAGGGTAGCCTTTCTCCACCTTCGCTTCGCCAGTACCCGCAATGCGGATGTCGGGACTTGCCAGGGGTGGCGCGTCCTCAGGGCGCAGAAGGTGTAAGTTCACTAGTCGGCCGCCAAAGGCTACTAGCGATGCGAAAGCAGCCTTTGTCTTCGGTGTGGGGATGCGCGGGAAGTCGGACTTGAGAAATTCGGTGTACCGGCTGCGATAAGTGGGGCTGTGCAATACTGCATAAACGTAGTCGAACATGTCACGCGGGCCGAACGTTCTCGCCAAATCGCCACGACCTTCGCTGAGCGAATCTAGTTGGTTGAGGTGTTCGTATGTCCCGCGTGACGAATCCGTACCAATGTCACCCTCCTCACTGCGAGGGATTCCGTCCTCGTACTTCAATTCCAGCGTTTCGCCGAAAGCGACAGCCCACGGTCGGTTGATGTTTGGGCGACGGTGTTGCTCGCCAGCGGAGGCCTTGAGCCAGAGGGGGATGGTCGTCGATTGTATTGTCCGCTCACCGCACTTCGTCTCCACGATAGAGCTAGCCACGGTAAAGTGGTTGATTTGGTCAGATCGATTGCTCCTAGCGGTAACCAAGGCCACGTTGTCGCCGTCCCTCAAATGCGACATTACTCGATCACGAAGATGTACGGCCACGTATCGACTATAAACAGTGTAGCGCCAATCGAACGGCCGGTACAATATTTTCGTAATGAGACTTCGCCATTTACCGTCCTTTAAATGAATTTTCGCTTGAGAATAGCTCCATTGATCCTGCGTGCATAAATTGAAATGAACTCTAGCATCAGTTTCATTTTTTGTTTCGAGTAGGGTCTCTACTTTTCTGGCTTGCTCTTCGGGAGTGAACGATATAGCAAACTCGTCCTGGGTGGTCACGATCCCCGGCGCCAGATCGCCATTTTCGCCCATTAAAGTGGTCAGGCTGCAGAATGGCTGCCACTCAGACCTAAGATCCACATTCACTTTGAAGAAAAAATTTTCCGGTTCGAGAATTTCAGACTTGGTTTTGCCGCCAATTCTCGACTTTGGATCGATGAGGTAATCTAGCTTCGAGTCCGCTGTACCGAATAGGTCGTCCCGCCAAAGCTGTGTGGCGGGTTCTCCCGTCCCAAGCTTGATTGCCTCGGTAATCGCGACTCCCTGCGCTACTTCGTCGAAGACGCCCCCGTCGGGAGAACCATCCGGCGCTCTCTCCTTCTTCTTAACATTCCCATGTAGGTCCAGGATTCGAATTTGTTGGAAACCCGCCTTGAGTTTCGCCCTCATGCCCTTGAAGGTTGGGTTGTCAAGAAATGAGTGGTTGCTGATGACTCCCAAAACCCCATATCCCGCGTGATCGAGATGGAGTTGCGCGAGCCTGATGAATTTCACGTAGTCGTCTTGCAGCCATTTTCCTTGGCCTGGCTTGAGCAGGTCCGGCCAGTCCTTTTTGTAGTCATGGACAGCCTTGACGATTTCAAGGACAGCATTGTTCTTGGAATGGCCCGCATAAGGTGGATTGCCAATAATGACGGTGAAGGGCGTATTCGCCTTCGCGTTGTTGGAAGCTCGGGCCTCGTGTGCAAGCGCCTGTGACGTGAAGCTAAACTGCATATCCAGATCACGCGCGGGTTCCAGTGCATTGGTCAGCAAGATGCGAGCGCGCTCGTCTGATCCAAAGGTGTAGCCCGTGTCCGACAGCTTCAGCCCCACCTTCATATGAGCGATGGTGTAGGGTGCCATCATCAACTCGAAGGCTGTCAACCGGGGCAGCAGATGGGCTGGAACGTAGGCGTTCCAAGCGGCTTTGATCTGTGCATCCGACTTGCCCTGCTTTTGCCAGTGCTCTTCCATCCGCGCGTGGATCAGATCGATCACCTCAACCAGGAAGGTGCCGGTTCCGGTGGCAGGATCGAGGATCTGGACAAAGGGCTGCATAGGATCGACGTGCTTTGGCACGGTGATCTTGTCATTTTTCGCTGCCAACTCCCCCCAGGTCGTTGTGTCGGCGAGCCCGAGTGGTAGCCCGAACTCTTTCCGCAGGATCTCGTCTACGCCACGAACGATGAAATTCACCACCGGTCGCGGGGTGTAGAACACACCACGCTGCATGCGCTTCTTGGGATCGTATTCCTTCAGGAACAGTTCGTAGAAGTGGATGACCGGGTCTTCCTTTGGATTGCGATCACCGAAGTCTCGCAGCACCGCATCCATGTTGGCCGCGTTCAGCATGTCGACGACGTTGCGCACCCCCAGTTCGTCGAAATCCATGGCCTGACGCGTGTCGCGCCCGCCGATCTTCAGGAAATTTGCGAAAAGTTCCTTCAGGAAAGGGTTTGTCTTCGGAATCATATCCGCGAGATTGTCCGCCACCAGATCGGCACCAGGTCGCGAGATCTTCGCCGCCAACAAACCGTAGGAGATGGTTTGGGCGAACATGTCGGCGAAGCCGTCTTCGTCGAGGTCGTGGATCAGGTTCTTGCGGAAGGCGCCGAGCAGTTGGCGCATTGGGCCCTTGTCGGTTTCGGCTAATAGCAGCTGGTTGGCGCTGGCACGGATGTTCGAGGCCAAGGCCGCGAGCTGCATCGCAAGATCTTGCGATGTGCGAGCGACCTCGCCCAAGCGCAGTTCAAAGGCCTTGCTCCAAGTCTCCTTCCACGCTTGCCGGTCGGTTGGGTTCTCGGGCCACCGGAGACGATCCCTCAGGACCTGCACGACATAGTCGTTATGCAGCGTCGTGTCCTTGGCGTTCCACCCGAGGACATTGAGCACCGGAAGATCCCCCGCTGTGTCGGAGAAATGCGCGAAAGCGATCTCGCGCTCACCCGAGGGGCCGAAGTTGGTCACGAAGATCAGGTCGTGCAGGCTCCAGGTTTGCCGATTTGGGGTCTGGGCACTGGCGCGCTTCTTGAAGACCAGCGCTCGCAGAATGCGACGGAGAACGGTAACGGAGATCGACTTGTCTTCGAACGAAATGAAGAATACGCCCCAGGGCTGACCGGTCACTAGAGGCCGAAGCTGGTGGATCTCGCGAATTTTGGCGACCTCAGCATCCTTTAGGCCAAGGTCATCTGCCTCATACTCGTAGACGATATCGTCGAAGCCATAATCTTCGCCGATCGGCCAATCGAGTTTGTCACGCAGCAATACTATCAACTTCGGAAAACTGGTCACCCGCGCAAGCTGCGCAGCAGAAATATCGCTCATCTATCCCCCCAGGAACCCGAGCCTAGCTCAGCTCCATCCATGCCTTGAGTATTGGCTTTACGCCTACGGGCGCCTGAACCTTGCGCAAATATGTCTTCGTAATGTGCTTTTCGACCAGGGTACGAATTTCGGACAGAGTCGGCTGCTCCATCTTCGCGACCCTCGACGTTTCAGGCGTCGAGCGGATCAGTTCGATGATCCCCGACGCCTCTTCTCTGACGATATCCGCAGCGAGGTTGTAGAGGTACCATCTCACATCGCCGCTCTCGGTCGTCCACTCGTCCTCGCCTGACCGTTCACTCGCATCTTTGTCGAACGCGGGCCGCGCGTAGCAGAAGAAGACAGCCTTGATGCCCGGCTTTGGATGCGTCTTGCCCGAGAAAATGCCGTCGGGAAAGGTGACGACCCTCTCAACCAAACCCGGATGCTCTCGCAACAGATCCTGCCATTCGAGATGCATCGTCTCGTCGGCCGTGATTGTGCCCTCGCGCTGTTCATCGAAGTTCTTAAGGTCTTCGAAATCGTCGTCCTCCCGAAGAAGCTTGCGCCCCTCGATGCCAAGCGTTTTGGAAATCCTGATAGTCTTGTGCGAGACCCTTTGGTAGAGGCGCAGCAGGTCGTCCAGCTCGCCTGGCGGCAAGAAGTTCCAGTAGCCCACGGTGCCCCGCAACCTCTCTTGGTCCGGATGATCTTTAACGATGCGCCTCTCGATCTCTGCGTTCATACGGCGATCGACGCGACCAATGCGCTGCATAAGGCGCACCGGGTTCCAGTGCAGATCGTAGTTGATCAGTCGCGTTGCATCCTGAAGGTTGAGTCCTTCCGACAGCACGTCAGTGGAGATGAGGATACGGATCTCTTCTCGCCCCGCCTTCGCCAAGGTTCCGCTTGAACTCTCGTTGTAGTAGGGCGAGAAGCGTTCGATGACCCGTGCCCTGTCACCGGATGTACCGCTATCAATCTGATCAACGCCTTCAATGCCGGCATGCTTGAGCTGCTCTGAAAGGTAGCGGGCGGTGTCCCCAAATTCAGAGAAGATCAGCACCTTGTGCTTGCTTGCCACCGGGTCGCCCTTGAGTAGCTTGATCAACTCGGTGAGTTTTTTGTCCTGACTTGGCTTAAAATTTTCAAGCTCTTCGAGGAAATCGGCGATTTGTTCGAGGTCCTGGAGCGTGTCCTGAAGGATCTCGTCGACGGCAAATTCACCTCTCGGAAGCTTCTCGACAGCGTCCATGAGCTCAGGTGGAACCAGGTCGTCCTCCTGGTCCTCCGACAAGAGGTCAAGCTGCGGTGCGTAGCCGAGCAGCTTTGCGTTCTTGCGCTTCCAGCGCTCCAAGGCGGCCTTCTCATGAGCCGTCTCTGCGTGAACTTCCGACCAAGCCAGCAATTTCTGTAGTAGCCGCCAACACGATTTCCTGAATGCCTCGGCAGAGCTTTCGAACCGCTTCAGAAAGCTTGTTCTGATGAGGGCGACGACCTGCTGCCGCCGTCCGCGCTCCAGGGCTGGGATGACCTCGGGATCAGTACCTTTGTAGTAGGCGTAAGGGTTATAGATCCCAAGGACGAAAAGCGGTGCCTGCTTCTGGAAGGCGGTCGACACCATGTCCAGCAATTTGCCGTAAGTCTGCTTGACCGAATACTCGGCCACTTTCGGCTTGCGCGGTTCAGGGAATAGGACCTCACCGGTGCCCTCCCGCACCATGCTTTCTTTGACGTATCTCCGGCTACGCTGAACAACAAGGGCATCGAACAGCGGGTCTGCGAACAGCTTAGGCGCAGCGTCCGCCATGTTGAGCTCAAGCTGCTCTTCGCTAGCTGCTCCGTAGATCTCTTTTTCTATCGCTCGCTCAAGCTGCCGGATGTGCCCCGGGAGCGAATGGATGCCCAAGGGCGCTTCAACGAAATGGTCGGTCTTGTGCTGAGTGAACAGCTCAACCATGTGCTGAAAGTCAAGCAGGCTGTTATTGATCGGCGTTGCCGTCAGCAGAAAGACCTGTTTGCCCTTAGCGATGTCATACAGGCGCCAATAGCGCGACCGCCTGCCCTCGCCGTCTCCGCCCCTGGTGCCGGTGTTCCTGAAATGGTGCGCCTCGTCGACAATGATCACGTCGGCCTGAGCAGCGACCTGCTCGAGCTCCTCTGCCATTTTCTCACGCATGAGATCGGTATGGCTGAAGATCTTGAGGTGGCTGAAGCCTTTGAAGACGTCAGGTAGCCGCTTTGAGAGTTCTCGCTCCCACACGGGACCTTTGGCGGCCTTTGGCACAAACAGCGCAACGTTGAGCTGCTGGTGCTTTACGAACCGCTCGATCAGCATCAGCCCAACGAACGTCTTGCCGAGACCCACGCCGTCGCACAGGAAAGCGCCCCCATATCTTTCCGCTCGCTTGATAAGCGATGCGTACCCATCCCGCTGATACTTCGCCAGGACGGGGTAGATGGAAGAGGAGTTGGTCTCCCACTCGCTGGCGGTCTCTTCGTGCCCTTCGAAGTATTGCTGCAACGCCCGCGTATAGACGTCGAAGGGGGAATAGGTCCGAATGTGCCGTTCGAGCACCGATAAAATGTCTGGCGTGACGTCCTCGGCCTCATTCCACCGTTCTTCGAACCATTCCTGCAGGACGGCAACCGGTGCGCCGGTGATCTGCACGTTCAGTTCGATGTTCTCGGTAAGGCCAGGCACCGTCAGATTTGATGAGCCGACAAGCGCTGAGGAACCCACGACTTCTAGCGTCCCGTGGGTGATGTAGGCCTTGGCGTGAAACTTGTCCTTCCGATAGACCCGACACTTGATCTGGCCCGTTGCGATCGCCTCAACAATCGCTTTGACGCCGGTCAGGAAATGGTTCTTGAGCTTCTCTCGTTCGACACTGCGGTTGAGTTTCTGCTGGATGCCCTGGAGCGCGGCTTCGAAGGCCCTCTTGGTGCGCCGGGAAACGTCGTCCCCCATTAAGATGCGGATCTTGCCTACCTTTTGCCACTCGCCTTCGAGGGCAAGAAGTGCGCCGATCTCAAAGTAGCCAGTGGCAATGTCGATTGCCTTGGAGAGCTGGCACCAGTCACGCAGGTATCTAAGCGCCTTCCATTCGTCGGCGCTATTGTCGACGATGAATAGCTCGCTGCCAGTCTTGTGGCTGGATCGTTTCGGCATATTTTCCGCTATCGAGTTCGGTCCCGGCTATACCTATGACTTGGTCAACCCCTCGTAGCAAGCGTGCGGCGGCATTAGCATCGCCGACAGTGCCCAACGATGGCCTCTTAAGTTCGAATTTCAGTCGGCGTGTTACCCCGGTGTTACCCTTGCCAAGTCCGCATCTCGCCGTACCAAAAGAGGTTCAAAAAAAGATGAACGATTTCATGAGGTAAATGGCGCACCCCGACAGGATTCGAACCTGTGACCTCTGCCTTCGGAGGGCAGCGCTCTATCGAGTTGGCGGCGTCCGCCTGGAAATGTCCGTGCAATTGGTCCCGTACGCGAATTTCAGACGAGGTTCCATAAGGCAGAGGCCGACAACGCGTCGGTCTCTCTATGCTGTTGTAGCGAAATTTTTGGTCGACCCTTCGCGGCAATTAGTAAGGAAAACGTGTAGAGGCCACTCCTCATTCCGGGGTGGCGGGGCGGTGGGTTGACCATCGGCACCCCGATTGGATTGAAAGGAGGTATGCCAAGATAACCGTTGTCACCCATTTGTAACCCAAGACGGCGGCCGTCGAAGGCGGGTGATTGATAACCCTCTGATTTCTTTGGTGATCCCGACAGGAATCGAACCTGTGACCTACAGATTAGGAATCTGCCGCTCTATCCTACTGAGCTACGGGACCACGCGGCCCGACACATAGCCGCTTCGGAACGTTTCGCCAAGAGGCTCGCCGAAGGCAATGAAAAGGCCGGCCGAAGGCTAATCGGCCGGCCTTTCGGCGGCATATGTCAGGCTGCGAGCGCCGTTTCGGCCAGTTTCACCCAGTAGCTCATGCCGTGCGGGATGACTTCGTCGTTGAAGTCGTAGGCCGGATGGTGGAGGCCGGCGGTCTCGCCATTGCCGATGAAGATGAAGGCGCCAGGGCGGGCTTCCAGCATGTAGGAGAAGTCTTCGCCGCCCATCACCGGCTGGATGGCGCGGTGGACCTGGGTGTCGCCGGCGACATGTGCCGCGACATCGCCGGCAAAGACCGTTTCTTCCGGATGATTGAAGGTCACGGGATAGTTGGCGTCATAGTCGACAGTGATCGTCGCGCCGAAGGCGGTGGCTATTCCTTCGCAGATGGTGCGGATGCGCTCTTCCGACTTCTTGGCGATCTCTTTCTTCAGTGTGCGCACCGTGCCGGCAATCTCGGCGGTCTCGGGAATGACGTTGTAGGCGTCGCCGGCGTGGAACTTCGTCACCGAAACCACCACCGCCTCGACCGGATCGGTGCTGCGCGAAGCGACCGTCTGAAGGGCGCCGACCAACTGGCTGGTGATGACGATCGGGTCGATCGTGCCGTGCGGCATCGCCGCATGGCCGCCGCGGCCCTTCACGGTGATGGTGAACTCGGCGGTCGCCGCCATGATCGGGCCCGGCCGGATGGCGAACTGGCCCACCGGCAGGCCCGGCATGTTGTGCATGCCAAAGACTCGCGAAATATCGAAACGCTCCATCATGCCGTCCTTGACCATCTCGTTGCCGCCGCCGCCGCCCTCTTCCGCCGGCTGGAAGATAACCGCGACCGAGCCGGCGAAATTGCGCGTTTCGGTCAGATATTTGGCGGCGCCCAAAAGCATCGCCGTATGGCCGTCATGGCCGCAGGCATGCATTTTGCCGGGAATGGTCGAGGCATAGGGCTTGCCGGTGATCTCGTTGATAGGCAGCGCGTCCATGTCGGCGCGCAAGCCGATGGTCGCGCCTTGCCCCTTGCGGCCATGGATGATGCCGACCACGCCGGTCTTGCCGAGGCCCGTCACCACGTCGTCGCAGCCGAATTCCTTCAGCTTCTCGGTGACGAAGGCGGCGGTCTTGAAGACATCGAAATTCAGTTCTGGCGTCTGGTGCAGATGGCGTCGCCAGCCGGCAACTTCATCCTGCATCTCGGCGGCGCGGTTGAGAATCGGCATAATGGTTCCATCTCGCTGTTGGAGCAGACGATCTGGCCTGCTTGATTGCAATTGTGATTGCCATGCTTGTTGCCATCTTGGCACTTTGCCATCTTGGCGTCACATAGGGTAAATAGCACCCCAGACAATGTGATCCGGAAATTGAGGGCCGGATCAGGTCATGCTGGCCATCGCGTAACGAAATCTTACGGAGCCAGGGGCGACTACGGCAAGAGGCGATTTCGGATTCCATGATGCGGCACAGCCATATCCTCAAATTACTGCTAACGGGCGGCTTGGCGCTACCCATGCTGGCTGGGCCAGCTTTGGCCAATCCGGTGATCCTGTTCGACCTCAACAGCGGCAAGGTTCTGCAGCACCAGGACGCATTCAAGCGCTGGTATCCCGCTTCGCTGAGCAAGCTGATGACCGCCTATGTCACCTTCCGGGCGATTGCCGCCGGCGAGGTCCAGCTCGATTCACCGATCAAGGTGACCAAGCATTCGGCGGGCGAACCGCCCAGCAAGATGGGCTTCAAGCCGGGCTCGGTGATGCGGCTCGACAATGCGTTGAAGATGATGCTGGTCAAATCGGCCAACGATATCGCCATGGCCATCGGCGAAAACATAGGCGGCTCGCAGGCCGGATTCGCCGTTCGCATGAATGCGGAGGCGGCGCGGCTCGGCATGACCGGAACGCATTTCGTCAATCCGAACGGACTGTTTTCGCCGGAGCAGTATACGACGGCGCGCGATCTTGCCCTGCTGGTGATGGCGATCCGCAAGGAATTCCCGCAATACGCCCCCTGGTTCTCGATCGAAGGCCTTGCCGTCGGCAAGAAGGCGATCTCCAACTACAATCTCTTGATCGGGCGCTATCCCGGCGCCGACGGCATGAAAACCGGGTTCGTCTGTCCCTCGGGCTTCAACATGATCGGCTCGGCGACACGCAATGGCCGCACGCTGGTCGCGGTCGTGCTCGGCGAAAAATCGGCGATCAGCCGTGCCGAGACCGCCGCCAGGCTGCTCGACCAGGGCTTTGCCACGCCCGACCCGAACTGGCTCACGGTCGCGGCCATGCCTTCCTATGGCGATACAATGTCACCCAACGACATGCATGATGAGATCTGCAGGAAGAAGGCGCCGCACGAGCAGTCCGAGGCGGCTCCGCCGGTGGCCGCGAAGGGTGCCGACGTGCCGAAATCGCCCTATCAGGAAAAGCTCGACCACGTGCCGACGCTGGTTGCCGTGGGCCTCGGCGGCGCCACCGGGCCGGCGCCGAAGGCGATGCTCGACCAGGGCGGCCAGGAATACGCCGATGTGCCGCTGCCGAGCTGGCGGCCAGACATTCCGGCGCCAAAGGGCGCCGAACCGGCCGTGGTGGGCCAGGCAACCGCGGTGCAGGGCGACCAGCTGGTCAAAGCCGCGAACTAGGCGATGGCTGGCTTTCCGATACCCGTCACGGTGGTCACCGGCTTCCTCGGCGCCGGCAAGACGACATTGCTCAACCGGCTGCTCAAAGATCCGGCACTGGTCGACACGGCCGTCATCATCAACGAATTCGGTGAGGTGGCGATCGACCACCTGCTGGTCGAGCAGGCCTCGGACGGCATCATCCAGTTGTCCGACGGCTGTCTGTGCTGCACGGTGCGCGGCGAACTGGTCGATACGCTGGCTGACCTCGTCGACCGGCTGCAGACCGGCCGTATCGCCCGCCTTGCCCGCGTCGTTGTCGAAACCACCGGGCTCGCCGATCCGGCGCCGGTGCTGCAGTCGATCATGGCGCATCCCGCCCTTGTGCAGGCCTTCCGACTTGATGGCGTCATCACGCTGGTCGACGCGGTCAACGGCAATGCGACGCTCGACGGCCATGTCGAGGCGGTCAAGCAGGTGGCGGTCGCCGATCGCATCGTGCTGACCAAGGTCGATCTGGCCAGCGATCCCGGCGACGTCGATGCTTTGCGAACGCGACTCCATCAGCTCAATCCAGGCGCCGTGGTGCTGGAGGCCGGCGACGGCCGAACCGGCGTCACGGCGCTGTTCGATTGCGGCCTCTACAATCCGGCGACCAAATCCGCCGATGTCCGGCGCTGGCTCGGCGAAGAAGCCGCCCATGAGCACCACCATCATCATGATCACGGCGAACATGAGCACCACCACTGCCACGATTCCCGCGTGCGCTCCTACTCGCTGGTCCATGACGGCCCGGTGCCGTTTTCGGCGATCGAGATGTTCCTCGACCTGCTGCGTTCTGCGCATGGCGACAAGCTTTTGCGGATGAAGGGCGTCATCGAGCTTGCGGAGGACCCGTCGCGGCCGCTTGTCGTCCACGGGGTGCAGAAGATCCTGCATCCGCCGGCGCGGCTGCTGGCCTGGCCGGACGGCCAACGCGGCACCAGGCTGGTGCTGATCACGCTCGATATGCCGGAAGATTATGTGCGCCGGCTGTTTTCCGCCTTCACCAACCGGCCGTCGATCGACACGCCGGATCGCGCGGCGCTGGAGAGCAATCCGCTGGCGATAGCCGGGGGCTGATTGTCAGGCTCGCTATGCGCCGCGTTCGACCAGGAAGCGGTGGCCGCCGCTGACGGCTGACGTTTCAACAAGCTGGTGGCCAGCGTCGGCGCAAAAGGCGGGGATGTCGATGACCGCCAGCGGGTCGGTGGTCTCCAGCCAAAGCCGGCTGCCCGGCTGCATTGCCGCCAGGCGTTTTTTCGCCTTGAGAACGGGCAGGGGGCAGTTCAGGCCCTTGAGGTCATAGATCGCGGTGTGATTTGTTTGTTTGTCTTCATGCATGTCTTTGTCCCAAAACCGCTGCGCACTTTTGGGCGACATGCATCGGCAAGGCGAAAAACCTCAGCCGCCGAACATGCCTAGCAGCTTGTTCTTGATCTTCGACATCCGGCTTTCGTCCGCCGGCGGTTCTGCAGGCGCCGCCTCGACGCTCGCAGTGGCGACCGGCTGCTGGGGGGCCTGCTTGGCTGCTTCCTTTTCGGCCAGCGCTTGGGCCTTTGCGGCTTGCTTTTCAGCCAGTGCCTGGGCCTTGGCGGCTTTCGCAGCCTCGATGGCAGCAACCCGCTGTTCCTCGGCCTTGCGCTTGGCTTCCTTCTCTGCGTCCAGCGCCGCCATCTTGCGGCCGGCGGGCGAATCGATGCGGCCCATGCGCGCCGTCTCGGTCAGCGTGCCGTCGGAATTCAGCGACGGCGGTTCGATCGGCACGCGCTCGCCCCGGGCGCGGCGCTTCGACCAGTCTGAAACGATGGCGGCTTCCTTGATGCCGGCAATGGTTGGCTTGGGCGCTGGCACGCTGGCCTTGACCGCGCCGGTGAAGGCCGCGTCATAGCTGCTTTGATAGGCGTTGAGTGCGCTCTTCAGCGAATCGGGCTGCGTGGTCGCGGGGCATGCGCCAGTCGGATCGAATGTCGTGCCCTCAGGCGCCACCTGGTTGAAGACATAGCGCTTGTCGCAGACATCGACCTTCGGTGGCACCTTGGTGATCTCGAAATTGTCGTAACCGACCTTCAGCATCTTCCAGAACTCATAGTTCGGGTCGTTGCGGTAGCGCGCCATGTTGGCGGCGGTCATGCGGAACGGGAAGGCCTGGATCTGGAACTCGGTCTGGCCGCCCTGGAAGGCATCGCGACCAAAAGCGTAGATCTGCTCGATCTGCGGGTCGGTCATCGAATAACAGCCCGACGACGAGCAGGCGCCGTGCACCATCAGATTGGCGCCGGTGCGGCCATTGGCACGGTCATAGGCGTTGGGATAGCCGATGTTGAAGGACAGGTGATAGTTCGAGCGCGGATTCATCTGCGACGGGCGGACCGTATAGAAACCTTCCGGCGCCTGGCGGTCGCCCTCGGTGTATTTTGGGCCGAGCTTGCCCGACCATTTGCAGATGTCGTAGCTGGCGACCATCTCGTAGCGGCCGGTGGTCTTGGCCTTCCAGATTTCGAGCTTGCCTTCTTCCTTGAAGATGCGAGCCATCACCGACGAGGTGCGGATCATGCCCTTGGCTTTCATGTCGGCCAGGATCTTGTCCGGCAGCGGCTTGCTGGCTTCCGGCGCAAAATTCTTCATCGAGGAATCGTTGCAGCCGGCAACGCCAAGCGCGGCGATCAGGAGTCCAGTGCGGGCAAGCTTGGTAAACATGGATACGGCTATGTCTTTTTCTCGCGGCACGGCCGGATAGCGCCCGGGCCTGCATGCTGAACACTGACGGACCCTAAGCCCGTTAACCTTGAAAATTCCTTACCGCAAGCGTCGGACGGCGCCCCCCACGGCAATTCGCCCGGTGTCACGGATTTTTTATTGAGCCGAATGCGGCGGCATTTTTGTGGCGAAATTGCTCCTTGACGCCACATTGCGGTGCGCTGCCGGCCAAAATCAGAGGCTGCGGCCCATCGCCAGATATTTTTCGCGGCGCTGTTCGCGAAAATCGGTGTTGGCGCCGGCAAAATCCTTCATCGTCTTGGCGATGAGATCGCCGGTGGCGGCGATCACCGTTTCGGGCGCGCGCTGGGCGCCGCCGAGCGGCTCGGCAATGATGGCGTCGATGATCTTCATTTCCAGAAGGTCCTGGGCGGTGATCTTCATGTTGGTCGCCGCATCTTTCGAGCGCGTGGTGTCGCGCCACAGGATCGAGGCAGCGCCTTCCGGCGAGATCACCGAATAGATGGCGTGTTCCAGCATGTAGACGCGGTTGGCGGTGGCGATCGCAATGGCGCCGCCCGAACCGCCTTCGCCGATTACAACCGAAATCGATGGCACTTTGAGGCCGAGGCAGGCCGAGGTTGAGCGGGCGATGGCTTCAGCCTGGCCGCGTTCCTCGGCGCCAACGCCGGGGTAAGCGCCGGCGGTGTCGACCAGCGTCAGAAGTGGGATCTGGAAACGGTCGGCAAGTTCCATCAGCCGCACGGCCTTGCGGTAGCCTTCAGGGCGCACCGAGCCGAAATTGTGCTTGAGCCGGCTCGCCGTGTCGGAGCCCTTTTCCTGGCCGATGACGGCCACCGGTTCGCCGCGGAAGCGGGCGAAGCCGCCGATGATCGCCTGGTCCTCGCCGAAATTGCGGTCGCCGGCGAGCGGCGTGAAATCGCTGAACAGACCCTTGATGTAGTCGAGGCAATGCGGCCTGTCGGTGTGGCGCGCGACCTGCACCTTCTGCCACGGCGTCAGCGCCTTGTAGATGTCGCGCAGCGCGTCGCGCACGCGCTTCTCGAGCCGGCTGATTTCGTCGCCGACGTCGACCGCCTCGCCATTCTCGGCAAGCTTCTTCAGCTCGAGGATCTTGAGTTCAAGGTCCTGCACCGGCTTTTCGAAATCGAGGTAATTGTACATTCTTGAGCGGACCGATGCGTCGGAAGGCAAACATCGCGCAGATGTAGGCTCCGCGCGGGCACGTTGCCCTCACATAGCGATATGAGGCCTAGTCGGCAAGCGGATGATGATCGTTGACCAGCCGCACCAACCGCTCTTCCAGCACATGCGTGTAAATCTGCGTGGTCGAGATATCGGCGTGGCCGAGCAGCTGCTGCACCGCCCTGAGATCGGCGCCGTTCTGCAGGAGATGGCTGGCGAAAGCATGGCGCAGCACATGCGGCGAAATTTTCGCCGCCGATATGCCGGCCCGCGCGGCAAGGCCTTTGAGATCGCGGGCAAAGACCTGCCGGGAGAGAAAGCCGCTGTCGCCGGCGGCCGGGAACAGAAACGGGCTGTCGGCGAAAGCCGGCACCGTGGCCCGGGCTGTGAGCCAAGCCCGCATCGCCGTGCGGGCCTTGGCCGACAGCGGCACCATGCGCTCCTTGTCGCCCTTGCCGCGCACCATGAAGAAGCGGTCGTCGCGCTGGGCGACGGTCACCGGCAGGCCGACTAGTTCGGAGACGCGCAAGCCGGTGGCATAGAGCACCTCCACCAAAGCGTGCAGGCGCAGTGCAGCCACCCGGTCACCATTGACGGCATCGCCTGTCTCAAGCGCGGCGCGGTCGAGCAGCCGACCGGTATCGGCCTCGCTCATCGTCTTGGGCAGCGGCCGGCCCTTTTTCGGACTGTCCAGCGTGCCGGTCGGGTCGTCGCCGCGCAAGCCCTCGGCGTAGAGAAACTTGAAGAACTGGCGGATCGCCGACAGTTTGCGCGCCTGCGACGTCGACGCAAAGCCGCGCGCCGCGATATCGTCGAGATAGGCGCGGATGTCGGCTGCGGCGGCAGCGGCAAGCCCGCCGGCAATCTGCTGCGAAGCGTCTTCGAGATCACGGCGGTAGGAAGACAGCGTGTTTGCAGCGGCACCGCGTTCGGCGCTCATCATCTCGAGAAAGGCTTCGATGCGAGCCGCGCTGTTCATGTTCCAGGGGTCAGTTTTGGGTCAGTTTTTCTTGGGGTTCAGCTTTTCCGGTGGAATGCGCACGGTGATTTCGGCTTTTTTCGGCTCGACGAACATCGCCAACGCCACCATCGTACCATAGGCAATGCCGGCAAGAATCATCATCGTCACGACAAAGCGGAACAGTGTCGGCATCAATCTTCGCCCGTCTTCTTGCTCTGCGATTCCAAGCCCTGTGTCCTTATGGGACGCTAATTCCGTCAATTCAAGGACGAAGGGCTCTGCGTGCGAAAGGCGCTGTGCTTGACGCAAACGGGCTTTTGATGTCGATACGCCGGCAAAGACGGCTTAGAAACAGCATGGTCTCATGAACGCGTTACCAGCAAATCCTCCCGGCGATAGCCATGCCGCGCTGCTCGACAGGCTGGGCAGCCGCTCGATCGTCTTTGTTGGCCTGATGGGCGCCGGAAAGACGGCGATCGGCCGCAAGGTGGCGACGATGCTGTCGCTGCCCTTCGTCGACAGCGACCAGGAGATCGAAACCGTGTCGCGCATGACGGTGCCGGAACTGTTCGAACGCTATGGCGAGACCGAATTCCGGGCATTGGAGCAGCGCGTCATCCTGCGCGTGCTGGAGAGTGGGCCGCAGGTGCTGTCGACCGGCGGCGGCGCGTTCATGAATGCGCAGACGCGGGAAGCGATCGCCGGGCATGGCGTGTCGGTGTGGCTGAAGGCCGAGATCGACCTATTGATGGAACGCGTGTCCAAGAAGCAGAACCGGCCGTTGCTCAAAAGCGCCGATCCGCGCGCCGTGCTCGAGCGACTGATGGGCGAGCGCTACCCGGTCTATGCCACGTCCAACATCACCGTGCCGACACGCGACGACCGCAAGGAGGTCATTGCGACGGAGGTTGTCGACGCGCTGTGCGGGCATTTCGGCATTCCGGCTCCGACTGCGCCAGGCGAGGTGCGGCTGTGAGCGAACCGGTCACTGTCGAGGTCGGCCTTGGCGAGCGTGCCTATGACATCCTGATCGGCCCTGGCCTTTTGGCGCGCGCCGGCGCCGAGATTTCGCGCCGCCTGCCCGGCACGAGGGCGGCGGTGGTCACCGACGACAATGTCGCGGCGGCACATCTCGACGCGCTGAAGGCCGGTCTGGAAACAGGCGGCATCCAGCCTGCCGTCATCACTTTGCCGGCCGGCGAAAAGACCAAGAGCTTTGCCCATCTCGAAGAGGTGGTCGACGGCGTGCTCGCCGCCAAGCTGGAGCGCGGCGATGTCGTCATTGCGCTCGGCGGTGGCGTCATCGGCGACCTGACCGGCTTTGCCGCCGGCATCGTGCGCCGCGGCATGAATTTCGTCCAGATTCCAACCTCGCTGCTGGCGCAGGTCGATTCCTCGGTCGGTGGGAAGACCGGCATCAACAGCCCGCGCGGCAAGAATCTGGTCGGCGTCTTCCATCAGCCGAAGCTGGTGCTGGCCGACACCGAAGTGCTCGACACGCTGCCGATCCGCGAATTTCGCGCCGGCTATGCCGAGCTTGCCAAATACGGATTGATCGACCGACCGGCGTTTTTCGCCTGGCTGGAAGCGAACTGGGAAAAGGTGTTCGCCGGTGGTGCGGAACGGGCGGAGGCGATCGCCGGGGCCTGCCGCGCCAAAGCCGATGTCGTCGCCCGCGACGAGTTCGAAACCGGCGACCGCGCACTGCTCAATTTTGGCCACACGTTCGGCCATGCGCTGGAAGGCGCCACACAGTATGATGGCGGCCGCCTCGTCCATGGCGAAGGCGTCGCCATCGGCATGGCGCTGGCGCACCGCTTTTCCGCAAGGCTCAATCTGGCCAGCCCGGACGACGCGGCGCGGGTCGAGGCGCATCTTCGCGCCGTCGGTCTACCCTGGCGGATGGCCGACATCCCTGGTGAGTTGCCCGATGCCGAGGCGCTGCTTGGCTTCATCACCCAGGACAAGAAAGTGTCGCGCGGCGCGCTGACCTTCATCCTGACGCGCGGCGTTGGCCAGGCTTTTATTGCCAAGGATGTACCGGCGTCGGAGGTGCTTTCGTTCCTCAGCGAAAACCATCCGGGCCAGGAAAGCCGGCGGCGATGATCAACGAACCCGGCTGGACCGTCGTCGCCGTCCTTGCCATCCTTACCCTGCTGGTCCTGGCCGTGCGCACGCGCCTGCTTGCCATGTTCGGCTATGAGTTGTCGCGCATCGAGCCGCAGCGCTCGACCCAGGACGAGTTGCGCGGCGCGGTCGACGATTTCCGCCGCGACGGCCAGATGGTGCGAGAGGACCGCGACCGCGTCGGCGGGCTGTTCGATCTCGCCGAACTCGAAGTCTCCGACATCATGGTCCATCGCACCAATATGCGCTCGGTCAATGCCGACAATGGGCCGGAAGCGGTGGTGCGCGAGATCCTGCAAAGCCCACACACCCGCATGCCGTTGTGGAAAGGCTCGCTCGACAACATTGTCGGCGTGCTGCACGCCAAGGACCTGCTGCGAGCGCTGAACGAGGTCGGCAACGACTTTTCCCGGATCGACGTGATGAAGATCGCGTCGAAGCCGTGGTTCGTGCCCGACACCACCACGCTGCAGGAACAACTCAACGCCTTCCTGCGCGCCAAGGCGCATTTCGCTATCGTCGTCGACGAATATGGCGAGGTCGAAGGGCTGGTGACGCTGGAGGACATTATCGAGGAGATCGTTGGCGAGATCGCCGACGAGCACGATGTCGACATTCAGGGCGTCAAGCAGGAGGCGGACGGTTCCGTGGTCGTCGACGGCACCGTGCCGATCCGCGATCTCAACCGGGCGCTCGACTGGAACCTGCCTGACGAGGAAGCGACCACCATTGCCGGGCTGGTCATCCACGAGACGCAGTCGATCCCCGAGGAAAAGCAGGCTTTCACCTTCCACGGCAAGCGCTTCGTGGTGATGAAACGCGACAAGAACCGGATCGCCAGGATCAGGATCAGGCCGGCGGGCGAATCCTAAAGGTACCGAGCAGGCCCGCAACAGAACGCTCTTTGCCGAGTTTATGCCGCGATCTGGCTCGTAGACCGTTCGTGGATTGTCGCACCGGTTTGAGCGTCAACTGCAACCAGGCTGACCTCGTAGCCCCAGAGGCTGCGTACATGGCGGAGCGTCGCGTCACGGCTGGCGCCTTCGAGCACAACACCATCCTTTACCCTGTGTTGCAGCCGCAACTGCCGGTCGCCGAGCAGGTCGACATCAATCACCTGGATGTCCGGCCGATTCGCTCCAAGGTCGTAACTGTGGGCAAGCTGGGCGCGTATCTTGTGATAGCCACGTTCGTTGTGGATCGAGGCGACTTCGAAATGCGGTTGGTCGGCTCCATCGCCAAGCACGAAGAACCGCCATTTTCGGATCAAGCTCGGGCTGAGATACTGGCGGATAAAGGATTCGTCGCGGTGGTTGGCCCAGGCCTCAAGCAGGACCTCGCGCCAGTTGCCATGTCCTGCAATGTCCGGGAACCAGTCGCGGTCCTCCGCCGTCGGCTCGGTCGAAATGCGCTGTATGTCCTGCATCATGTCGAGGCCGAGGGCATAGGGATTGATGCCTGAAAACCGGGGATCGTCAAAGGCCGGCTGGAAGATCACGTTCGAATGGTTGCGCAGGATTTCGAGCATGGCACCTTCGCCGATCCGGCCACGATCGAATAGCATGTTCATGAGCGTATAATGCACGAAGGTGGCGCAGCCTTCATTCATCACTTGAGTCTGTCGCTGCGGGTAGAAATATTGCGCGATGACGCGGACGATCCTGATGATCTCGCGCTGCCAGGGTTCCAGGGTCAGGCTGTTCTTCTCGAGGAAATACAGGAGGTTTTCCTCGGGCAGGTTGAGCGATCTCTTGCGCTCCGCCATCCCTTGATCCTCATTGCCGGACTTGTTTTTGTTCTGCGACGGCGGCAGCGTGCGCCACAGATCGTTGTAGGAGCGCTCTTCGTATTCGAGGCGCTCGCGAAGCCCTTCGCGCTGTCGCTCCGACGAGAGCTTTGGCGGTCGGTGGTAGCGGAACACCCCTTGTTCCATCAGCGCATGGGCGGAATCGAGAATGGCCTCCACTGCTGCAAGGCCGTGCCGCTCCTCGCACCGGGCGATGTAGCCCTTGGCGAAGTCCAGATAACCCAGGATTGCCCCGGCGTCGGTCCATTGCTGAAACAGATGATTGTTCTTGAAGAAATGATTGTGGCCAAGCGCCGCGTGGGCCGTCACAAGGGCCTGCAACGCCATGGTGTTTTCCTCCATGAGGTAGACGATGCAGGGATTGGAGTTGATGACCAGTTCATAGGCCAGCCCCCGACCACCCTTACGGTAAAGAAGCTCCTGGTGAAGGAAATGTTTGCCGAACGACCAATGCCGATACATCAGTGGCATGCCGATAGATGAGTAGGCGTCGAGCATCTGCTGGGAGGAGATTATCTCCATCTGGACCGGGTAAGTATCGAGATGCAACTCGTCGACCGCGATCGCCTCGATCTCTTCAAAAGCCCGCGATAATTTCTCGAAATTCCAGTCAGAACCGGAAAACAACAAATTCGTTTCGTTGGCTCGCCTGACCATCTCTCTCTCTCAAGCGCTCTTGATGGCCGCCGGCTGCCTGGCGAAGAGCCGGTGGAAGACCGGGTAAATATCCGCGGGAGCAGCGATGCGGCTCATCTGGAAGTTGGGCCATTTCAGCTCGATCGTACTGTAGGCGCGCCAAAGCGACGTCCCGTTTTCGGTAGCACCGAATATGTGGCTCTCGCGTTCGTCGATGATCTCGACATAGGCGAAATACTGGCACAGGCGCATGAGCTTGCCGTTCATGAGCTCTATGCATCGCTCGGAATCGGTGGTGAAATTGTCCCCGTCAGAGGCCTGCGCGGCGTAAATGTTCCACTCGCTGGCAGGATAGCGCTGGCCGATAATGCGGTGCATTTCGTCGAGCGCGGTGGAGACGATCGTACCGCCGCTCTGCGTGTTGTAGAAGAACGTGTCCTCATCCACTTCGTGCGCCTCATGGGTATGGCGGATGAAGACGATCTCCGTGCGTTCGTAGCGCCGTTTCAAGAACAGGTGCAGCAGCACGAAGAAGCGTTTGGCCAAGTCCTTTTCGCGTTGGCCCATCGATCCGGACACGTCCATAAGGCAGAACATGACGGCATTGGCATTCGGCACCGGCCGGGCGTCGAAGCGGTTGAATCGGATATCGACCGGATCGACAAAGGCAATTCGCCTGCGCCGTCGCTCCAGCCGGTCAAGCTCGTCGCGTAATTCCGCGATGCGCTGGCGCACCGCCGCGCCGGCCGGGGCCGACTCAAGCGTGACGATTTCCCGGAGGATCGCCTCCAGTTCCTGCTGCGTGGGGCGCCTCAGCGCAATGCGCCGGCCTAGGCTGTTGCGCATGGTGCGGCCGGCATTGATGTTGGTCGGGGAACCGGTTGCCGCGAAGCCGGCCCGGCGCGGCTTGAAGGCAAGGATTTCCTTGAGATTGAGCTTAACCAGGTCGGGCAGTTCGAGATCCTCAAAAAAGAGTTCGAGCACCTCCTCGCGTGACAGCACGAAACGAAAATCGTCTTCCGACGCCGTGTTTCCTGGCGACGACGCCGCGCCGCCCCCATGCGGCTTCGGGAGCAGGTCTCCAGGGGAAAAATGCCTGTTGCCCGGAAGGATGTGTCGGCGCCGTCCGCTGGCCCTGTCATCGTTGAAGCTCGGCTCGGCCGTTTTCCTTTCAGGCATGGGCACGGCGTGCTCGGTATCCACGTCGGCGATCCTGCCAGTGCGGATTTGATCGCGAATGCTCCGCTTCAACTCCTCGCGAGCACGCCTGAGGAAGCGTTGTCGATTGCCAAGGCTCTTGTCCTTGGGGTTCAGGCGACGGTCGATGAAGATCGGCATGGAACCATCCGGCTCTGTCAACCCGCCTTGTTCACCCGCATGTACCAGTCCACCAGCCGGCGTACCTGCCGTTCTGTGTAGCCACGCTCGATCATGCGCTGCACGAATTCGTTGTGGCGCTTTTCCGTAACGCTGTCTTGCTTGGAGCCGAAGCTGATCACCGGCAAGAGGTCCTCGACCTGTCCGAACATCCGCTTCTCGATGACCTCGCGCAGTTTTTCATAGCTGGTCCATGACGGGTTGCGGCCGTGGTTTCTTGCGCGAGCGCGCAGAGTGAACTTCACCACCTCGTTACGGAAGTCCTTGGGATTGGCGATGCCTGCCGGTTTCTCGACCTGCGAAAGTTCGTTGTCCAGGATCTCCCGGTTGAGGATCTGGCCGGTGTCGGGGTCCTTGTAGTCCTGGTCCTCAATCCAGGCATCCGCATAGGCGATGTAGCGGTCGAAGAGGTTCTGGCCGTATTCGCTATAGGACTCCAGATAGGCCTTCTGGATTTCGTGGCCGATGAACTCGGCGTAGCGCGCCGCAAGCTCCGACTTGATGAATTCAAGATAGGCCGCTTCCGTTTCCTTCGGGAACTGCTCCCGCTTGATCGCCTCCTCCAGAATGTACATCAGATGCACAGGATCCGCGGCCACCTCCTCATTATCGAAGTTGAATGTCTGCGAAAGGATCTTAAAGGCAAAGCGCGTGCTGACGCCCGTCATGCCTTCATCGACGCCGGCGGCGTCGCGATATTCTTGGACCGACTTTGCCCTGGGATCGACTTCCTTCAGATTTTCGCCGTCATAGGCGCGCATCTTGGTGTAGAGCGGCGAGTTGTCGTGCTCGGCCAAGCGCGTCGAAACTGCAAAGCGGCTGAGGATGTCCAAAACTTCAGGGGCACAGGGGCTGGCGGCCAACTCGCTCTCACGCAGCAATTTCTCATAGATCTGCCTCTCTTCGGTGATCCGCAGGCAATAGGGTACCTTGACCACCAGGATGCGATCGAGAAACGCCTCATTGTTCTTGTTGCTCTTGAACTGTTGCCATTCCGACTCGTTGGAATGGGCGACGATGATCCCCTGGTAGGGAAAGGCGCCGAAATTTTCAGTGCCGTTGTAGCTGCCTTCCTGTGTTGCGGTCAGCAGCGGATGCAGAACCTTGATGGGTGCCTTGAACATCTCGACGAATTCAAGCAGACCTTGCGTGGTCCGGTTCAGGCCACCGCTATAGGAATAGGCATCGGGGTCGGACTGGCTAAAATTTTCCAATTGCCTGATGTCGACCTTGCCGACCAGGGCCGAGACATCCTGATTGTTCTCATCGCCAGGTTCGGTCTTGGCAATGCCGATCTGGCGCAGCCGCGAAGGCATCAGCTTGACGACGCTGAATTTGGAGATGTCGCCAGACAATTCGTCGAGGCGCTTGGCCGCCCATGGCGAAATCAATCCGTTCAGCCGGCGCCGGGCTATGCCGTATTTATCCTCTAGCAGATCACCCATGTGATCGGGATGGAACAGCCCAAGCGGCGACTCGAAAACCGGGCTGATCTGGTTGCCGACCTTCAGCGTGTAGATCGGGCGCTGCTCCATCAGTTTCTTCAGGCGCTCGGCCAGAGAGGATTTGCCGCCGCCGACCGGGCCGAGGAGATAGAGGATCTGCTTGCGTTCTTCGAGCCCCTGCGAGGCATAGCGGAAATACCCGGCTATGCGCTCGATCGTATCCTCCATTCCATAGAAGTCGGAAAAATGAGGGTAGACCTTGAGGGTCCGATTCGAGAAAATGCGGCCGAGCCGCTCGTCTTTGCTGGTGTCAACCAGTTTTGGTTCGCCGATTGCGTCGACCATCCTTTCGGGAGCCGAAGCGTACATCGATTTGTCTTCCCGACAGGCAAGAAGATACTGTTGGATGCTGACCTCTTCGTCCGCCGCATTGGCATAAATTTCCGAAAAAAGATCGAAGACGTCGGATTGGGTTGCACGCATGATGTTCTGCCCTCGGAGCCGATCTGGATTCCAATCGCCTCATCACCTTCAACTGTCGGAAAGCATTGTTGGTTCCCTTCACATGAAGGAGAGTGGCTGCAATCCGGGTAGAAGGCTTGGGAGGAAACATTCGGAGTGGCTGGAATGGCGGGTTGCCCGGTGCTGCGGCGCTGATGGGCGGCGTTGTCGCCGGCCAGCTATCTCGATGGACACAAGCATCCGCCGACCTTCATCGCCTATTCGCGCGCCGAAGGCCGCGACGACCAATCGAAGGCTTTGCCAAACGCCTGCGCGCCATCGGCACTGAAGTGACGCTGTTCGACGGCAACGCCTACACGCATATGTCGATCAATCACGACTTCGGCGAGGACGGCGACGCGTTGACCGCCGCGATGCTGGCCTTCCTGAATGGACCGTCGGTTGATCCCCGATCCCCGCGAGGCGTCCTGGATCAGACCAAAAGCCCCGGCGGGACATTGCCGACCCGGCGGCTACAGGTGCAATTGTTCCTGAGTTGTCGATTGGGAAAGAAAATCATGAATGGCGCCGATCTGCTGTGCGACGTGCTCCTGGCCAATGACGTCACGGTCTGCTTCGCCAATCCTGGCACATCCGAAATGCATTTCGTTGCCGCACTGGACCGCAAACCTCAGATGCGCTGCGTGCTCGGCCTGTTCGAGGGCGTGGTGACCGGCGCCGCCGACGGCTATGCGCGCATGACCGACCGCCCGGCAGCAACGTTGCTGCATACCGGACCGGGTCTCGCCAACGGTTTGGCCAACATGCACAACGCAAGGCGTGCGCGCAGCCCGATGATCAACATTGTCGGCGACCATGCTTCCTACCATCTGCCGCTCGATGCCCCGCTGACCAGCGACATAGAAGGCCTGGCGTCGCCGATGTCGAACTGGGTTGGCCGCGTCAAGGGGCCGGCCGATATTGTGCCGGCCGCAGAGGCGGCTTTCCGCGCCTCACTCACGCCGCCTGGCGTCACGACCTTGATCCTGCCTGCGGATGCCGCCTGGGGCGAAGTTGCTGCGATTTCGCCTGGCAAGGTGAAGCTGGAGCCGCCGCCCGCCGTCGACATGGCTGTTGTGCGCACGATCGCCGAAGCAATCCGCGCCGCGCCGGGCCGTGTCGGCATGGTGGTGCGTGGGCAGGCGGCGCGCGCCGATGGACTTGAAATCGCAGGGAGAATGTCATCGGGAAGCGATGTCAGGCTGTTCAGTGAGGTTCTGATCGCCCGCATGCAGCGCGGCCGCGGGCGGTTCGCCCCGACCCGCATTCCCTATCCGGTCGATGCGGCGACGGCCATGCTCCGGGATATCGACTTGCTGGTGCTGGTCGGCGCCAAGGAGCCGGTTGCCTTCTTCGCCTATCCCGGCAAGCCCGGGCGGCTGGTTCGGGACGATTGCAAGGTGCTTTCGCTGGCGGCGCATGGCCAGGATCTGAAAGCGGCGCTGGAGGCGCTGGCTGCCGAGGTCGGCATCAAGCCGACGCAGCAATTCGCCGCCGCAACCGCCTTTCCAGACGAACCGACGCTGAGCGGCAGACTGACGGACGATGCCATCGCGCTGTCGGTGGCGCGCAAACTTCCGGCCAATGCCATCGTCTGCGACGAAGCGGTCACCTCGGCGAGACGGTTCTTCGCGCTATCCGCCTTTGCGGCGCCGCACGACTACATGATGGGTACGGGCGGATCGATCGGCGGCGGCATTCCGATGGCGACAGGAGCAGCGATCGCCTGCCCGGACCGCAAGGTGATCAATCTCGAGGCCGACGGCAGCGGCATGTACACGGTGCAGGGACTGTGGACCCAGGCCAGGGAAAAGCTTGACGTCGTGACCATCATCTTTTCCAACCGGACCTACGCCATCCTGCATGGCGAAATGAAGAATGTCGGGGTCAATGAGATCGGCGAGAACGCTAGGCGCATGCTCGATCTCGACCATCCGGCGCTGGACTGGGTTGCGCTGGCCAAAGGCATGGGCGTCGAGGCGGCCCGCGCCGACACGTGCGAGCGGTTCGACGCGCTGCTCGACAGTGCCCTGTCGCGTCCGGGACCGTTTCTCATCGAAGCGGTGATCTGAGGCGGAGAGACTTACCAACGGGTCTTTTCGCCGGGTGCAGCCGGTTCGATTGCCAGCGCATGGACGCCGGCTTGCAGCTCCGCTGCGAGCAATTCGTTGACGGCGCGGTGGCGGTCGATGCGGCTCATGCCGGCAAAGACGGATGAGACGATGCGGACGCGAAAATGCGTCTCGCCGGTGCCGTCATAGGCACCGTGATCGTCGGAGCCGTGGTGGTGATGACCGGCATGAAGGTGGCTTTCATTGACGATCGCCAGCCGCTCCGGCGAAAACGCCTTGTTCAGCTTGTCTTCCATCGTCGCCTGTATGGACATCGCCATCTCCCTTCACCATATCTGCAAGGCGTGATCGGGAAATCGGGATCGATCCCGCCGGGCCGCCTCAAAAATCGCCATTCGCCCTGCTTTATGCCGCGATTCAGCGGTTAGGGCGATGATCGCGAAAATGTCAATTCTTGTTTCGCACGTGCGAACAGCCCATAAATGGGTGAGATGAAACCGTACCCCAAATATTTCGAGAAAATTCGGGTCCGTCCCGACAAGGATGCGGAGCTGAAGTCGCACTCGCCGATCTGCCAGTGGGACGGCTGCAAGGAGGCCGGTACCCACCGGGCGCCGGTCGGACGCATGAAGGAAGGCGAGTATTTTCAGTTCTGCTTCGATCATGTGCGCGAATACAACAAGGGTTTCAACTACTTCTCCGGCGTGCCGGACACCGAGATAGCCCGCTTCCAGAAGGAAGCGATGACCGGCCACCGGCCGACATGGAAGATGGGCGTCGCCGGCGCCTCGACGCGCTCCTCGCCCGATTTCGCCCAGCAGCGTTCCGGTCGCGCCGGCTATTACAACCGCATGCGCGATCCCTTCGATCTGTTCAAAGGGCCGAAGGACCCGCGCGAGGCGCGCGAACGCAAGGCCAAGCCGCTTGAGGCCAAGGCGCTGGAAACGCTTGGCCTTGATACAAAGGCGACTGGCAAGGACATCAAGGCGCGCTATAAGGAACTTGTGAAGCGCCACCATCCGGATGCGAATGGCGGCGATAGAGGTTCGGAAGACCGGTTCCGCGATGTGCTGCAGGCCTATCGCGTGCTCAAGCAGGCGGGTTTGTGCTGAGCAACCTAACGGTTCGTGTCGTTTTCCAACTTTCATAAGGGTGGAAAAGGCTCTAAGACCGCCCCCGGACAAAATCGATTGCCGGCGAAATCAGGCATTTCGCCCGTGGAGACTTGGATAGAGATGAACAAGGTCGATCGCGACATCGCCAATTTGCCCGACACGACGGTGTCGGTGAAAGACAAATTCGGCTTCGAGTCCAAGATGGTGGTGCCGGCCTATTCGGTGACCTCGGAACATGTGCCGGACATCGATCCGGATTATCTGTTCGACAAGGCGACGACGCTGGCGATCCTTGCCGGCTTTGCCTACAACCGCCGCGTCATGGTGTCTGGCTATCACGGCACCGGCAAATCGACCCATATCGAACAGGTCGCCGCCCGCCTTAACTGGCCCTGCGTGCGCGTCAACCTCGACAGCCATGTCAGCCGTATCGACCTCGTCGGCAAGGACGCCATCGTCGTCAAGGATGGCCTGCAGATCACCGAATTCCGCGACGGCATCCTGCCCTGGGCCTACCAGCACAATGTCGCGCTCTGCTTCGACGAGTACGATGCAGGCCGTCCGGACGTGATGTTCGTCATCCAGCGCGTGCTGGAATCGTCGGGCCGCCTGACGCTGCTCGACCAGAGCCGGGTTATCCGCCCGCATCCGGCGTTCCGGCTGTTTTCGACCGCCAACACGGTCGGCCTCGGCGACACTACCGGCCTCTATCACGGCACGCAGCAGATCAACCAGGCGCAGATGGATCGCTGGTCGATCGTCACCACGCTGAACTACCTGCCGCACGACAATGAGGTGAACATCGTGCTGGCCAAGGCCAAGCACTATCGCGACGGCAAGGGCAAGGACATCGTCAACAAGATGGTGCGGGTCGCCGACATGACGCGCTCGGCCTTCATCAATGGCGATCTGTCGACCGTGATGAGCCCGCGTACTGTCATCACCTGGGCCGAAAATGCCGAGATCTTCGGCAATATCGGCATGGCGTTCCGGCTGACCTTCCTCAACAAGTGCGACGAGCTGGAGCGTTCGGTGGTGGCCGAGTTCTACCAGCGCGCCTTCGGCGAGGACCTGCCCGAGAGCGCCGCCAACGTGGTGCTGGGCTGAGCAGAGCCTCGATGGCGGGTCCGGGCGACAACACGCGCAACAAGTCGAAGACGGGGTCTGAAGCCGACAGCTTCAAGCGTGCCGTCACCGTCTGCATGCGCGCCATCGCCGGCGACAAGGAGCTCGAAGTCGGTTTCGCCAAGGACCGCCCGGCGCTCGCCGGCAGCCGCGCCCGTCTGCCCGAACTGCCGAAGAAAGCGTCCAAGACAGACATCGCGATTACTCGTGGCCTGGGCGATTCCATGGCGCTGAAGCGCGCCTGCCACGATCAGCGTATCCACACCAAACTGGCGCCGGAAGGCAAGCTGGCGCGCTCGATCTATGACGCCGTGGAACAGGCCCGCGTCGAGGCGATCGGCAGCCGCGCCATGCAGGGCGTCGCCGACAATATCGGCTCCATGCTGGAGGACAAATACGCCAAGGCCAACCTTGTCGACGTCAAGGACAAGGCCGACGCGCCGATCGAGGAAGCGCTGGCGCTGATGGTGCGCGAAAAGCTGACCGGGCGGCCGATCCCGAAGAGCGGCGAGCGGCTGGTCGAACTCTGGCGGCCCTGGGTCGAGGAGAAGGCCAAGGCCGATCTCGACGGACTGTCGGCCAAGCTCGGCGACCAGCAGGCCTTCGCCCGCGTCGTGCGTGAGATGCTGGCGTCCATGGAGATGGCCGAGGAACTCGGCGACGATCAGGAGACCGAAGACTCCGAGGACAATGACGAGAACCAGCCGCAAGGCGAGGAGCAGAGCGAGGAGGGCGGCGAAGAGGATTCCGGCTCCGAGCAGTCGCAATCCGAGGATGCCGAGGCCTCGGCCGACGACGAACAGTCGTCCGAGACTGAGGCCTCCGACGCCACTGCCGACGATCTTTCCGACGATGACGATGCGGACGCCGAAACGCCGGGCGAGGCGCGCCGTAACGACAACCCGTTCGCCAACCTGCCGAAAGAGATCGACTACAAGGTTTTCACCACCGCCTTCGACGAGACGGTCGGTGCGGAAGAGCTGTGCGAGGAAGAAGAACTCGACCGGCTGCGCGCCTTCCTCGACAAGCAACTGGCCAATCTCTCCGGCGTCGTCGGACGGCTCGCCAACCGGCTGCAGCGCCGCCTGATGGCGCAGCAGAACCGTTCCTGGGATTTCGACCTCGAAGAGGGTTATCTCGATCCGGCACGCCTGGTTCGTGTCGTCATCGACCCGATGCAGCCCTTGTCGTTCAAGCAGGAGCGCGACACCAAATTCCGCGACACGGTGGTGACGCTGGTGCTCGACAATTCGGGCTCGATGCGCGGTCGGCCGATCACGGTTGCCGCCACCTGTGCCGACATTCTGGCGCGCACGCTGGAGCGCTGCGGCGTCTCGGTCGAGATCCTCGGCTTCACCACGCGGGCGTGGAAGGGCGGACAGGCTCGCGAGAAGTGGCTGAAGGACGGCAAGCCGCCGAACCCCGGCCGGCTCAACGATCTGCGCCACATCATCTACAAATCCGCCGATCATCCGTGGCGTCGCGCCCGGCGCAATCTCGGCCTGATGATGCGCGAGGGCCTGCTGAAGGAAAACATCGACGGCGAGGCGTTGTTATGGGCGCACAACCGGCTGATCGCCCGGCCCGAACAGCGCAAGATCCTGATGATGATCTCGGACGGCGCGCCGGTTGACGACTCGACGCTGTCGGTCAATCCTGGCAACTATCTCGAGCGGCACCTGCGCGCCGTCATCGAGCTGATCGAGACGCGCTCGCCGGTCGAGCTTCTGGCCATCGGCATCGGCCACGACGTCACCCGCTATTACAGGCGCGCCGTCACCATCGTCGATGCCGAGGAACTGGCCGGCGCCATGACCGAGCAGCTGGCCTCGCTGTTCGCCGAGGAAAACGTGCGCGATACACGCCGCGGCGGCTACCGGCGCGCCGGATGATTTTTTTGCGCGGCGGGTTTCGGCAGATGCTCTTCGCGGTCACTGCCTTGTCCGGCATGGCGTTTGCGCCGGCCATCGCCGCCGGCCCAAGCGCGGTCGAGCCGGTCGAAGTCTCGGCGCGGCCGATCACCACCTTCCATATCGGCAGCGCCGACAAGCAGTTTGGGCCGCTGGAATTCGTCGGCGGTCTTGAGATGAACTCGACGACGCGCGATTTCGGCGCGCTGTCGGCATTTCGGTTCGTCAAACCCGGCAGCGATTTCATCGGCGTCGCCGATACGGGCTTCTGGTTCTTCGGCTCTATCACCCATGATGCCGACAAGCGGCCGTCCGGCATCCAGAATTTCCGCATGCAGCAGATGGTCGATGAGAAGGGCCGGCCGATCGACAGGAAATGGGAAGTCGATGCCGAGGGCCTTGCAGTCAAGGACGGCATCGCCACCGTCGGCTTCGAGCGCGATCACCGCGTCGCCCAGTTCAAGATCGACCCCAGCAACATGACGGCGCCGTTCAAGCAACTGAACTTTCTGGTTCCAGCCCGCGAACTGCGACAGAACCGCGGTTTCGAGACCGTCACCCACGCCAATCCCAACGGCCAGCACGAGGGCGGCCTCGTCGTGGTCTCGGAAAAGAGCTTGGACAAGGCTGGCAACATCTATGCCGCCATCATCGAAGGGCCGCACAAGGGCGTCTTCACGGTCAAGCGCAACGGCGATTTCGACATCACCGACGGCGCTTTCCTGCCGGATGGCGATCTCTTGCTGCTGGAGCGCAGTTTCTCGATGGCCGGCGGTGTCAGGATGCGGCTGCGACGCATCTATGGCGAAAGCGTCGAGAAGGGCGCGGTTGCCGACGGGCCGGTGCTGATGGAAGCCGATATGGGATACCAGATCGACAATATGGAAGGGCTCGACGTCTGGACCCGCGATGACGGAGCGCTGATGGTGTCGCTGATCTCGGACGACAACCATTCGATCCTGCAGCGCAACCTCTATCTGGAATTCATCCTGCACCAGGATTGAGAGCCCTAAGGCTTGGTGGCGATCCAGATGACGTGGCGCGCGCCGCGCTTGCCATTGGCGCGCGTCTTCACCTCGTCCACGACAAAGCCCGCCTGGTTGAGCCTACGTGTGAAGCCGGCATCGGGGCCTTGCGACCAAACAGCCAGCACGCCTCCGGGCCTGAGCGCTGTACGCGCCGCGCCGAGGCCGGCAGCGCCATAGAGGGCGTCGTTGCCCTTGTAGACGATGCCTTCGGGGCCATTGTCGACATCGAGCAGGATGGCGTCCCAGGCTGCCTTGTCGGATCTTATGATGTGCCCGACGTCGGCTTCGCGAACCGTCACACGGGGATCGTCGAGACAGCCGGCGAAGACCGCCTCCATGGGGCCGCGCGCCCAGGCGATGACGGCGGGGACAAGCTCGGCAACGGTGATGCCTGCGTCGGCGCCCATTTGGGCAAGCGCAGCGCGCAGCGTAAAACCCATGCCGAGGCCGCCGATCAGGATTTTCGGTTGGGCGCGGCCGCCGATCTTTTCACAGGAGAGCTTGGCCAGCGCTTCCTCGGAGCCGCTGAGGCGGCTGTTCATCAGCTCATTGGTGCCGAGCATGATCGAGAATTCGCTGCCGCGCTGCTTGAGGCGCAGTTCCTGTCCGCCGTCAGGCGTTTTGGCCGAGCCGAGCTGGACCCAGGGAATCACGGCCTAGACAGCCACGGCCGGCTGGCTCCAGTGGGCGGCGAGCAGCCGGTAGGGGATCAGGGCCACAACAGCGATGATCAGCTTCACCGAAAGGTCGCCCAGCGCCCAGGAGACCCAGCGCATGGTCTCGACCGGCAGCACGCCCATCAGCGGCGCCGTCTCCAGCGCAAAGCTGTCGTTCGGGCCGGCAAAAGCGAAGGCGGCCGAAAAGGCGATGCTGAAGAACACCAGGGTGTCGAACACCGAGCCGACCAGCGTGCCGACGATCGGCGCGCGCCACCAGCTCTGCCGGCGCAACCGGTTGAACACGGTGACGTCGAGCAATTGCGCGCAAAGGAAGGCCGCGCCGGAAGCTGTGGCGATGCGCACCAGCCGGTCGGCTGATGTCTCGAACTCGATCAGGCCGTGGCGAAACAGGAAGGGCGGGACGAGGATCGAGCAGACTACCGCGGTCATGAAGCCGACAAAGACGATGCGGCGCGCCACGGTCGGCCCGTAGCGGCGGTTGGCAAGGTCGGTGACCAGGAAGGAGAAGGGATAGGTGAAGGCGCCCCAGGTCAGGATGTCGCCCAGCGACAGACCGCCGGCCTGGCCCTGCATCGGGAACTGCACGAGGATGTTCGATGCCACGACGACAAGCGCCATGGCGGCCACAAAGGGCAGATATCGCGAGAAGGAAGTCATTTTTTTATCCTGGGTAATGGAACCAGCCAGGCGCTAGCCGAGGTTCGGGTCGCGCTGCCTTGCAAGTTTTGAGCGTCGGATTGCTCCGATGCTGCTGCCTTAGAAGTTTTGAGCATCGGATTGCTCCGATGCTCAGGGCGGTCGTCCCCCGCCTTGATATCGTTAAGCGGCGGGCTGGTCGGCCAGCTTCTTGGCGATCTGCTTCTTCAACAGGCGCGCGCGCTGCGACAATTCCTTGGCGTCGGCCTTGGCCAGGAAGGCGTCGAGGCCGCCGCGATGCTCGACCGAACGCAGCGCGTTGGCCGAAATGCGCAGGCGCACATTCTGGTTCAGCGCTTCCGAAATCAGCGTCACATTGACGAGGTTCGGCAGGAAGCGGCGCTTGGTCTTGTTGTTGGCGTGGCTCACATTGTTGCCGGTCTGGACTGCCTTGGCAGTGAGTTCGCAGGTGCGGGACATGGTTCTAACCTTCAGTTCTGTCTAAGCCTGCCAAACCTTGTTCGCCCGCGCCGGGTGGCGCGCGGTTTCAGTCAGGCGGCCTTATGGAAAAGTTGGCGTTCCATAGTTGCATTTCGCCAATGCGTCAAGCTCCGGCTTGCCCACGACTGTGACGAGCGTTTCACATAAAGGCCGGAATTCAGCCTATAAGCGGTCGGACAGGGACATCTCAAGCCGGAGTCGCCCGCCTCCGGTTAAAAAATCAAGGACCGAGCCCGCCATGCTTCGCCCGTCACATGCCGTTGTCGCCATATTTGTCGCCGCCTTGCCAACATCAACCCTTGCCGCCGCGCCCGCAGCCACCGCACAGTCCTTCAAGGGCGAATACACGGTGTCGTTCCTCGGTCTTTCCGTGGCCAAGGCGACATTTTCCAGCCACTACGAAGGCGATAGCTATTCCATAGACGGCACCGTCTCCAGCGCGGGTCTCGCCACCTTGTTCGACGACACGAGCGGCACGATCTCGTCAAAGGGCAAGATCCTGGGCAAGCAGATGCAGCCGCAGGTATTTCGCGCCGATTATAAGTCCGGCAAGAAGGCTTCCATGGTCGATATCCGCTTTGCCAATGGCGCGGTGACCGCCACCCAGATCATTCCCGAGCCGAAAAAGCGCAATCCCAAAAACTGGATACCGCTGGGCAGCAACGATCTGGCATCGGTGCTCGATCCGATGGCGGCTACCGTCATCCATGCTGACAGCCTCGACCAGGTCTGTGGGCGCAAGGTGAAATTCTATGACGGCGAGATGCGCGCCGACCTGACGCTGACCTACGCCTCGAAAGGATCGATCTCGGTCAAGGGCTACAAGGGCGACACCGTTACCTGCAAGATGAGCTTCGAGCCGGTGGCAGGCTACCGCAAGGGCCGCAAGGCGCTGAATTACCTGAAGAAGAAGAGCCAGATGATGGTGACGTTTGCACCGCTCGGCCAAACCGGCATATATGCGCCGATCCACGCCACGGTCGGGACGCAGATCGGCACCTTGACTGTCAGCGCGGGGCGGTTCGAAGCAACTGAATAGATGCGCCTACCCGAATAGAAATGGGGCGCGTCGCCGGAGACGGGCATGGGGCGCGCAACACTGATCGGTTTCTCGGCGGTCGCCATGTGGGCGCTGCTGGCGTTGCTCACCGATGCGTCGGGCGCCGTGCCGCCATTCTTGCTCTCGGCCATCACCTTCACCATCGGCACCGCGGTCGGGCTGGTTGCCCGGCTGTTCATGCCGGCGACCGATAAAAGCCTGAAGATCCCACGCCAGGTCTGGGTGATCGGCATTGCCGGACTGTTCGGCTACCATTTCTTCTATTTCACCGCGCTGCGCAACGCGCCGGCGGTGGAGGCAAGCCTGATCGCCTATCTGTGGCCGCTGCTGATCGTGCTCGGATCAGCGCTGATGCCGGGCGAGAAGCTGGCCTGGAACCATGTCGTCGGCGCGCTACTCGGGCTCGCCGGGACCGTGCTGATCGTCACCAAGGGTGGCGGCCTCGCCTTCGATGCTCGCTACACCTTCGGCTATGCGATGGCGGCCGTGTGTGCGCTGCTGTGGTCGTCCTATTCGCTGCTGTCGCGGCGCTTTCCGGCGGTGCCAACCTCGATCGTCACCTGGTTCTGCGCCGCCACCGCAGCCCTGTCCCTCATCTGCCATCTTCTGCTGGAAAAGACGGTGCTGCCCGATGGCCCCGGCCAGTGGCTGGCGGTGGTTGGTTTGGGGTTGATGCCGGTGGGTGCCGCCTTCTATGCCTGGGATATCGGCGTCAAGCGCGGCAACATCCAGGTGCTCGGCGCGGCAAGCTATGCGGCGCCACTGCTGTCGACATTGGTGCTGATCGCGGCGGGCGTTGCCGAGCCGTCGCTGCGTATCTTGGCCGCCTGCGTGTTGATCACGGGTGGGGCGGCGCTGGCGGCGAAATCGTTGTTCCTGCGCAAGGCGGCAACTGGCGGGGCAAGCGCATGACGATGCCGTTTGCCGGCGGCATCGACGCCAACGCAAATGCAACATTGATTTTTTCGCTGGTGGCGGCAGTGATCTACGCCTTCACCCTGGATATGCGGCCGACGCTGGCCCGCTCGGCGGCAAAGACGCTGGCCGTGGCCATGCTTGCGGCGCTGGCCTTCATGCAAGGTGGGCCGCTGTTGCTCGTCGTCGCACTGCTGCTCAGCGGCGTCGGCGATGCCTTCCTGTCGCGTGACGGCGAAAAGGCCTTCCTCGGCGGGCTGGCCAGCTTCCTTGCGGCGCATGTCCTCTATGTGCCGCTCTTCCTGCGCGGCGGCGGCGGGCTGGATGTGCTCAGCACCGAGACATGGCGCGGCGCCATCGCGCTTGCCATGGCGGCCTTCGCAGTCGTCATGCTGGCGGCGCTCTGGCGCCGTGTCAGTCCCGGCCTGCGGGTGCCGATCGCCATCTATATCGCGGCCATTCTGGCGATGGGCATCTCGGCGTTGACGCTCGACAATCCGTGGGTCATCGGCGGCGCTGTTATGTTCATGGCATCGGACGGGCTGCTTGCCGCGGAGAAATTCCTGGTTCCGGCAATAGCACCCTATCGCGCCGGCATCCGTTATGCGGTCTGGGTGCTCTACTATGCCGCCCAGCTCTGCATAACTCTTGGTTTTCTTCTGGCCTAAGGCTGCCAGCCCGGCTCGGCCATTTCAAACGCGGCGAAGTCGAAGCCCGGCGCCACGGTGCAGCCGACCAACGTCCATTCGCCGAGGCTGCGCGCTGATTGCCACCAGCCGGCCGGCACAACGATCTGCGGCCGCTCGCCCGCCGCAAGTTCAATGCCGAGCACCTGCTCGATCACCTGGTTTACCTTTGGACTGCCTTCCTCGCACGTCGACAGCGCCAGCGGCGCCCCGGCATGGAAATGCCAGACCTCGGCCGCGTCCTTGACCCGGTGCCAGGCCGAAATCTGGTCCTGTTCAAGGAGGAAATAGATCGCCGTCGAATGGCCACGCGCGCCACCGGCGCCGTCGCGAAAGGTCTCGGCATACCAGCCGCCTTCCGGATGCGGCTTGAGGCCAAGCATGGCGATGATTTCAGCGGCGCTGGTCATGGCTGATCCCGGAACGATGCTCAGAAATTGTCCTTGCGCTTGCGGATTTCCGCGAACACTTCGGCGTCGGAGGCCTCCTCCATACCGAGATGCTTGCGGATCGCCGGGTCGTGCCAGCGCAGGAACGGATTGGTCGACAATTCCTCGCCGATCGTGGTCGGCAGCGTCGCCTTGTTGTCGGCGCGCAGGGTCTCGATCTTGGCGGCACGTTCTTTCAGCGCCGAATTGGTCGGGTCGACGGTCAACGCAAAGCGGGCGTTCGAAAGCGTATACTCATGGCCGCAATAGATGACCGTGTCCGCCGGGAGTGCGGCGAGCTTCTTCAGCGACTCATACATCACCGGCGGCTTGCATTCGAACAGCCGGCCGCAGCCGAGCGCGAACAAAGTGTCGGCGGTGAACGCCACTTTCGAGGCCGGAAAATGATAGGAGACATGGCCCGCAGTGTGGCCGGGCGTGGCGATGACATCGATCCGCTCGCCGCCGAGATGGACGACCGAGCCTTGCCCGACGGTCTCGTCGATGCCGGGGATCTTTTCCTTTTCAGCCTCCGGTCCGACGATGCGCAGCTTGAAGCGCTCCTTCAGCGCCAGATTGGCCTCGACATGGTCGACATGGTGGTGGGTGGTCAGGATCATCGTCGGCTTCCAGCCGGTACGCTCGATCGCGGCAATGATCGGCGCTTCTTCGGGCGCGTCGATAATGGCGGTCTCGCCGCTTTTCGGGTCATGCACCAGCACGCCGAAATTGTCGCTGCGGCACATGAACTGTTCGATTTCGACGGGCATTGGCATCTCTCCATCTGTTGGCGCAGACATAGGGCGCTTGGCCGCCGATGTCACTCTAGCTTTGCAGAACGTGCCGGCTTTGTTGAACTTGGGCGGCATCGCAGCTACCGTCCCGCGCATGCATTCCGATATCGTCGATCTCCGCTCCTTCTATTCGACCACGCTCGGCCGCCTGGCTGAACGCTCGATCACCATGGCGCTGTCCTCAATATGGGCAACAGTGCCCAATGAGCGGCTGGTCGGGCTCGGCTATACCTTGCCGTGGCTGGAGCGGTTCGGCACCGATGCCGAGCGGGTGTTTGCCTTCATGCCTGCTACGCAAGGCGCCGTCGTCTGGCCGGCGAACGGGCCGACGGCTACGGCGCTGGTCTTCGACGAGGAATTGCCGCTGGTCGATTCCTGCATCGACCGCATGCTGCTCGTGCATTCGCTCGAACATGTCGAAAACCCGCGCGAGACGCTGAACGAGATCTGGCGGGTGCTGTCGCCGGCAGGGCGCGTCGTCATCGTCGTGCCCAACCGGCGCGGTGTCTGGGCGCGGTTCGAGCACACGCCGTTCGGCAATGGCCGGCCGTTCTCGCGCGGCCAGTTGACAGAATTGCTGCGCGAGGCGAATTTCACACCGGCTTCCTGGTCCGACGCGCTGTTCTTCCCGCCATCGCCGCGGCGCTTCATGATGCGGTTCCACAATGTGCTGGAGCGCGCCGGCCGGCGGTTCTGGCCGATCTTTTCCGGCGTCATCGTGGTCGAGGCGCAGAAGCGGCTCTATCAGGGCGTGCCGGTCGCGCAGCGCGCCTCGCGCCGTGTCTTCGTGCCGGTACTGTCACCGCACGGTGCGACGCGGCTTGGCCGCCGGGCGGAAGGGGTGACATCGACGACGCGTCAGGTGACACCTTCGTGATCATCATGAAAACTGGTGTTGCGTGGGTTTTTCCCACCTATCTGTCACAGATGCATTCGCGGTCCGTTTGAGCGGCGGATGCCTTCAAGTCTCTCCATCTGGTTTCAGCAACGCTTCTGAACGCAAGGACCTCGTGCATGGCTGATCAACCGGACAAGTCCGCCACCGCTCAGCCGGTAACCGTCGAAGCCAGCAGCCTGCGCGATCAGGTGGCGACGATCAAACGGGCGCTGATAGGCTCACCGGTGCGCAAGTGGCTGGTCTGGACGTCGGTCGGCATTATGGCGGTCATCGTCGCCACGTCGATCGGCCAGGTTCTGCTCAACCGCTGGAACCAGCCTTTCTACGATGCGCTGGCGCGTCGCGACATGGCGGCCTTCCTGCATCAACTGATGATCTTTGCCGTGATTGCCGGCACGCTGCTGCTGCTCAACATCGCTCAGACCTGGCTCAACCAGATGATCCGGCTGAAGCTGCGCGAGGCGCTGACGCTCGACCTGATCGACCAATGGATGCGGCCGGCGCGGGCCTTCCGGCTCGCCAATGCCGGCGCCATCGGCGTCAATCCCGACCAGCGCATGCAGCAGGATGCCGCGCATCTGTCCGATCTGTCGACGGACCTCGGCGTCGGCCTGCTGCAATCCTTCATCCTGCTGGTGTCGTTCGTCGGCGTGCTTTGGCAACTCTCGTCGGGCTTCGTCTTCCACATCAACGGCTGGTCGCTGGCGATACCGGGCTACATGGTCTGGGCCGCGTTCCTCTATGCCGGCATCGCCTCCTGGCTGAGCTGGCTGGTCGGGCGGCCGCTGATCCGCCTCAACAGCGACCGCTACACCCGCGAGGCCGAGCTGCGTTCCGGGATGGTGCGCGTCAACGAGAATGTCGACGCCATCGCGCTCTATCACGGCGAAGCCGATGCCAAGAGACGGCTCGAAATCGACCTTGGCACGGTGCTGGGCGCGATGCGAAACATCTACAAAGCGCAGATCAACCTTTCCTGGGTGACCGATACCTATGGCTGGATCACCGTGGTGGCGCCGATCCTGGTGGCATCGCCGGTCTATTTTTCAGGCGACATCAGCTTTGGCGGGTTGATGATGGCGGTCGGCGCCTTCAACCAGGTGCACTCGTCGCTGCGCTGGTTCATCAACAATATCGGCGGCATCGCCGACTGGCGCGCCACGCTGATGCGCGTTGCCGACTTCCGCATTGCGCTCGATGAAACCGATGTGCTGCACGACAAGGAAAAGCGCATCGAATTCGGCGATAACGCCAATGGCAGCCTGACCTTCGAGAAGCTCCAAGTGGCCTCGCCGGAGGGCTGCACCAAACTTTCAGACAGCCATGTCGAGATCCATCCCGGCGAGCGCGTCATGATCACCGGCGACCCAGGCGCTGGCAAGACATTGTTCTTCCGCGCCATTGCCGGCCTTTGGCCCTGGGGCAGCGGGCGGATCGGCTTGCCGGCCGGAGAAACGCCGATTTTCGTGCCGCGTGTTCCGTATTTTCCTGCCGGCACGTTACGCGAAGTGCTGCATCCGAATGGCTCGGCGCCGGCTGGCGATGCTGATTTTGGGGCGGTGCTGGCCGAGGTCGGCCTCGAGCGGCTGTCATCCTCGCTCGACCGTTCCGCACGCTGGGAGCGTGAACTCAACGATGACGAACAGCGGTCGCTGGCCTTCGCCAGGCTGGCCTTGCGGCAGCCGAAATGGGTGGTCATCGACGAAGCGATGGACGCGTTCGATGGTCCTTCGCTGCGAAGGGTACTGTCCATGCTGGAGAAACGCCTGCCGGAAACCGCGATCCTCAACATCGGGCGCGGACTGCACAATGGTCATTTCTTTCCACGCGCATTGAACATCGTGAAGGATACGGGTGCTGCGGCACTGAAACCCGCTCGAGTCAGGACCGGCGCCATCGACCCGCCGCCGAAAGCGGCCGTGCGGCGAAAGAAGTAGAAGGGGCTTTATTTCGCCGCGATCGCGGCGAAGATTCACGGGTCGAAACATCCGTGGTGCGGCCATGCTCGATGCGCTCAGCCTGCTTGCCTGCCTTGCCTGCACCACGCCCGTGGCTGCCCCGGCCGTTGCCGTGGATGTCGAACTGGTGCTGGCCGTCGACATCTCACAGTCGATGGACGAGAGGGAGTTCGCGCTGCAGCGCGCTGGCTATGTCGAGGCGCTCAGGCATCCCGATTTCATCAAGGCCGTGCGCTCGGGAACCACCGGGCGCATCGCGCTTGCCTATTTCGAATGGGCGGGCGTCGTGCGCGAGGATGGCGTCATCGCCTGGCAGGTGATCGACAGCGCAGAGAGCGCCAACGCCTTCGCCGACAGAATAGAAGCGCGGCCGTTCCGCAGCTTTCGCGGCACCTCGATTTCCGGTGCGCTTGCCTTCGGCGCCGGGCTGTTCGAGGGCACGGGGTTCGATGCGCCACGCAGCGTCATCGACATTTCCGGCGACGGTCCCAACAACACCGGGCTGCCCGTCGCCACGACACGCGATGCGGCGGTGGCCAAGGGCATCGTCATCAACGGCCTGCCGATCCTGATCAGCCCGTCGCCGACCTTCAGCCATCTCGACCAGTATTATGACGACTGCGTCACCGGTGGGCCCGGCTCCTTCGTGTTGCCGATCTATGCGGCCTCGGAATTCGCCACCGCCATACGCCGCAAGTTGATCCTGGAGGTGAGCGGCATCGCCGATGCGACCGTGGTCCCGATCGATGCCGCCGCACCCATGGACTGCCTGCAGGGCGAACGCGACCGGCGGCTATATTCCGACCCATATCTGCCGGAACTCGACAAATGAGGTTTGAGGCAGTTCGGAGGGGAAAGCCGCTGCGCGGCTTGTCGGCAAACTTCAGGCCGGCCGTGCACCGTATTTGTCGCGAAATTCGGCATAGAGATCGCGGCGCCAGCGCCGGCCGCCGACATAGCCACGCAACAGCTGCGGCAGCGAATAGCCAAGCGCCTTCGACGACCGGTTGGCCATATAGCCGGAGAACGCCTGCGAAACCCTGCCCTTGAGTGCATCGGCGATGAGCTGCCGGGCGATCATGTAAGGCGGAATGTAGGGGTAGCGGTCGGCGATATAGGGGTGCTTGTCGATCAAGCTCGCATAGGCTTCGACATAGCCGTCCCGGCGACCGGAGATCGAATTCTCCGAGTTGTACTTTTTCCAGTCGATCACTTCGGACAGCTGCGCGCCGCTGCGACGGGCAAAGCGCAGCAACAATTCGCGATCCTGCATGCGCGTGACGTCACTGTCGTAGCCGCCGATGGCCAGCAGCGACTCGCGCCGGGCGGTGATTGCCGACCCGGCAATGAAGATGGTCTGCGCGACAAGGGCCCGCTCCAGCGAGTCGCGGCTCAGCAGCGCCTCGCGGTTGACGCAGTTGGTGCGGCGATTGCCCTTCAGCGACACGAAGGAACTGATCAGCACTTCGAGCGAGGGATTGTTGTCGAACTGCTCCAGCGTCCGCGCCAGGCGATCCGGCAAATAGACGTCGTCGGAATCGAGGAATGTCACCACCGGCGCCTGCGCCCGCTCGATGCCGGCATTGCGGGCGGCATTGGCGCCGCGCCATTTCGAGCCAACATAGATCAGCCGTGGATCGCGGATTTCGGCAAGTGCGGCTGCCGTACCGTCGGTCGAGCCGTCATCGACGACAATGTGTTCGAACCGGGGAAAATTCTGCGCCAGCACGCTCTCCACGGCGCGCACCACCTTGCTGCGGCGATTGTGCGTCGGTGTGATCACCGAGATCAGCGGAGCGAGGTCGGTTGCCTTGGACATGTTGCTTCGATTGTGCCCCGAAATGCCTGGAGGCCGGAGGTTTTGATGGTCGCCGTCCAAGCCTTACCCCGGGATGGCATTCGATTCGACGCTACAAAAAACCAGCGGCAATGTCATCACAAACTGTTGAGCCAGGACGCCGGTAAGCCGGCCGATTACCCCAGACGTAATCGACCGATGGCCATCATGTCTGCAGATTGCGCCAACGAAGCCGGTCGTCGGGCTTCGATCTCACAGGGAGTTCAGCCATGGCCGCCTACGCCGTCGCCCATATGCGTCAAGTCACAATGGGCCCGCAGATTTTCGAGTATCTGCAGAGGATCGACGCCACATTGGAGCCGTTCGGCGGCCGCTTCCTTGTCCACGGCGGCGACATGGACGTGGTCGAAAACGAATGGCCCGGGCATCTGATCGTCATCGAGTTTCCGGACAGGGCGCATGCGTGGGGCTGGTACGATTCATCAGCCTATCGGGAGATTCTGGCCTTGCGCACCGACAACTCCCACGCCGATGTGATCATCGCCGATGGCGTTCAGCACCCGCACAAGGCGACGGACGTGCTGGAATAGGGGCAAACTACCGCTTCAGCAAGAACACCGCTTGCTGGCCGAAGAAATTCCAGAACCACCATGGCATCGACAGGCCGATCTTCTGGCCGTTGCCGTCGAGCGCGGTGGCTTTCTCGACCGAAGCGCCGAGTTCCTCGACCAGATTGACGAAGTCGCGGATGGTGCAGAAATGGATGTTGGGCGTGTCGTACCAGGAATAGGGCAGGTCCGCGGTCACCGGCATCCGGCCATTGACGAACAGCGACAGCCGCACCCGCCAGTGGCCGAAATTGGGGAAGGAGACGATGGCGCGGTTGCCGATTCGCAGCAGCTCGTCGAGCACCAGCTTCGGGTTGCGGGTCGCCTGCAGCGTCTGAGACAGGACGACGAAGTCAAAACCCTTGTCCGGATAGAATTCGAGGTCGGTATCGGCATCGCCCTGGATGACCGAGAGACCGCGCGCCACGCATTCATTGACGCCGCGCTGTGACAGCTCCAGCCCGCGGCCGTCGACCTGCTTGGTCTCCTGCAGGAGTTCGAGCAGCAGGCCGTCGCCGGAGCCGACATCGAGCACCCGCGACTGCGGCGGTATCAGGTTGGCCACGACTTCGAGGTCGACGCGCTGGCTGCCATTGACGCTCATGAGGCGAGCCCCCTTGCGCGGGCCGCCGAGCCGATGAAGCCCTTGATGGCGGCAAACAGTTCGGGTTCATCGAGCAGGAAGGCATCATGGCCGCGGTCGGTGTCGATCTCGACGAAGGAGACGGAGGCGCCGGCGGCGTTGAGCGCATGCACGATCGAGCGGCTCTCCTCGGTCGGGAACAGCCAGTCCGAGGTGAAGGACACCAGGCAGAAGCGGGTCTTGGTCCCGGCAAAGGCATCGGCCAACCGGCCGCCATGGTCGGCGGCGAGGTCGAAATAATCCATCGAACGGGTCATGTAGAGGTAGGAGTTGGCGTCGAAGCGGTCGACGAATGTCATGCCCTGGTGGCGCAGATAGCTTTCGATCTGGAAGTCGGCGTCGAAACCGAAGGTCAGCGCTTCGCGGTCCTGCAGATTGCGGCCGAATTTCCGATGCAGGGCGGCTTCCGACAGATAGGTGATGTGGGCGGCCATGCGCGCCACGGCGAGCCCCTTTTCCGGGCGCTTGCCGTGCTCGAAATATTTGCCGCCATGCCAGTCCGGATCGGCCATGACGGCCTGCCGGCCGACCTCGTGGAAGGCGATGTTCTGCGAGGAATGGCGTGCGCCTGTGGCGATCGGCAGGGCCGAGAAGACGCGCTCGGAATAGCACGATGCCCATTCCAGCACCTGCATGCCGCCCATCGAGCCGCCGAGCACGCAAAACAGCTTTTCGATGCCGAAATGGTCGACCAGCATCAATTGCGCCCGCACCATGTCGCGGATGGTGATGATTGGCAGGTCGAGGCCGTAGGGCTTGCCGGTGGCGGGATTGGTCGAGGCCGGACCGGTGGAGCCGAGGCACCCGCCGATGACGTTGGAGCAGATGACGAAGAAGCGGTTGGTGTCGATGATCTTGCCGGGACCGATCAGCACTTCCCACCAGCCGGGCTTGCCGGTCACCGGATTGGTGCTGGCGACATGCTGGTCGCCGGTCAGCGCGTGGCAGACCAGGATGGCGTTGGTGCGGGCATCGTTGAGGGCGCCATATGTCTGGTAGGCGATCTGGAACGGCGACAAAAGCGTGCCGGCGTCGAGCTTCAGCGGCTTGTCAGGGCCAAAACGCAACACCGGGCTCGACGGGTTGTCGGCCTCGTTGTTGGTTTTTGTAGCGCGGAGCGCGGCCATGTGACTCTCCTTGCCCGCCGTCAGGCAATAAAAAACCGGCAATGCGATCGCAAAGCCGGTTACGTCACGCAAACGGCCCTTTAGCGAGTTGTTTAACGTGGCTGCAAGCCGACCGGCCAAATCACCACGGAACTGTTGCGTTCTTCTAGAACTCGTGCGGCCCGGCGTCAACGGCCAGCTATGCCCGCCTCTCGACATTCGCGGCTACGGCTTGTATTTCCGCTGCGGCCTCCGGACGGAGGCGTTCTCAACGGGTTTGCGACATGGACAAGACAGCGGACAAGGCACGGCCGACGCCCCGCGCGGGCATTATGGACATCGACGCCTATGTGCCGGGCAAGAGCACGGCACCTGCCGGCGTCGCCAAGGTCCATAAATTGTCGTCGAACGAGAACCCGCTCGGCCCGTCGCCGAAGGCGATCGAGGCCGCGCGCGAAGTGGCCAGCAAGCTTGATGTCTATCCCGACGGCACCGCCCGCCGGCTGCGCGAGGCGATCGCCGAGGTGCACGGCCTCAACCCGGCAAACATCATCTGCTCCAACGGTTCCGACGAGATACTTGGCCTGCTGGCGCAGACCTATCTTGCGCCAGGCGATGAGGCGATTTTTACCGAACATGCCTTCATGGTCTACAAGATCTACATTCAGTCGGCGGGGGCCAAGCCGGTTGCTGTGAAGGAAACCGAGGAGCGCGCCGACGTCGACGCGATCCTGGCCGCGGTGACGCCGCGGACCAAAATCATCTTCCTCGCCAATCCCAACAACCCGACCGGCACCTATCTGCCGTTCCAGGAGGTCCGCCGCCTGCATTCCGCGCTCCCGGGCAACGTGCTTCTGGTGCTGGACGCGGCCTATGCCGAGTACGTCAGGCGCAATGACTATGAGGCAGGTATCGAGCTGGCGGGCAGCGCGCAGAATGTGGTCATGACCCGCACCTTCTCCAAGCTCGGCCTTGGCGGCGCGCGCATCGGCTGGATGTATGGCCCACTGCACATCGTCGATGCCATCAACCGTGTTCGCGGCCCTTTCAACGTTAACGCAACAGCGATCGAGGCCGGCATTGCCGCCATCCGCGACCGCGCCCATGTCGAGCGCAGTTCGTTGCACAACGAGACCTGGCTTACCTGGTTGAATGAAGAACTGACGAAGCTTGGGCTGCGCGTGACGCCCAGCGTCGGCAATTTCGTCCTCATCCACTTTCCCGACGACAAGAAGCATTCGGCTGAGGCGGCGGACGACTACCTCACCCAGCGCGGCTATATATTGCGGCGCGTTACCGGCTATGGCTTTCCCAATGCGCTGCGCATGAGCGTCGGCACCGAAGAAGCCAATCGCGGCGTCATCGATGCCCTCACGACATTCCTGAAAAGCTGAAACAATGACTTCACCGATGTTTGAAAAGATCGCGCTGGTCGGCATCGGCCTGATTGGCTCGTCGCTGGCCCGCATCATCCGCCGCGAGGGCCTGGCCCGCCATGTCGCCATCGCGACGCGCAGCCCGACCACGCTGGCACGGGCGAAGGAGCTCGGTCTTGGCGAGAGCTACACCACCGACGCCAGGGAAGCGGTCCGCAATGCCGACCTGATCATCGTCTCGGTGCCAGTGGGATCGTCGGGCGAGGTGGCGCAAGAGATCGCGCCGGCGCTGAAAAAGGGCGCCATCCTCACCGATGTCGGTTCGACCAAGGCCTCGGTCATTGCGCAAATGCAGCCCTATGTACCGGACGGCGTGCACTTTATTCCGGGGCACCCGCTGGCAGGTACGGAGAAATCGGGCCCGGATGCGGGTTTCGCCGAGCTGTTCGAAAACCGCTGGTGCATCTTCACGCCCCTGCCGGGAACCGATCCGGCCGCGCTGGAAAAGCTGTCGGAATTCTGGCGGCGCTGCGGCTCCAACATCGACACGATGGACCCGCAGCATCATGACATGACGCTGGCCATCGTTTCGCATCTTCCGCACATCATTGCCTACAACATCGTCGGCACGGCCGACGATCTGGAATCGGTGACCAAGTCGGAAGTGATCAAATATTCGGCTTCCGGTTTCCGCGACTTCACCCGTCTGGCCGCCTCCGACCCGACCATGTGGCGCGACGTGTGCCTGCACAACAAGGATGCCATCCTGGAAATGCTGGCGCGCTTTTCGGAGGACCTCGCCTCGCTGCAGCGGGCGATCCGCTGGGGCGACGGCGAAAAGCTGTTCGACCTGTTCACCCGCACCCGGGCCGTTCGCCGTTCGATCATCGAGGCCGGCCAGGATATCGACGTGCCGGATTTCGGCCGGCAGGCGGTCGAGCACCCGGTGAAAAGTTAAATCTGTTTCAGACGGGCCAGGTCGCCGCGACCATGGCCATTGCCTCGTCCCTGTTTGGCGCCCCCAGCCGGCCGCCGAAGCGCTGGCATTTGAGCGCGGCCGCCGCGCTGGCAAAGCGCAACGCCTGCTCGATCGGCATGGTTTCCGCCAACGCGACAGCAAAGGCGCCGTGGAAAACGTCGCCGGCGGCCAGCGTGTCGACCGCCTTGATCTTCGGCGCCGCGATGTGGCGCACGCATCCGGCGGACCGGTCATGCCACCAGCTTCCCGCGGCGCCGCCGGTCACCGCGACAAAGGTGTCTGTGCGGCTGGCGAGGTCGGCGCAGGCGGTTTCGGTATCCAGCGCGTGGTCGCAGATAATGCGTGCAGCCGTCTCCGAAGCGACGATGTGCGAAGCCAGCGGCAACAGACGCTCCAGCACCTCCAGCGGCGCCGTGTCGGCGTCGAGGATTGCCGGGCAACCGGCGTCGCGCGCGGCGGTCAAGGCAAGAGCGGCGGCGCCCGGCCAGCGCACATCGACCAGCACGGCATCGAAGCCGGAAAGATCGGCGACAGGCACCGCCTCGGGGTCGGCCTGCGCCTTTGGGTCGTAGAAGGGCACGATGATGCGCTCGCCATGAGCGTCGACCAGGATCGCGGCCAGCGCCGAGCGGGCGCCTTCGACGCGGCGGACAAAGCGGCAATCGACGCCCTCGGCCTCGATGCCGGCCAGCAATTGGTCGCCGACGGCATCGTCACCTGCACTTGCCCACAGGAACACCTCGGCGCCGAGACGGCGGGCGGCGCAGGCAGCACTTGTCGCCATGCCCGAGGCGATCTGGATGCCGTCCGAGGCGATGAACTTGCCCTGATGCGTGGGCAGGGTTTCGACGCGCAGGATGGTATCCAGCGTCAGCGCGCCAACGCTCAGCAGTTTCACCGGTCGGTTCATGCGTCGGCTTGCTCGAGCATGATCTCTCCCCAAAAGCCGTTGCCGCTCTTTGCGATCATGCTCTATCTCTTTGTTTTAACGCAATTCCGGACGGAAAACTGCTCACACTTTTCCTGGAATTGCTCTAATCGAGCGGCTTGATCTTGCCCAGCGGAATGAAGCCGAGCGAGACCTTGCCCTTCACCACCTTGAGCGGCATCGACGGTTCGTTGCCGAGCAGCGCCAGACCGGCAAAGCCTTGCTCGATCTGGCTCTTCTGCTCGGGGATTGCGGTGGCGAGGATTGCCGCCACGGCTTTGGGATCCTGCAGCTTGATCGTCAGGTCGGCATTGACCTGGCCGTTGGCGTCGACCGACACCGGGCCGGAGACGGTGATGCGCGCGGTTCCCGACGACAGATCGAGCTTGTGGATGCCGACCGCCTGGCCGCGCAGGCTCCTGGCCTGCGTCTTCATCAGCGCGACGCCGTTCTTCAGCGTCGCGTCGCCGCTGCCGTCGAGCGGCGGCAGCACGCGCCCGCCGATCGCGTCGGCGTCGATCTCAAGATCGGTGAAGCTTCCGGTATAGCCAAGGTCCTGACCGTCCGGCCGCAACTCGCCCGCCGCCGTTCCGGCGCTGAACAGTGAAACCGGGTCGGTGTCGTCGGCCGGATCGGTCTGGCCGGACAAGCTCTCGGCCTGCAGCGAAATGCTGCGTGGCAAGGGCCAGGAGAGCTTGGCATTGGCCTGCAGATTGTCCCAATCGATCCATAGCGGCGCCATCCCGGGCACCGAGGTCCGCAGTGGCCCGCGCAACTCGGCGGCGGGCGACAAAGGCCGGATGAGTTCTGCAACGAAGTTGAAGCTGCCTGCCGAGGCGGCAACGTTCCTGGCGTCGTCCTCGTAAGCCAGATTGTCACAGGAGATGACAAAACGCAGGGGGTAGCCGCTGACGGTGAGGTTGGCGCAGCCGGCCTCGATGCCTTTGTCCTTGAGCGAGGCCACCGCCTTGTCGGCTTCGCTGCTGACGCGACCGGCGACATAGAACCAGACCGCGCTGTAGGCGCCGAACAGCATAACGACCAAGGCAGCGAGCCACATCAGCCGGTGGCGAAACTTCGACGGACGCTCGTCACTTGACGTCATGCTGCGGCTTTCATTAACGCGGGCGTGTTGCGGGTGGACTGTGGCTTACGCAACAAGCAAAAAGAACAGAAGAGCACCGATTCCGATGCGGCGGCGTCACTCTCGTGCAATCAGGCTTGGCGATATGGGCGATTTTTGGGTTTTTGGCTACGGCTCGCTGATCTGGCGACCGGGATTCGCCCATGTCGAGACACGGCGCGCGCGGCTTTACGGCTACCGCCGGTCGCTGTGCGTCTATTCCTTCGTGCATCGCGGCACGCGCCAGCGGCCGGGCCTGGTGCTAGGCCTCGACCGTGGCGGCTCCTGCATCGGGCTGGCCTTTCGCGTGCCCGGCGAGCTGCGCGATGAGGTGCTGACCTATCTGCGCGAGCGCGAATTGGTGACCAGCGTCTACCTCGAGCGTGTGCTCGATGTCAGCCTCGACGGGAATGGGGCGGCCGCGGGAGAGAGAGTGAAAGCGGTCGCCTATATCGTCGACCGCCAGCATGAGCAGTATGCCGGCGGGCTCGACCCCGCGCATGCGGCAGGTGTTATCCGTGGCGCCGTCGGCCAGTCCGGAAACAACGAGGACTATGTGCTCAACACGCTGCAGCATCTCGCGGCGCTGGGTATCAGCGACCACTGGCTGGAAGAGGTGGCGAAGCGGATCGCCTCGTGAGCCAGTAGACCACGGCGAGCCTGCAGGCGAAGCTCTCGCGCCTTTGTGAAGCGCTGGCCCGCTGGAAAAATTGGCTGAGGCCTTTGACCTCGGCGCGGCGAGACCTAGCTTAGCTGCGGCCCGAAGCATTCGGGTCGCCCGCCGCCAGCCCCACGGAGCCCCGTCTTGCAAAAACGCCGTCTCGGTCAAACCGACCTTTCCATCGCGCCGCTGGTCCTGGGCGGCAATGTCTTCGGCTGGACCGCGGACGAGAAGACCTCCTTCGACCTGCTCGACCGGTTCGGCGACGCCGGCCTCAACGCTATCGATACCGCCGATGCCTATTCGCGCTGGGTGCCCGGCCACGCGGGCGGCGAGTCCGAGACCATCATCGGCAAATGGATGAAAAGCCGCGGCAACCGTGACAAGATCATCGTCATCACCAAAGTCGGCTCGGATATGGGACAAGGCAAGAAGGATCTGTCCGCTGCCCATATCGAAAGGGCAGTCGAGGCGTCGCTCAAGCGACTGCAGACCGATGTGATCGACCTTTATCTCTCGCATTGGCCGGACCCGACAACCCCTTATGAGGAGACGCTCGGCGCCTACCAGAAGCTGCTCGCTGCCGGCAAGGTCCGCCATATCGGCGCCTCGAATCTTGACGCCGGCCAGCTGCGCGCCGCGCTCGATGTTGCCAGCCTGCGCGGGCTGCCGCGCTACAGCGTGCTGCAGCCGGAATACAATCTCTACGACCGCTCATCCTTCGACGGGCCGCTGCATGATCTGTGCGTGGCCGAGGATATCGGCGTCATCACCTATTTCAGTCTCGCCAAGGGGTTTTTGAGCGGCAAATACCGTAGCGAGGCCGATCTCGGCAAAAGTGAACGCGGCGGCGGCGTGAAGGCTTATCTCAATGCGCGCGGCATGCGCATTCTGGCCGCACTCGACACCGTCGCGGCGCGCCATTCGGCCAAGCAGGCGGAAGTGGCACTCGCCTGGGTGATGGCGCAGCCCGGCATCACCGCGCCGATCGCCAGCGCCACGACGCTGGACCAGGTCGACAGCCTGGCGCGCGCCGCATCGCTGAAGCTCAGCGCGGAGGATCTCGTGGCGCTGGACAAGGCCAGCGCCTAGCCGCGCAGCTTCGGCACGATCGTTCAAGACGACGGCTGTCCGCCTCGCCACACTGCTCTCCATTATTGTGGAGAAGAGGCAGCATGGCCGCAGACATTCTTTCGCAGGCGCAGCCCTGGCAGCAATTGCTGGCGCTGGTGCTGGCGGCAACCGTCGTCATGGGCAGTCCTGGCCCGGCGACGATCAGCGTCACGGCGATAGGGGCCGCCTTCGGCCTGCGCAATTCGCTTCACTACACATCGGGGATCATTTTAGGCACCGTCGCGGTGCTGCTGGTGGTGGCCACCGGCATCAAGGCTATCCTTACCTCGATGCCGGGCGTAGCGCCGGTGCTGGCGGTCGCTTCCGCCGCCTATATTCTCTACCTCGCCTACAGAATAGCGACAGCGCCGCCGCTGGCCGCGCGTGACAGCAGCGCGGTTCTGCCGACCTTCCTCGGCGGCTTCCTGCTCGCCGTTGCCAACCCGAAAGCCTATGTGGCGATTGCTGCGGTCCTTGCTGGCTCCGCGACCGCAGCCGGCGCCGATGCTCTCGGCATCCCGGCCAGGCTGGCGGTTCTCACCCTGATGATCGTAGCCATCCATGTGCTGTGGCTGCTGGCCGGCGCGGCCTTCGCCCGCACCCTGCGCCAGCCGCTGGCGTCGCGGATCATCAATCTGGCCTTCGCGGCGACGCTGGTGCTGACCACGGCGCTGGCGGCGTGGCCTTGAGCCGGCCCGCAGAAGAGATCAAGCTTTGGTCTTTTTTGTTTTGGCGCGATTCAGGACGGAAAAAACCGCTCACACTTTTCCTGGAATTGCTTTGGCGGCCGCGGCGAGTTCGGCCAGCCGCTTGACCGCCGTCGGCGGCATTTGCGGCGGGTTAGGAGCCTGCGATGCCTCGATTAGCAGCTGGTCGCAGGCGGCTTCCGTATCGCCGATCAGCCGGTCCATGAATTCGTCCTTGCCGAGCCCGGGCGGAATCGGCGGCAGGAAGCGGGCCTTGATGGTACCGGGAAAGCGCAGGAATTTGCGGCGCGGCCAGTAGAGGCCGGCGACATGGGCGACCGGTACCACCGGGACGCCAAGCTGCGTATAGAGCTCGACAATGCCGTATTTGTAAGCCGGCTCGTCGCCTGGCGCTCGGCGCGTGCCTTCGGGGTAGATAATCAGCTGGCGCGGATTGCGCCCCATCTCCTGCTTTGTCGATGCAACGACCTGCTTCAACGCCTTGGAGCGGCTGCCGCGGTGAACCGGGATCATCCGCATCTTCAGGATGTACCAGCCGAAGAAGGGGATCCAGGTCAGCTCGCGCTTCAGGATATAAAGCGGGTCGTGGAGGAACGGAAAGAAAGCGATCGCGTCCCAAAACGACTGGTGTTTCGGCGCCAGGATGAAAGAGCCCTCCGGCAGGTTCTCGACGCCGGTGATGTCGCTCCTGGTGCCGGCGATCTTGTCGTAGAGCCACAGGCTGGTGCGCGACCAGAATTTCGGCACGAACCAGGCGCGATGGCGTGGCGAGAGGAAGTAGTAAGGGGTCCAGAGGACCATCTGGACGATCAGATTGACATAGAAGACGAAGTTGAACGCCAGCGAGCGGATATAGAGCATGCGGGGAAGGGCCCGTTGAGGAGGTGTGCGTTGGTTACACCAAGCGCGGGCAAAAAGGAAACGCCGCAATGGCCTGACATAGGCCGGCTCGCCACTGACTCAAGCCAGTCTCAACTCACCACGTCGCCTGCAATAGCCGCTGCTTCAGCCGCGGAGCGGCGAAATCGAGGAACGCCCTGAGTTTCACCGCCAGCAGGCCTTGGCCGGCATGGACGAGGCTCACCGGCCATGGCTGCGGCTCTAAGGGCCGCAAGACCGGGACGAGCACGCCGGAACGTACTGCGTCCGCGATCTGGTAGGAGAGCACCCGCGTCATCCCGGCGCCTGCAATCGCGGCATCGATTGCAGCTTCCGCCGTGTTGACGCGCAGCCGTGAGCGGATCGGCACGATCAGTTCGCCCTTGTCGCCGGCAAAGCTCCAGCTGGCGAGAGCGGAAGGCCCCTCGAAACTGATGCATTCATGCGCGGCCAGATCGTCCGGCGTCCGCGGCATGCCATGCGCGGCGATATAGGCGGGGCTGGCGCACACGACGCGACGGATCGCGCCGACGCGGATGGCAATGAGGCTCGAAGGCGCAAGCTCGCCGATGCGGATGGCAAGGTCGAGATGTTCCTCCGCCAGTTGGGTTATCCGGTCAGCCAGCGTCAGGCGAATGTTGACTTGAGGATAAGCCGCCAGGAATTCGGTGACGACAGGCAGCACGTGCAAGCGACCAAAGACGACCGGCGCGGTGATGAACAGGTCGCCGGTCGGCGTGCTGTATTCGCCGGCAGCGGTGCGTTCGGCTTCGCCGACCTCGCCGAGGATGCGGCGGCAGGCGGCGAGATAGGCCTGGCCGGCATCGGTCAGCGTGAGCTGCCGGGTCGAACGGTTCAGCAGGCGCGCCTGAAGGTGCTTTTCGAGGTCGGAAACCTTGCGGCTGACCGTTGCCAGTGGAATGCCGAAATGGCGGCCGGCAGCAGAAAGGCTGCCCGCTTCCACCGCGGCGACGAACAGCGACATGGCTTCGAGACGATCCATACTTTCTTCCGGAAATTGGAAGGATAGCTTGCAACTATGCCATCTACATCCAAAACATGGAAGGATCTACCTCTTCGCGTACAATGGCCGTGTTTCGGCCTCGCGGAGGCTTCCATGAATGCTCATACTTTCACCAGCGATGTCGCCTTCACGCCGACGGTCAAGGCGATCCAGACCCGCAAAGGTTCGCGCAAGGGCTATGCCAGCGCCGAGGAGCGCGGCGGATGGCGCGCCCATATGACGCCCGACCTCGCCGACTTCATCGCGGCGCAGACCAGCGTCTTCCTGTCGACGGCAAATGGCGAGGGTCAGCCCTACATCCAGCATCGCGGCGGGCCAGCCGGCTTCCTCAAGGTGCTGGACGAGAAGACCATCGGCTTTGCCGATTTCTCCGGGAACAGGCAGTTCATCACGCAGGGGAATCTCGCCGACAACAACCAGGCATTCCTGTTCCTGATCGACTATGCGCATCGCCAGCGCGTCAAGATCTGGGGCACGGCGCGCGTCGTCGAGGACGATGCCGAGCTTCTGGCAAGGCTGATGCCGCAGGACTACAAGGCGCGCCCCGAGCAGGTCATCTTGTTCACCGTCTCGGCCTGGGATGCCAATTGCCCGCAACACATTCCGCAGCGATTCGAGGCCGCCGATGTCGCGGCCGCACTCGCCGAACGCGACAAGCGGATTGAAAGCCTCGAACAGGAGATTGCGCGGCTGCGTGGCGCGGAAGACGGCACGGCCAAGGGGTAATCGAGCGCCGTCAGAGTCGTCTGTCCAATTCCCAAGGGAAAGCGTACGTGCTTTTCCCGGGAAAACCGCTACACACTTTTCCTGGAATTGCTTTAGTCCTTGGCGGTCGAAACCTCGGCCAGTGCGACGCTGTCGGCAGTCTGGCGGACCGGGACGACGCCGCGCGCAAGCGCCAGCAGGTATTTGCTGTATTCGGTCAGAAGCACGCGTAGCGCTTCCGGCTTGGTCAGCCAGTCGCCATTGTCCAGATTGGTGTTGACCACCGGATAGGGTTCAAGCCTGGCGCCATGCAGCAGGCGGCCCATCTCGAGCAGGCTGCGCGGCATGTGGTAATTGTTGGTGACGAGGATGACGCTGCCATAGGCGTGGCTCTCCACCCATTTAGCGCTTTCCTCGGCATTGCCGATCGTGTCGAGCGCGGCGCGGTCGATGTCGACACAGCAGGAAAACAGCGCCTTGTCGCCGCCGGTAGCAGCCTGCAATTGGCGGCGGCTGGCAGAGGGATGCACGCCTGAGATCAGCAGCCGCTCGCCCTTGCCGGAGGCAAGCAGATCGAGTGCTGCGTCGAGGCGGGCCTGACCGCCGGTCAAGACGATGATCGCATCGGCCTTGGCCGGGTTGGTCGGGGTCGTCATGTGGCTGACCTTGCTGGCGAACCAGCCGAAGCCACCGGCAAACAGGGCCACCAGCAGCAGTAGACAGAGGGAGGCGAGACGCAGGGCGGTGCGCAAACGGCCCAGCCCGGTACGCACACGCAAACGCACCACTGGCATCTGTCCAGCCGTTCCGGTCGACTCCCGCGCGTTCATCATCCTATGGTTAATCCTGAAATGCCTTTTTGGTAAGGAAAAAAGCGCACATTGCGTTACGTCGGTTTTCGATCCGTGATCGTCCCTTCCATTCCTGTCCTTGCCCCCGAACTGTTTTCGCTTCTGCCCTCACGGGTCACCCCGCATCCGGCTGGCGGACATCGATGTCGCTGAGATAGGCGACGACGGTGGCGTGCGAGGTCGCCGCCGTCAGTCCGCCGATCACCAGCACCATCAGGCCGACGCCGAGATAGCCTGCCGATCCGATGGCGAAATTGCCGAACAAAGCGGTGGCCTGGTCGGCCTGCGGCGTTGCCATGTTGCGCGACGACCACCAGGAAAAGACGATGAAAACCAGGATCGCGGCTGCGCCGCCGGCGGCTGCGCCCTTCATCCCGGTGACCAGGAAATGCCAGCGGAATTCGCGCGCGATGAAGCGCGCCTCGGCGCCGACGAAATGCAGCACTTCGATGATATGGCCGTTACCCGCCATGGCGCCGCGCGTCGCAAACACTACGGTCAGCACCGTCGCCGACAGCATCAGGACCAGCACGGCGATGCCGATGGTGACCGTGGTGCGGGCCATGGCGACCAGCCGGTCGACCCATGTACGGTGATCGTCGAGCGAAGCACTCGGCAGCTTGGGCGTGAGCGCCGCACGGATGGCGCTGAAGTCGGGCGGGCTGGTCTCGTCGATGGTGACGATGATCAGGCGCGGCACCGGCAATTCGTCGATATTCAGGCCCGAGCCCAGCCATGGCTCCAAAAGGCGCGCGGTGGCGTCGCGATCGATGATCCGGGTTTCCTTTACGCCGGGGAATTCGCCGACGATCTGCGAGGCCTGGGCAAGGGCTGCCTCCATGTCGAGGCCGTCGACCGGCTTGATCTGAATCGTCGCCTCGCGCGAGATCTGGTTTTCCCAGACCGAGGCAGTGTCGCGCACCAGCGTGACGGCGCCGAAAGTCAGGCAGGACAGGAAGGTCATGATGGCGATGACCAGCACCAAGGCGCGGCCGGCAATATTCTGCGCCGGCACGATCGGCGCCATGCGGCGCTGGACGCGCTGCGTCGTCGTTGCGGGCTCGGCGGCGTCTTCATGCAGCTGTTCGGCCGATAGCTCAGTCATAAATATCCAGCCTTCCGCCGGCCAGGATCATGCGGCGCGCGTCGACCTGCTCCATCAGGCCGAGATCGTGAGTGGCGATCACCACCGCGGTGCCGAGCCGGTTGAGCTCAATGAACAGCCTGAGCAACCGGCGCGCCAGCGGCGGGTCGACATTGCCGGTCGGCTCGTCGGCAAGCAGGATTTCGGGCTGTTCGATCAAGGCCCGAGCGATTGCCGCGCGCTGCTTTTCGCCGCCCGAAAGGACCGGCGGCAGCACATGCATGCGCTCGCCCAGGCCGACCCATTTCAAAAGTTCGGTGACGTCGGTGCGGTAGCTCGCTTCCTCGCGGCCGCGCACGCGCAGCGGCAGAGCGACATTCTCATAGGTGGTCATGTGGTCGAGCAGGCGGAAATCCTGGAACACCACGCCGATGCGGCGCCTGAGATGCGGCAGTTCAGCGCGCGAGATGCGCGAGCGGTCCTTGCCGAAGATGGTGATCAGCCCGCGTGTCGGCTTCAGCGACATGAACAGAAGGCGCAGCAGCGTCGTCTTGCCGGCGCCCGAGGGCCCGCTCAGGAACTGGAAGGAGCTCTCCGGAATGTGCAGGGAGATGTCGCGGAGGATTTCCGGACCCATGCCATAGCGAAGGCCGACATTTTCGAAGCGGATCACGTGCGACGACCTGAGGTGTGTGGCGGCGGCGTGCCAACCCTTTCTGTCCAACGACCATCGGCCGCCATGGTTAACCGTCGGTTAATTTTCGCTGTTTTTGAATGCGTCACAAGGGTTCCGGTGGGGAAGCGTTAACCATTTCCATTTACGCAAAAGAAACGAAAAGGCAACAGCGGGGCCATGATGGCTGAGCAACGAACCGCGCGCCCGGTTTCCGGCGAAATCATGACCGGGACAAGTGTCGCACCGGAATCGCGTCCTGTGGCGACCGACATCGTCGATGCGGATTATGAGGTGCTGCCGCAGCTGATCCCACTGATAGAAGCCATGCCGACGCCGGCGCGCGACATCGCGACGCCGTCGATGGAAGGCATGGAGATGCTGCGCAAATCAGATGCGTCAGCCGGGCGGCCGGCATCGCGTGGCGGGCCGATCTTCTGGATTGCCGGCATCGGTGCGGCGCTTGCCGCCTTCTGGGTCTCGGGTGGCCATGCGCTGGTGCGCCAGACGCCGTTCTGGTCAGTCGAACAGCCGGAGGGCGCCGTACTCAGCATTGCCGGCGTCACGTCGCGTGTCGACGCCTCAGGACCCGCCCCGGTGCTGTTCGTGGATGGCGAGGCCGTCAATGACGGTTTGAAGGCGGGACAATTGCCGCCGCTGGAGATACGTGTCACCGGCAATGACAGCCGCATCACCCGTTATACTCTGGGGACATCCAACCGTTCTCTGGCGCCCGGCGAAAGATTCGGCTTTTCCAGCCGCCTCGATGTGCCTAGAAACGGCGTCAAGGCCGTGGCGGTCACCTTCGCCGGCTAGTCGGTTCTCTGGAAAGGTTGTTGATGCCAGTTGTGCGCGGCAAGGACATCGAGGTCCTGTTTTCGGCGTCCGCGATCGCGCGGCGCAATCTCGAACTCGCCAAGGAGATCGCCGAGCACGACTATCACGACCTGCTGGTGATTTCGGTGCTGAAGGGCTCGTTCATCTTCGCCGCCGATTTGATCCGCGCCATGCACGATGTCGGGCTGTCGCCCGAGGTCGAGTTCATCTTCATTTCCAGCTATGGCGCCGGCACCACCAGCGGCGAGGTGAGGGTGCTGCGCGACATCGACAATGAGGTCGCCGGCCGCGACGTGCTGCTGATCGACGATATCCTGGAGTCGGGCAAGACGCTCTCCTTCACCCGCAACCTGATGCTGTCGCGCGGCGCCAAAAGCTGCGCCATCGCGGTGCTGTTGGACAAGCGCATGCGCCGCCAGACCGAGCTGAACGCCGACTATGTCGGCTTCGACTGTCCCGATTACTTCGTCGTCGGCTACGGCATGGACGTCGCTCACGCTTTTCGCGAACTGCCGTTTGTCGGTGTCGTCAAAGGCGATGCCTGAGAAAAGGCCCCCGACGCTTCAAATTTTCAGAAAAAGTCAACTTTTGCCCGCCAAATTCCGGCCCATGGCAAAGCTTCTGATCGTCGAGGACGATGAGTCCGTCCGCACCCTCGCCGCCCGCGCGCTCGAACGCGCCGGGCACTCGATCGATATCGCCGCCGACGGCGCGCAGGGGCTGGCGATGGTCAGTGCTGCAGGCGGCGGTTACGACCTCGTCGTCTCCGATATCCGCATGCCGGAAATGGACGGCATCGAGATGGCGATCGCCGCAGCCAAGCTTTTCCCTGACATGAAGATCCTGCTGATGACCGGCTATGCCGACCAGCGCGAGCGCGCCGAGGAATTGAACGGCGTCATTATCGACGTCGTGCAAAAGCCTTTCACGCTGGCTGAAATCCGCTCGCGGGTCGACCAGGCGCTCGCCTGCTTCGCCTGACACGCTTCAGGCGACATCCTGAGACGCGGCGAGGACAGGCGCAGCGCTCCGGCGCCGTTCGGTGTTGAGCGCCAGCAGACCGGCGCCGATGATCAGCGCCGCACCGATGGCAGTGGTCGAGCGCGGCACCTCGTCGAAGAACAGGAAGCCCCACAGCGGCGACCAGATGATGCCGGTGTATTCGAAGGTGGCGACGCGGTTGGCGGGCGCCAGCCTGTAGGCCTGCGACAGCAGAATCATGCCGGCCGAAGCGACGAAGCCGCAGGCCGCCATCTTGAGGAAATCCGGGGTCGTCGGCCAGACCCACGGCCGCACCAGGAATTCGAGGCTGGGGTGGACAGCATGGGTTATGCCGGCAAGCCAGAATGTGCCGGCAACCGCAGCGGCGCCGACCAGATAGGCGCCGTTCTGGTAGAAGGCCATGACGGTGGAGGATTCGGTGTCGCCGATCTTGCGCGCCATCAGCTGTGAAAAGCCGTAGAGCAAAGCCGAGCCCAACGAAAGCAGCGCCGCCCAGTCGAACAGGCCGGCGCCCGGGCGCAGCATCACGACCACGCCCAGCATGCCGGTCAGCACGGTGGCGAGAGCCTGCCAGGAGACGCGCTCGCCGAGATAGGGCCCGGCCATCGCCATGATGAACAGCGGCGCCATGAAATAGAGCGCCACCGCGTCGGCGAGCGGCAAGGCAGCGATGGCCAGATAGTAAACCGTATAGGAGGAGAACTGGATGAAGGCGCGTATCGTCAGCAGGCCGAACCGCTTCGAGGCGATGGCCCGCAGGCCGACGTCGGCGCGAACGAGAAAGATCAGGATCGGCAAAGCGACGATCGAGCGGATCCACATCACCTCGGTCACGGGATAGCCGGCCGACACCGCCTTGACCAGCGGGTCCTGGAGCGAGAACACCAGCACGCCAAGGCACAGGCTGATGATGCCGAGAACGATCCGGTTGCGCATGTTGTTCTGCCGGCCCTTGCCTTGACTGCCCGCAGCCGCCCGGCCATCGGGTAAAAAGAACCCGCCACCGTTTCGGGCAGCGGGTATGAGTGAGGACTCTTTGATTGGTCCGCAGCCGGTTTCGCGGCGGCATATCCAATGGGCGAGCGGACTATGCTGCGGCGTTTGACATGTTGCAAACGAATTGGAATGATACCAGCGATCAAATTTGCTTATGACGGATTCGATGCGGCCAGCCCTCGACAGCGATCTCCTGCGCACCTTCGTCGCCATTGCCGAAGCGGGCAATTTCACCCGGGCGGCGGAGCAGGCCGGGCGCACCCAGTCGGCGGTGTCGATGCAGATGAAGAAGCTCGAGGAGCTGGTCGGCGACAGCCTGTTCGAACGCGGCTCGCGCGGCGTGGCGCTGACGCGCCGTGGCGGCGAGCTGATCGTCAATGCCCGCCGCATCGTCTCGCTGCTCGACGAGACGGCGGCATCGATGGCGGCGGCACCGCTTGGCGGGCCTGTGCGCATCGGCATTCCCGAGGAATATGGTCACGCCATCCTGTCGCGCGCGCTCGGCGCCTTCTCGAAGCGTCACACCAAGGTCGAGGTCACCGTGCGCTATGCACATTCGGGCGCCCAGCTGGCGGCGTTGGCGGCCGGTGAACTCGACCTCGCCGTGGTGTTCGAATGGCAGGATCCTTCCGGCGGCGAGGTGCTGATGCACGATCCGACCGTGTGGGTGACATCGAGCCTGCATCACATGCATGAGGAGCGGCCGGTGCCGATCGCGCTCTACAACCGGGCCGGCTGGTGCAAGGACTTCGCCATCAAATCGCTGGAGCAGCGTGGGCTGGCCTACCGTGTCGCCTATACCAGCGACACCACCGGCGGCCTGAAGCTCGCCGTCACCTCCGGCCTGGCGATCGCGCCGATCTCGCACAGCAACATTCCCGATGGCTGCCGCGAGCTCACCGCCGCGGACGGGTTCGGCCATATCGATTCCTCGAATGTGGTGATGCACCGCAGCCCAAATGCCTCAGGCGAGGCTATCGACGGCATGCAGGAGGCGATCCGCGAGGCATTCGTCAACCGGCCGGCTTAGTCTGTTGCATCCTCGTAGAAATGCAGCCGATTGCCGAAGGGGTCGCCGACCGACACTTCACGGGTCTGCCACGACGTGGTTTCGAGGCCCGGCCGGGCGTAGCGGTATCTCTTGCCGATCAGTTCGCGGTGCAATGCCGCGATGTCCTCGACCTTGATGCGCATGGCTATACCCGGCGCGCCGTCGCCATGATGTTCGCTCAGATGCAGGACACAGCCGTCGCGGATTACACCCATGTAGAGCGGCGCATTGTCGTCGAAGCGGTGCTCGAACTCGACCTTGAAGCCGAGAAAGTCGACATAGAATTCGCGTGCCTTGGCGATGTCGAAGATGCGCAGGATGGGCGTGACGGCACCGAGTTTCGGCATGGCGCTGATACCATTCAGTTCGACGGATGTTGCCTTGGAGGCTACTTCAGCTCCAGCAGCCGCTCGAGGTAGCTGCGCTCGATGTCGGGGCTGAGCGCGTTGCCGAGCCGCTTGCGAATCGCCTCGAGAATCTGGCGGGCGCGCTGCACGTCGATCTCGTCGGGCACCTTCACCGAATCGCCGAAATCGGGTCCGCGGCTGGCGCGCGGTCGGCCCAGCGGATCGCGGCCGGCGTCCTGTTGGCGGCCGCCTTCCTGGCTGCCGCCCTGGTCGCCCTGCATCGCCTGCAGCTGCTTCATCATCTCCTTGGCGCCCTTGCGCAGCGCTTCCAGCGCGCGACCCTGGTGGCCGACTGCCTGGTCGCCTTCGCCTTCGCCAAGCGACTTTTCGGCGTTGCCCATGGATTTGCCAGCGTCGCCAAACCCCTCATTGGGCTGCATGCCCATGCCTTCCAGGCCCTTCTTCAGCTTGTCGAGTTCGCTCTGCAACTGGCCCTGGCCTTCCTGCAGCTGCTTCATCGCATCGGCGAATTCCTGCGGTGTCATCGACTTCGGCCGGGCGAGAGGATCGCGATCCTTGCCGACGCCCGGCTGGTCCGGGTCGTCGCCATTGCCTTCGCCGGGCTGCTGATTATCTCCGCGCTGCATCTGGTCCATGCGGTAGGTGTCGTTCATCATCTCCTGCTGGCGGCGCATGATCTCGCCCAGCTTGTCCATCTGCTGGCGCATCTCGCTGTCCTGCTCGCCGCCCTGCTGCTGACGGCCGGCCTGCAGGTTGTTCATCATGTTTTCCAGCTGCGACAGCAGCTCCTGCGCCTTGTCGCGGTCGCCCGACTTCGCCAGGTTCTCGATCTGGTCCATCATGCGGTCGATATCACTCTGCCGCAGCTCGCGACCATTCTGCTGCATCTGCGGCGCGTTCGGGTTCTGCTTGGCGCGCTCGGCGAATTCCTGCAGGAATTCGTTCATCGCCTCGCGCAGTTCCTTCATCGCCTTTTCGATCTCTTCGTCGCTGGCGCCGCGCTTGATGGCGTCCTGCAGCGCCTGCTGGGCCTGGCGGAGCCGCTTTTCGGCGGACGAGAGATTGCCTTCCTCGATGCCGAGCGCGATTTCCCAGAGATAGGCAACCTCGTTGCGCAACTGATCGTCGCTGTCCGACATCTTCAGCCGGCTGCGGGCGCTCATGATGGCGAGGTAATGCGACATGTTGTCGAACGTGTCCTCGGGTCGCAGCGTGATGGCGTCCATCAGGTCGAGCACGCGCGGCTTGGCATTGGCGTCGAGCGCCAGCAGGCGGCGCTGCTCGACCACCGCCCGCGCCAGCGGGTTGGCGAAGGGCCGCTCCGGCATCACAATAGTCTTGGTCTCGCTGGTCGCGGTGTGTCCGGCATCGTCGGTGGCGACAAGCGACAGCTTGATGCTGGCGCCGGCCCAGACGTGCTCGGTGAGGTCCTTGGTGGTCTTGGCGGCGTTCGCCTTGCCGCCGCGGCGCGGCAGCGCCAGCGGCAGGTCAGGCGGACCGTAGAGCGGATGCGCATCGGGCGCCGCCGGATCGGCCAGCGCGAAAACCGCCTTGGCGGTGGCCGCGCCATAGTCGTCGTCGATCTGGTAGTTGAGCTCGAAGGCGCCGTTGACGGCGCGCTTGGGCTCGCCGACGAAGCGGATCGTCGGCGGCTTGTCGGGGATCACCGCGAAGGCCCAGCGACCGAGATCGGCTTCGCCCGACTTCAGCGTCAGCGTGCCGTCGGCGGTCAGCTTGCCGGTGAACTGGCGCAGCTTGGGGGTCGCGGGGTTGACCGCCGCTGCCTTGACGGCCGCCACCTGTGGTCCCGACGGGTCGATGGCGCGAGCATTGCCGCCCTTGTCGGCAAAGCTTAGCGTTTCCTCGCCGGAGCCGCCGGTCACGCGCAGCGAGACGTCGCTGCCTTGCGGCACGGTGAAGGTGGCAACCGCCTGCTTGGCGTTGCCATCGATGACTGGCGCGGTCAAGAAGATGGGCGGCTTGCCGGTATAGGCCGGCGGGGTCACCCAGGCATCGATGCGCGGCGGTACGATGTCGCGCGCCGCATGCGCACTGAAACCATCGGACAGCCTGCCGCCGGACGGTCCGAAGGAAAAGGCAAAAGCGGTGACCAACAGCAGCGCCGCCACGGCACGCAATGCCCACGGATCGCGCTCCGGCACGCGGGTACGCGGCAGGTCGGCGCCAAGGCTGCCGAGCTTGTCGGCCATGCGCTTTTGGTGTTCGCGCCACAACGCCTGGGAAAAGATGCTTTCCTTGCCGCTGGGACGGTCGGTCTGCACCAGCACCGGGCTGTGCTGCAACTGGTTGGCGGCCTCGATACGGCGGTCGATTTCAGCGGCGGATGGAAGCTTGAAGAAACCCAGCGGATAGAGCGCCGCCAGCGTGGAAATACCGAACGCCGTGACCATGATAATGCGCGCAATGTCAGGCAGCCGGGGGAAAAGGCCGAGCCAGGAGAGGCTGAGAAACAGGCTGGCGACGATGAGCAGCGGCAGAAGCAGCGGCCAGCCGCGCTCGACCGTCATCGAGATCCGTGTCGCCAGCCGGCTCAGGGCAAGCCGCCCGGCCAGGCTGCGATCGCCACTGGAAATGGGGCGTTCCGTCATCGGCCCTTCCTGCCCGGGCGGGATAGCCCGGACTCAACAAGCAGAAGTTTACCAGCAAACACGGCAAAGGCGAGGCGGTTCCGGAAAACTTGAAAAGCTTTGACGGGTTTGCGTCCCACTTCAGTCGAAGCAAGGTTTAGAATTTCGCCGGATCGGTATTCGAGCCGCAGACAAGGACGGCGATCCGCTCGCCCGGCGCCGGCGTGTAGCGGCCGGACAGCAGCGCTGCGAAGGCCGCTGCGCCGCCCGGCTCGGCGATGATCCGCACCCGCTCCCACAGCGCCTTTTGCGCGGCGATGATGGCGTCGTCGGTGACCAGGATGGAGCGTTCGACGAAGGCCTCGGCGATCGGGAACATCATCTCGCCGACGCGTTTGGGCGCCAGCGAATCGGCGGCGACGCCTTCGGCCGGCGCATCGACGGGGTGGCCGGCTTCGAAGGCGCGATGCAGCGTCGGCGCGCCTTCGGGCTCGATGGCGATGATCCTGATGCGGCCGGCAAACCAGGCGGCGATGCCGCCGATCAGGCCGCCGCCGCCGACAGCGACCAGCAGCGTGTCGATGTCGGGCAGATCGTTTTCGATTTCGAGGCCGAGCGTGCCTTGGCCGACCAATGTTTCCTCCTGGTTGAAGGCATGGATCTGCAGCGCGCCGGTCTTTTCAGCAAAAGCCTCGCTGGCGGCCAGCGCCTCGGCATAGCGGGCGCCGCCGACGATCAGTTCGGCGCCGTAGCCGCGGATGCGCTGCAGCTTGGCCGCCGGGCTGACTTCGGGAACGAAGATCGTCGCCTTGTGGCCAAGCCGCATGGCGGCATAGGCGACCGCGGCGCCATGATTGCCGCCCGAAGCCGCAACCACGCCGGCCGCAGGCACCGGCCGTTCGAGCAGATTGGTGAAGGCGCCGCGCGCCTTGAACGAGCCGGAATGCTGCAGGCATTCGAGCTTGAGGTCGACCGCTAGCGGCGGCCGGTCGAAATCGGCCATGTCGACGCGCAGCACCGGCGTGTGCCTGATATAGGGGCGGATGCGCGGTTCCATCGCGGCAATGCGTTCGCGCGTGACGGTGTTGCCGTTCGTCATGACCATCTCCTTGGGATTGACAGCAATTAGTAACTTGGCAAAATGGCTAAATGCAAGAGGTTGATGTCTTCAAGGCGATCGCCAACGAACGCAGGCTGCAGATCCTCGACTGGCTGAAGGATCCGCAGGCCCATTTCCCGGCCCAGGCAGATGGCGATCTGGTCGAGGACGGCGTTTGCGCGCTGCTGATCGCGGAGAAGCTCGGCATTACGCAGGCGACGCTCTCCGAACATATGCGCGTGCTTACCCAGGCCGGCCTGCTGCGTCCCAAGCGCATCAAGCAATGGACGTTCTACCGCCGCGACGAGGACAGGATCGCCGACACAAGGATGCTCGTCCAGAACCGGCTGTAGCGCAGCCGGCGTGGCAGCTCCTATGCAAGCCAGTCGGGCACCGAATCCAGGCCGATCAGCTCGTCATAGGTCTGGCGCCGGCGCACGACGTGGAAACGGTCGCCGTCGACCAGAACCTCAGGCACAAGTAGGCGGGTGTTGTAGGTGCCGGATTGCACCGCGCCATAGGCGCCGGCGGTGGTGACGGCAATTAGGTCGCCAGACTTGAGCCGGGGCAGGTCACGGTCGAGGCCGAGATAGTCGCCTGTCTCGCAGACCGGGCCGACGACATCGACCGCCATGCGCGGCGTGTCGGCCGGCGGCTGCACCACCGGCTTGATGTCGTGGAAGGCATCGTAGAGCGTCGGCCGGATCAGATCGTTCATGGCGGCGTCGACGACGAGGAAGTTCTTGGCGTCGCCTTCCTTCACGAAGATCACTTCCGAGACCAGGATGCCGGCATTGCCGACGATCAGCCGGCCCGGCTCGAACATCACCTTCACTCCAAGCTTTGTCAGATGCTTCCTGACGATCTCGGCATAGGCATCGGGCAAAGGCGGCGGGCTGTTGTCGGTGCGGTAGGGGATGCCGAGGCCGCCGCCGAGATCGACATGCTCGACGGCATGGCCATCGGCGCGCAGCGCGCCGACCAGTTCCGCCAGAAGCGCGAAAGCATCGTCAAAGGGCTGCAACTCGGTGACCTGGCTGCCGATATGGGTATCGATGCCGATGGGCTTGGTGCCCGGCAGCCCGGCCGCGCGGGCATAGACCTGGCGCGCCCGTTGCCAGGGAATGCCGAACTTGTTCTCGGCCTTGCCGGTGGAGATCTTCCTGTGCGTCCTGGCGTCGACATCCGGGTTGATGCGCAGCGAGACCGGCGCCACCTTGCCGAGCGCGGTGGCGCGGGCCGACAGCAATTCAAGCTCCGGCTCGGATTCGACATTGAAGCAGAGAATGCCGGCCTCGAGCGCAAAATCCATCTCGCGCGCGGTCTTGCCGACGCCCGAGAATACGATCTTGCTGGCCGGGATGCCGGCGGCGAGCGCGCGGCGCATTTCGCCTTCCGAGACGGTGTCGGCGCCGGCGCCGAGCTTTGCCAGCGTTCGCAGCACCGCCTGGTTGGAATTCGCCTTCAAGGCGTAACAGACCAGCGTGTCGAGCCCGGCAAAGGCCCCGGCGAACACCCGGTAGTGCCTGGTCAAGGTTGCCGTCGAATAACAATAGAACGGCGTGCCGACGCTTGCGGCGATGTCTGGTATCGCCACGTCCTCGGCATGGAGCACGCCGTCGCGGTAATCGAAATGGTTCACGAGAGTGTTTCCGGAAGTTGGAGCACGAGACCTGGTTAGCACGAGACCTGGTCAGAAAGACCAAGCCGGTCTCATCGGCTCTAGATCAGCGGGTCGAGGATGAACTTCTTGTCCACGACCGGTTTTTCCGGCTCCGGCGGCACCGGCTGTTTGGCGCGCTCGGCGTCCTTGCGGGCCTGGACGGCCGCTTCATAGGGCGTGTCGAGACCGGCCTTACGGCCGCAAGCGGTCACGGCAGCCATCGCCGTCAGCAGCGTCAGCGTCACCAAAATCCTGCTTGCGGTCATCGATCCATCCGTCCGAAACTTTATGTGCTGCGCTTTTAACCGAGTTTTAGGCGCATTGCACCCCGGCATCATGCCTTGGCGATGCGCTTTTTCCAGCTGCGGATCTGCTTCCTGACCTCCGACGGCGCCGTGCCGCCGAAACTGGTGCGGCTCTTCACCGAATTCTGCACCGCCAGAACCGAGAAGATGTCTGCCGTGATGCCGGGGTTGATCGACTGCAGATCTTCCAGCGACAGCTTTTCAAGGCTCACCTTCTTCTCTTCGGCCACCGCCACCGCGCGGCCGGTGACATGGTGTGCCTCACGGAAGGGCAGGCCCAGCGTTCGCACCAGCCAGTCGGCGAGGTCGGTCGCGGTCGCGTGGCCCGAGCTGGCGGCCTTCTTCATGGCGGCGGCATTGACCGTCATGTCGCGCACCATGCCGGTCATCGCCGCCAGCATCAGATCGAGCGTCTCGGCGGCGTCGAAGACCGATTCCTTGTCTTCCTGCATGTCCTTGCCATAGGTCAGCGGCATGCCCTTCATCACCGTCAGCAGCCCGACGAGATGGCCGGTGACGCGGCCGGTCTTGCCGCGCACCAGTTCGGCGGCGTCCGGGTTCTTCTTCTGCGGCATGATTGAGGAGCCGGTGGAGAAACTGTCCGACAGTCTGACAAAGCCGAATTGCGGCGTCGACCAGATGATGATTTCTTCGGCGAGCCGCGACAGATGCGTGGCGGAGATCGCCACCAGGCTCAAAAACTCCAGCGCGAAATCGCGGTCGGAGACGCTGTCCAGGGAATTGCGCATCGGCTCGCGGAAGCCGAGCGCCTTGGCGGTCTTGTGGCGATCGATCGGAAAACTGGTGCCGGCAAGCGCTGCCGCGCCGAGCGGGCTTTCATCCATCCGCTCGATGGCGTCGCGGACGCGCGACAGGTCGCGCGAAAACATCTCGACATAGGCCATGCAATGGTGGCCGAAGGTCACCGGCTGCGCCGCCTGCATGTGGGTGAAGCCGGGCATCACGGTCACCGCATGCTCCTCGGCGCGATCGAGCAAGGCTGAGATCAGCCCCTTCAGCGCCTCGGCGACGCGAAAGCACTCGTCCTTGACCCAGAGCCGGAGATCCACCGCCACCTGGTCGTTGCGTGACCGCGCCGTGTGCAGGCGGCCGGCGGCCGGGCCGATCAGATCGGCAAGGCGGGCCTCGATGTTCATGTGAATGTCTTCCAGCCGGGTCGAGAACTCGAACGTGCCGGCCTCGATCTCTTTCAGGATCGTGTTCAGCCCGTGAGCGATTTTTTCTTGATCGGCCGCCGAAATAATGCCCGTTTCAGCCAACATCTCGCTGTGGGCGATCGAACCTCTTATGTCTTGGGCATAGAGTTTGCGGTCGAACGAAATCGACGCGTTGATCGCTTCCATGATCGCGGCCGGACCCGAGGCAAAACGTCCGCCCCACATCTGGTTGCTGGCCTTCTTGTCGCTCATGGCTATAACCCGTGCTCCGGAGCAGTCTTAGAAAATGGCAGACGGTAACAGATACTTCCCGGCCCCGCGCCTGATCCTCGCCGCTTTGCTGGCGGGCGTGCTGGCTGGCGCGGTCGCGGTATATGTCAGCGAGAGCGGGTCTGGCAACAACGCAGCCACCGGCAGCGCACCTGCGGGCGCGGGCAACAGCAAGGACGACGTCCCCTGCGCCGCCAAGAGCGACCGCGCCAAAAAGGTTGCCGCCGCGGCTACCGGCCAAGTTGCGGCATTGCTGCCCGCGGATCCGCTGCAATCGCTGAAAAGTCTCGCCTTCAACGGTCCCGACGGCAAGCCGATGACGATCGCCGATCATGCCGGCAAGACCGTGCTGCTCAACCTGTGGGCAACGTGGTGCGCGCCCTGCCGCGCCGAAATGCCGGCGCTCGACGCCTTGCAGAAGGAAAAGGGCAGCGATGCATTCGAAGTGGTCGCGGTCAATGTCGATGCCGGCGACGATGTGAAGCCGAAGAAGTTTCTCGCGGATATCGGCATCGGGTCGCTCGGCTACTACCGCGATTCGACGCTGGCGCTGTTCAACGACGTCAAGACGCGTGGCTTGGCGCTGGGCCTCCCCGTCACCATGCTGATCGATGGCGAAGGCTGCCTGGTCGCGCATATGAACGGACCGGCCGAATGGTCGGGACCGGATGCCAAGCGCCTGGTCGAGGCCGCACTCGCCCCTTAGAGCGGTTCACCGTTTCGTCGAAACGGCTACCCGCGCTAACTTTTTTGTTTCGACGCAATTTCGGACGGAAAACCGTTTCACACTTTTCCTGAAATTGCTCTAGGCTGAGCGCAGGGCCGCCGCCGGCGGCAGCATCAAGATGCTGCCGCCGCGTTGTTTGACGCCGGCGTCGTCTTGTGCCGCCGGTGCCGCTACGCCGGTCAATTCGCTGAACGCCTCGATCGGGCTGGGCCGGCCTAGATAGTAGCCCTGGCCGATCTCGCAGGCCTCGGCGTCGAGGAATTTCAGCTCGCCCAGCGTCTCGACGCCCTCGGCCAGAACCGGCAGGCCGAGACCGCGGCCAAGCCCCAGAACGGCGCGCACGATGGCTGCCACCTGGCCGTTGCTGTCGACTGATTTGATGAATGAGCCGTCGATCTTGATCTTGTCGAAGGGGAAGGCGCGGAGATTGGACAGCGAGGAGTAGCCGGTGCCGAAATCGTCCATCGCCACACGCACGCCAAGCGCCTTCACCTGGCGCAAGGTCGCCAGCGCGCGCGGCATGTCCTTGACCAGCGCCGTTTCGGTGATCTCGAGTTCGAGCCTGCCGGGCGTCAGGCCGGAGCCGAGCAGGACTTCATGCACCTTGCGGCTGAAATTCGGATTGTGGAGCTGCACCGCCGAGACATTGACCGCGACGGTGAGAGGGTTCTTCCAGCGCGCTGCCTCGGCGCAGGCCGTCGCCAGCACCCATTCGCCGATCTGGATGATGACGCCGCTGTCTTCGGCCACCGGGATGAAGGTCGCCGGCGACACGTCGCCGCGCTGTGGATGGCGCCAGCGGATCAGCGCTTCGAACCCGACCATCCGCCCGCTGCTGATCTCCTTTTGTGGCTGGTAGACGAGGCGAAACTCATCGCGCGCCATGGCCTGGCGCAGTTCGTGCTCCATCACGCGCCGGTCTCGCGCCTCGGCGCCCATCGAGGCCTCGAAGTAACGGTAGGTGTCCTTGCCCTCGGCCTTGGCGCGGTAGAGCGCGGTGTCGGCGTGGCTGACCAGGATTGTCGGCTCATCGGCGTCGAGCGGATAAAGTGCAATGCCGATGCTGGCCGATACCAGGCCGCCACCGACCGACAGCCGGTTTTCCTCGCGCATGGCAGCCAGCACCGCCTCGGCGATGCGGCCGGCCGCCTGCGGATCGGGAAGGTTCGGAGCGATGATGGCGAACTCGTCGCCGCCGAGACGCGCCAGCATCTGTCCGTGGCGGAGCACGGCGGAGGCGCATAGCGCCACCTTCTGCAGCATGGCATCGCCGGCGCCATGCCCGAACAGGTCGTTCACTTCCTTGAAGCGGTCGAGGTCGAGCAGCAGCAGCGCAAGATGCCCGCCCTTGCCGCCGCGGTCCATTGCGGCAATTTCGGCCTCGAGCCGGCCGGAGAAACTGCGGCGGTTGGGGAGCCCGGTCAGCGGGTCGAAATGGGCGAGGCGCAGGATCTCCTGCTCGGCCTTCCTGCGTTCGCGGATGTCGCGCACGGCGACAACGCTGTGCCGCTTGCCGCAATAGTCGATGCTCCTGGCGATAAGTTCGACGGGGATGGTGGCGCCGTCATGGGCTCTGAGTTCGGCTTCCTGTGCCTGTCCGCTGCAGTCGGACATGCCGGCCGCGGTGCGTTCGCCGAAGAGGTCGCCAAGCAGCATCGCGTTCAGCACTTCCGGCGCAATGCCGGTGAGTGCCGCGATGCTGTCATTGGCGCTGACGATGCGGGCGCCGTCGCAGACGATCAGCCCCTCGACGGCGGCGTTGGCGAGGCCGTGCATGCGCTCGGCCTCGAGCTTGTGACGCCGGAAGCGAAGGTCGATCCACAATGCTGCGGCTGAAAGCACCAGGATAGCCATGCTGACTGCAGCGGCGGCGAAGGCCTGCGACACCGGTTCGACCGTGAACTGCGATATCTCGATGGAGGAGTCCGGGAAGATCGACACCGCGCCCATGGCGATGAAGTGCAGGCTGCAGATCGCCAGCGTCAACAGGATGGCGGCGGCGATTGTGGCCTGCATGGACGGCCGTCGCAACACGACCAGCAGCGCCAGCGCGGCGAGGGTGACGCCTGTCAGCACCGAGACGCCGACCAGCAGCGGGTTCCAGACGATGCGCCCTTCGACCTCGAAGGCGGCCATGCCGATATAGTGCATGGCGGCGATACCAGCGCCGAGGACCGCGCCGCCGACCAGAGGGTAGTCGATGCCCCGGCGCAAGGTGGCGATCCACATGCCCGCGGCGGTCAGGGCGACGGAACCAGCGAGCGAAAGCGCCGACATTTCCGCATTGTAGGCGTTGGGGATTCCGGGAGAAAAGGCAAGCATCGCGATGAAATGCGTCGCCCAGATACCGAAGCCGGTGGAAGTGGCTGCTATCATAAGCCAGGTATAGCGGTTGCGCTCGCTCGAGCGGTCGACATGGCGAAGCAGGTTGACCGCCGAGAAGGAAGAAATACCGCAAATGAGCGCTGCCAGTGCGACCAGTCTCAGATCGTGCTCATGCACGATACAATTATAGACCGTCAGCATCTCGCCCCACCTGCTCTCCCACAGCAATCAAGCCGTCCACTTGATTAGTATGCCGCGCTTGACGAAGAATCGGTTATGCGAACTACAACTACAGCGGGTTTTTCGGGTTGTACGTTGCGGCGATCCTGTCTCATTCCAGACGCACGGTTACAGCAGCGCCTGGCGCGATGCCGCTCGGCCGATCTCGATCTGGCCGAGCGCCGGTTTGGCGGCCGCATGGTGCAGGTGCGTGGCGCTGTCACGCGGGCCCTTCACGCATCGCTGGGCGGTCGGCGATCCTTGCAGGCCCACCATGCCCCATTCTATCGCTGAGCCGGCTTGGCATTTCTCTCTGTCCTCGTTGCAAGGCGAGGGGGCGCGAAGTTAGCCGGCTATGAAATTCACGAAACAGCAACAAATCCGTTGTCCGATTGTCATCAGCGACACATATTGCGTTCGCGGGAGCGCCCCTTTCGCCAATGACAAACGGGAGATGAAACATGAAGTTGTTCGGCTTTGCGGCCGGTGTTGCCGCCACCTTGACCCTGCTTTCCACCACCTCCGCCTTCGCCGCCACCCAGATCAGTTGGTGGCATGCAATGACCGGCGCCAATGCCGAGGTGGTCGACAAGATCGCCAAGGATTTCAATGCCAGCCAGAGCGACTATGAAATTCTCCCCGTTTTCAAGGGCACCTATCCCGAAACGCTGAATGCCGGCATCGCTGCCTTTCGTGCGGGGCAAGCGCCCGACATCATCCAGGTGTTCGACGTGGGTACCGGCGTCATGATGGCCGCCGAAGGTGCGATCAAGCCGGTGGCCGATGTGCTGACCAGCGCCGGCGTGACCTTCGACAAGAGCCAGTACTTGCCCGGCATCGTCGGCTACTATTCGAAGCCGGACGGGACCATGCTGTCCTTCCCCTATAATTCCTCGTCGCCCATCCTCTACTACAACAAGGATATCTTCCAGAAGGCCGGGCTTGATGTGAACAATCCGCCAAAGACCTGGAACGAGGTGTGGGAAGCCGCCAAGAAGATCAAGGCGAGCGGCGCCGCTTCCTGCGGCTATACCTCGACCTGGTTGACCTGGATCCACCTTGAGGCCTTCGCTGCCTGGAATGACGTTTCCTATGGCACCAACCAGAACGGACTTGCCGGAACCGACGTCGAGCTCAAGATCAATGCGCCGATCTTCGTCAATCATTTCCAGGCGCTCGCCGACCTGGCCAAGGACGGCACCTTCAAATATGGCGGCCGTACATCCGAAGCCAAGCAGATCTTTCTTGCCGGAGAATGCGGCATCTTCACCGAATCGTCGGGGGGTCTCGGTGACATCGTCAAGTCGGGCATGAACTACGGCATCGGCCAGCTTCCCTATGATAGTGACGCCAAGGGCGCGCCCCAGAACACCACGCCGGGCGGCGCCAGCCTGTGGGTGTTCGGCAACAAATCGGACGAGGAATACAAGGGCGTCGCGGCGTTCTTCTCCTACCTGTCCAAGACCGAAGTGCAGGAGTATCTGCATCAGAAGTCGGGTTATCTGCCGGTGACGCTCGCTGCCTATGAGGCGACCAAGAAGTCCGGCTTCTATGACAAGAACCCGGGCCGTGAGACGCCGATCCTGCAGATGCTGGGCAAGGCGCCGACCGAGAACTCGAAGGGCGTGCGCCTCGTCAACCTGCCGCAGGTGCGCGACATCGAGAATGAGGAGTTCGAGAAGATGCTGGCCGGCCAGCAGACTGCGCAGCAGGCGCTCGACAACGCGGTCGCACGCGGCAACAAGGCGATTCAGGAAGCGATCGGAAACTGAAGCGATTGTCAGTTGAACCTCGTCCACGCGGACCCGCGTGGACGATTTCCTGAACAGCGAGGGAATCACCCTGTCTCCACGCGTCGTCTTTCCCAACAAGACCCTGCCTTACCTGCTGGTGGCGCCGCAACTCGCCATTACGCTGATCTTTTTCTACTGGCCGACCGGGCAGGCGCTCTACCAGTCGATGCTTAGGGAAGACCCGTTCGGGCTGAAGAGCAAGTTCGTCGGGCTCGCCAATTTTCGCAAGGTGCTGGCCGACCCGGCCTACCTCAACTCGATCAAAGTTACGCTGGTGTTCTCTCTGGCGACCGCGATGGTCGCCATGGGTGTGGCCCTGTTGCTTGCCGTCATGGCCGAGAAGGTGGTGCGCGGCAAAGGCCTTTATCGCACGCTGCTGATCTGGCCGTATGCGGTGGCGCCGGCGATTGCCGGCATGTTGTGGCTGTTTCTGTTCAACCCCTCGATCGGTTCGCTGGCCTACGCCTTGAGAGGTCTCGGCATCGCCTGGGATCCCTTGCTTAACGGAAACCAAGCCATGATCCTGCTGGTATCTGCGGCTGCCTGGAAGCAGATCAGCTACAATTTCCTGTTCTTCGTCGCCGGGCTGCAGGCGGTGCCGAAGACGTTGATAGAGGCGGCGGCCATGGACGGCGCCGGGGAGACGAAGCGCTTCTGGACCATCGTCTTCCCGCTGCTCGCACCGACGACCTTCTTCCTGCTGGTCGTCAACACTGTCTATGCGCTGTTCGACACTTTCGGTATCGTTCATGCCGTCACCGGCGGCGGGCCAGGCAAGGCCACCGAGACGCTGGTCTACAAGGTCTACAATGACGGTTTCGTCAATTTGATCCTCGGCGATTCGGCCGCGCAGTCGGTCATCCTGATGGTCATCGTCATCTCACTCACGGCCATCCAGTTCCGCTATGTGGAACGCAAAGTCCACTACGGTTGAGCGCGAGCGATGATTGGTCAGTCCCCGCTTCGCGCCCTCATCGCCCACGCCGTGCTCATCCTGGGCATCCTGATCGTCGCTTTCCCGATCTACTACACCTTCGTTGCCTCCACGCAGACGCTGCAGACCATCCTCAAGCCGCCATTGCCTCTTTTGCCCGGCGACCAGGTCTGGAACAATTACAGCGAGGCGCTGTTCGGCGGTGTCGGCCGCATCGGCGGCGTCAGTGTCGGCCGATTGCTGCTCAACACCACGATCATGGCGCTCGGCATCGCGGTGGGGAAGATTTTCATCTCGATCCTTTCGGCCTATGCGATCGTGTTCTTCCGTTTTCCGCTTCGGATGGTCTTCTTCTGGCTGATCTTCATCACGCTGATGCTTCCCGTCGAGGTGCGCATCCTGCCGACCTACAAGGTGATGGTCGATCTCGGCATGATCGACACCTATGCCGGCCTGATCATTCCGCTGATCGCCTCGGCCACCGCCACGCTTCTGTTTCGCCAGTTCTTCATGACCATTCCAGGTGAGTTGGTGGAAGCGGCGCGTGTCGACGGCGCCGGACCATGGCGCTTCTTTTTCGACATCCTGCTGCCGCTGTCGCGCACCAACATCGCAGCACTGTTCGTCATCCTCTTCATCTATGGCTGGACGCAGTACCTGTGGCCGCTGCTCGTCACCAACAGCAACGACATGAACACCATCGTCATCGCACTTAGAAAGATGGTTTCCTTCGCCGATGCCGATACCCAATGGCATCTGGTCATGGTCACCGCGATGCTGGCCATACTGCCGCCGATCCTGATCGTGGTGCTGATGCAACGCTGGTTCGTGCGCGGACTGGTCGATACCGAAAAGTGAGAAGCTGATGGCGACCATCGATCTGAAGGATGTGAAGAAAGTCTATCCCGGCGGCGTCGAGGCGGTGAGGGGTGTCTCGATCGCCATTCCCGACAAGGAGCTTTGCGTGCTGGTTGGGCCGTCCGGCTGCGGCAAGTCCACGCTGCTGCGGATGATCGCCGGGCTTGAGACCATTTCTTCCGGCACCGTCGCCATCGACGGCAAGATCGTCAACACGATCGGTCCGACCGAGCGCGACATCGCCATGGTGTTCCAGAACTATGCGCTCTATCCACATATGAAGGTCTACGACAACATGGCCTACGGGTTGCGCAACCGGGGTACTCCCAAGGACGAGATCGACAGCAGGGTTCGCTCGACCGCCAAGGTGCTGGAGCTCACGGCGCTGCTCGACCGGCGCCCGCGCGAGCTTTCCGGCGGCCAGCGCCAGCGCGTGGCCATGGGTCGCGCAATCGTGCGCAATCCAAAAGTCTTCCTGTTCGACGAACCGCTTTCCAACCTCGACGCCAAACTGCGCGGCCAGATGCGGGTCGAAATCAAGAATTTGCAGCGCTCGCTCGGTGTCACCTCGGTCTACGTCACCCACGACCAGCTTGAGGCGATGACGCTGGCCGATATTCTCGTCGTCATGAATGGCGGGTTGGTCGAGCAGACGGGCGCGCCGCTCGACATCTACGAGAAGCCGGCATCGACCTTCGTCGCCTCCTTCATCGGAGCGCCGCCGATGAACCTTCTGCCTCTTTCGCAAGGACCGGCTGGTCCGGCGCTGACCGACGGCAAGACGGTTGACTTCGCGCCTACGAAGGCCGCCACGCTTGGCTTCCGCCCTGAGGATGCCGACGTCACCTTCAGTGCCGAGGCATCATCCGGCGCGCTTATTCTGCCTGCGGCGGTCGAGGCGGTCGAACCTGTGGGAGCCGAAAGCTTTCTTCACTGTGCCGCCGGCGGCAACCGCATGGTCGTGCGTGTGGCCGGCCGCGCCACGGCCAAACCCGGCGATCAACTGCGCGTCGTGGCCAGGGCCGAGAAGCTGCATTGGTTCGACAATGCTGGGAAACGAGTCGATTGACGCAGCCGCTCGCGCCAATCCGACGCATCGGCAGTTCAGGCGAAGACATGCGCCTTGCCGGAAACTGTCAGACGCACGATCTCGCCGACGGCAGGTGCGTCGATTCCCGGCTTGCGTAAGGTCAGCGGTGTGCTGCCGATCGCCGCGGCGTCCGGCGGATCGGGGTTGTTCAACAGCCGCACGGCAATGGTGCACATCGAGCCTGCGAATTCCGAGTCCGTCACCTCGGCGAATATCGTGCCCGCAGGACCCGACATGCCTTCGCGCGACGTGCGCTTTACCTGCACCTGCTCCGGTCGCAGCATGATGCGGGCGATGTCGCGCCGCTCCTTCGAGTCGACGGCTATGCGACCAAGCGAGGAGGTGGCGAAGCCGCCTGAAATCTTTGCCGGCAAGATGATGGCGTCGCCAAGAAACTCGGCAACCATGCGGTCTTTCGGCTGCAGATAGAGTTCTCGCGGTGTGCCGATCTGAGAGAACTTTCCGTCGCGCATGACCGCCACCTGGCTGGCGAAGGACAGCGCCTCGGCCTGGTCGTGGGTGACCAGGATGGTGGTGATGCCGGCGGCTTCGAGTAGTTCGGCGACGGCCTTGCGCATCGAGGCGCGCAGACCGGTGTCGAGCGCCGAGAACGGTTCGTCGAGCAACATCAGCCTGGGCTTCATCGCCATGGCGCGGGCCAGCGCCACGCGCTGCTGCTGGCCGCCGGAGAGCTGGTGCGGGCGGCGCTTGAGGATCGCCTTGTCCAGCCCGACGGTATAGGCGAGCTCGGCGATGCGCTCGGCGCGCTGGTCCTCGCCGCGGGCCATGCCAAAGCCGATATTGTCGCCGATGCTGAGATGCGGGAACAGGGCGCCGTCCTGCGCCACCAGGCCGATGCCGCGGCGGTGCGCCGGCACCGCATGGCCGCCATTGGCCAGCACCTCGCCGTCGAGCACGACGCGGCCCTGGTCGGGCGCCTCGAAGCCGGCGATCAGCCGCAGCAACGTCGTCTTGCCGCAGCCGGACGGGCCGACGATCGCGGTGCGACTGCCGCTTGCGGCGCTGAGCTCGATGCCGGCAAGGGCTGCGACCGGGCCGTAGTGCTTGGTGAGGCCACTGATTTCGAGAAAGCTCATCGCCCGGCCATCCGTTTCGACTGGACATAGAGCAGCCAGGTCAGCGGCAGCGACATCGCCACCATGATGAAGGCGTAAGGGGCGGCGGAGGCATAGTCGATCTCGCCGCTATAGGACCAGAACGCCATGGCCAGCGTGCGCGTGCCGTTGGGCGCCAGCATCTGGGTGGCGGTCAGCTCGTTCATGATGCCGAGCGCGACCAGCGCCATGCCGGCCGCAGCCCCCGGCGCCGACAGTCGAATCGTTGTCGACCAAAGCGCCTTCAGCGGCGGCCGGCCAAGGCTGGCGGCGGCGCGTTCGAGCTCGACCGGCGCCTGTGCGATCGAGGCTCTGAGGCTGATCAAGGCGCGCGGCAGGAACATCAGGGCATAGGCGACCAGGATTGTGAACAGCGTCTGGTAGAGCGGCATGGCGATGCGCACGGTAATGGTGACCAAGGCCAGCGCGATGACCACGCCGGGCAGCGAACCGACAATGTAGTTGCAGCCTTCGAGCAGCCGCTGCAGCGGTCCCGGCGCGCGGATCGAGATCCAGGCCATCGGCATGGCGGCGATGGTCGCAAGCAAGGCGCCGGCCAGCGCCAGGAACAGCGTCTGGCCAAGCGCCAGGCCGATCTCGTCCAAACGCCAGACATCGGCGCCGCCGGCGACCAGCCAGCCGCCGATGGTGACGAAGGGCACGCCGATGGCGAGAAGCGTGGCGATGGCAGGCAGAGCCAGGCAGGGCAGGGTGGCGCGACCGAGCCTGGTGCGCTGCTGGCGGCGCGCGGCACCCGAGCCTACGCGGGCATAGCGTTCCTCGCCGCGCACCAGCACCTCCAGCGCGAGCAGCACGAAGCAGCAAGTCACCAGGACGCCGGCCAGCATGTTGGCGGCGGGACCGTTGAAGGTCGACTGGAACTGGTCGACGATCGCCGTGGTGAAAGTGTCGAAGCGGATGAAGACGTAGAGGCCGTATTCGGCCAGCAGATGCAGGCCGACCAGCAGCGCGCCGCCGCAAATGGCCAGTCTCAGCTGCGGCAGCACGACACGCCAAAACACCCGCCATGGTCCAAGGCCGAGTGCTGCGGCTGCGTCCTCCAAAGCAGGATCGAGCCGGCGCAGAGCCGCCGCCAGCGGCAGATAGAGGAACGGGAAATAGGCGAGAACCGAGACCAGCACGCCGGCCCACAGGCCGTGCAAGGTCGGCACCATGGTGATCCAGGCGTAGGAATGCACGAAGGCGGGGATGGCGAGCGGCGCCACCGACAGCCAAGCCCACAGGCGGGCGCCGGGCAGGTCGCTGCGCTCGGTCAGCCATGCCAGCGTCACCGACAGCACGGTGGCGATCGGCACGGTGAGCGCCACCAGAAGCACGGTGTTGACCAGAAGTTCGCCGACGCGCGGCCGGAAGACCAGGGCCGAAGCAGTGTCCCAGCCGATCTGCACACCGATCCAGATGATGAACGCCAGCGGCAGCAGCGACAGCAGCGAGACAACTATGGCGGCAAGCGCGATCCAGGACATGGGCTTCCGGCGGGACCGCCCGACTGTCTGGCCTGAACGTGCGAGATCGACCGCAGTTTGCATCAGCTCGACCGCGCCACTGCCGCCGGGGCGGGGGCGCCGCAGGCGCGGCCGGAAACGCAATGTGTTGTCATGGACAATGCCATCTCGAAAACAGAGCGCTCCTGCGGAAAGTCCGGCAGGAGCGCAATCGTTGCCCTTTTAGGACGAACCCAGCCTAAAGCAAGCCGGCTGCCGTCATCAGGTCCGTCACCTTTTTGGAGTTCAGTGTCGCCGGATCGACCTTCGGCGCCTGCAGGTCGGCCAGCGGCACCAGCTTGGGATTGGACTGCGCGTCCTTGCCGATAGCGTATTCGAAGGACGTGCCGGTCTTCAGCACGTCCTGGCCGCCTTTCCCGGTCACCCATTTGAGGAACGCCTGGGCTTCCTTCGGGTGTTTGCTCGAGGCGAGCACGCCGCCGCCGGAGATCGAGACGAAAGCGCCGGGATCCTGGTTCTTGAAATAATGCAGTTCGACGTTCTTGCTGTTTTCGCCGGTCTTTGCCTGATCGCCGAAATAGTAATAGTGGTAGATGATTCCGCCTTCGATCTCGCCGGCATTGACCGCCTTCATCACCGTGCCGTTGCCCTTGTAGGCGGTGAAATTCTCCTTCATGGCCTTCAGCCAGTCGGCGGTTGCGGCTTCGCCCTTGAGCTCGAGCAACGCGCTGACGATGGCCTGAAAATCGGCGCCGGAAGGCGAGGCTGCCCAGCGGCCTTTCCAGCTCGGATCGGCGAGATCGAGCATCGATTTGGGCAGCTTTTCGGCCGTGAGCTTGGTTTTGTTGTAGGCAAAGACGGTGCTGCGCGCCGCGACACCCACCCATCTGCCGCTGCTCGGCTGGAATTCGGCCGGGACTTGCGCCAGCGTGTCGGCGTCGACCGGCGCGAAAAGGCCCGCCGCTTCGACCAGGGTCATCGCCGGCGAGTTTTCGGTCAGGAACACGTCGGCCGGCGAAGAAGCGCCCTCGGCGACGATCTGGTTGGAGAAATCGCTGTCGCCGCCATTGCGCAGCGTGACCTTGATGCCGGTTTCTTTGGTGAAACCTTCGACCCATTCCTTGGCCAGGCTCTCATGCTGGGCGTTGTAGACGATGATGCCGGCATCCGCGGCCATCGCCGGCCCGGCGATCATGCTCACGGCCAGCGCTGTGGCCCCCGCTAGGGTGGAGAGCGTGTATCTCATGGCGTCATCCTCAGTCTCGGTGGTTCTGGTTTCGCAGGCTGCACCTATCGATACCTGACAGCAGTAGTCAACATTGCTCGGCTGCTTCAATCGGTCGCCGCTCCCGCAAACTTTCGTGATTTTGCGGCACTTTGGCTTGGACATCATTTCGCCGGACACGTAACAAATCGGTGCCGAGGCGCGAAGATCGGGGAGTGAACTCTTGTGAGCGGCAAGGATGAGGCCGAGCTTTCCCGGCTGATGCGGGCCGCGATCGCGGGAGATGAAAGGGCCTACGCCGACTTTTTGCACCGGATCGCCGCGCTGGTTCGCGGCTTTGCGAGGCGCAAGATCGTACAGGGCGGGGTCGATCCCGAGGATGTCGTGCAGGAAACCTTGCTGGCCATTCATGTGAAACGGCATACCTGGCGCCAGGACGCGCCGGTGTTGCCATGGATCTATGCGATAGCCCGCTTCAAGCTGATCGATGCTTTCCGGCGGCGCGGACGGCGCATCGAAATCGAGATCGACGAGATCGCCGAGACCTTTGCCGAGCCGGAAACCGAGACCGTCAGCGAACGCGACATCAACCGGGCGCTGGACGGACTGCCGGCTGCGCAGCGTTCCGTCGTTTCTTCGATCTCGGTCGACGGCCGCTCCATCGGCGAGACGGCGGCCAGGCTCGGCGTCAGCGAGACGGCGGTGCGGGTGTCGCTGCATCGCGGGCTTGCCGCGATCGCCAAGCGATTTGGGCAGGGGCGCTTCGGGCGGCAGTGACATGAGGACGGAGGATCTCATCAAGGCACTCGACGCCGACACAAGCAGCAAGGCGATGCCGCTGCGCTCGGCCTGGTTGATGGCGGCGGCAGCCGCGGCGGTGATCGCGGCTCTGGTCTTCTTTCTCACCATCGGCCCGCGTCCCGACATCATGACCGCCATGCACACGATGCGGTTCCTGGCGAAGTTCGTGTTCACCATCGTGCTCGCCGTCACCGCCTTTGGCCTGGTCCGGGCGTTGTCGACGCCGGGCGCTTCGACGGCAAGAGCCGCGGCCTGGATGCTGGCGGCGCCGCTGCTGGTGGCCGTGGCGGTGGCTCTCGAACTGTTCATGGTGCCGGAGCCGATGTGGAGCACGCGCATGGTCGGCTCCAACATGATGATCTGCATGGGCTTCATCCCGCTGATCGGAATCGGCCCGCTTGCCGTCTTCCTGTGGATGCTGCGCTATGGAGCGCCGACGCGGCCGGTGTTGGCCGGGGCGGTCGCGGGACTGCTCGCCGGCGGCCTGGCGGCGACCTTCTACGCCACGCACTGCTTCGACGATTCGCCGCTTTTCGTCGCCACCTGGTACACGCTCGCCATCGCCGTCCTCGCCGGTCTGGGCGCGCTCGGGGGACGGTTCTTCGTGCGCTGGTGACCGGGCCGTCCAAGATCGCCCAATAATCACCGATCCTTAATCATGCCGGGAATTGTTTGCGGGTTCACCGTGTTGCCGGTGGCTCCGGCGCAACCTTTCCTTAAAATCGATCATCCAGTGTTTTTTGCAGAATGTGTTGCGCATGGGGTGGCATGCACAGTGATGCGACGAGAGCGAAAAAGCCTGCGGGCTGACAGTCACGTGGCTTTGGTGCTTGCGGCCGGAGGGCTTTGCGCTGCCGTGGTCGCGCTCCTGCTGTCGCGGCTCGATGTCAGCGCCGAAGTGCTGAAACTCTGCCTGCAGATATCGGTGCCGGTCGCCGCCGTTGCGCTGATTCTCGCCGCCCTGTTCATTTACCGGATACTGGACGACCGCCGGCAGATCGCCGAAAGCGAGCAGCGTTTCCGCCGCGCCATGGAGGATTCGGCGATCGGCATCGCCATTGTCGGCCTCGACGGCCGCATCCATGAAACCAACCCGGCCTTCGCCGCCATGCTCGGCTATAGCAAGCAGGAGATCGAGGCGCTGACCTTCTTCCAGATCACCCATCCCGACGATGTGCAGATCGGCCGTGAGACGATGGACGGCATGCGGGCGGGCACCGTCAACGCCTTCCACTTCGAAAAGCGCTACCTCAGGAAGGACGGCACGCCGGTATGGGCCCATCTTGCCGGTTCCGTCATTCGCGACGAGAAGAGCGGGAGCCCGCTCTACCTGGTCTCCCAGATCGAGGATATCGATGCGCGCAAGCAATCCGAGGCGCGCATAGCCGAAGCCGAAACGCGCTGGAATTTTGCCCTGGCCAGCGCCGGACAAGGCGTCTGGGATCTTGATATGCGGAAGGGCGGCACCACCTACTCCGCCACCTGGGTGAAGATGCTGGGCTATGCCGATGGCGAACTGGACGGCGACCCCGACCGCTGGCTGGCGATGATCCACCCCGACGATCGCGAAAACGTCGCCGAAGCCGATCGTGCCCATCTGGAGGGCAGGACACCGTTCTTCGAAGCCGAGTTCCGGATGCGCCACAAGGATGGCCACTGGGTCTGGATCCTCGACCGCGGCAAGACGCTCGAACGCGACAAGGACGGACGGCTGGTCAGGGCCATCGGCAGCCTGACCGACATCACCCAGCGCAAGCAAACCGAGGAAAGCCTCATCGTATCGGCGGCAATGCTGGCCGACGAGAAGGAGCGGCTGAGGGTGACGCTGCAGTCGATCGGCGACGCCGTCATCTGCACCGATGCCGCCAACCGCATCACCTTCATGAACCCGGTCGCCGAAAAGCTCACCGGCGTTGTTGGCGCGGAGGCGCTCGGCAAGACGCTTGGCCATGTCTACTGGGCGGTGGACGAAGAAACCGGGCAAAGGATCGGCATGACGCGGCCGGCGCTCGGCAGCGCCAGCCCTGTCGACCAGAACAGTCGCGCCGTCCTCATCCGTCGCGACGACACACGCTGCAGCATCCGCCAGGTGGTGTCGCCGATCATGAACGACCGCCAGGAGTTCTGCGGTCTTGTCATTGTCTTCCAGGACTTCACCGATGCGCGCGCCTTGCAGCGCCAGCTCGCCTATGCCGCCGCGCATGATGCGCTGACTGGCCTTGCCAACCGTTCGAGCTTTATCCGCACCATGGAGGAACTGGTCGACCGGAGCCGCAAGGCCGGCACAGCCAGGCCGGCGGGCGAACATCATTTCATGTTCATCGATCTAGACCATTTCAAGCTGGTCAACGACACTGGCGGGCACGCCGCCGGCGACGCCTTGCTGAAGCGGGTTGCCGAGGCCATTCGCGGTGCGCTTGGGCCGGAGGATATCGTGGCCCGCCTCGGCGGCGACGAATTCGCGGTCATCCTGAAAGCCGGGCCGAGCGCCGGCGCCAGGATTGCCGCACGCTCGGTCATCGACGCCATCCGCGGCCTGCAGTTCAGCTGGGACGGCCGGCCGCATGCGATCGATGCCAGCATCGGGCTGGCGCCAATCCACAGCAACAGCGGTGAAGTCGACGAGATCATCGCCCGGGCCGATGCTGCCTGCTATGCGGCCAAGGCCGCCGGCCGCGGCTGTGTTTCCGTGGCGCCTGACGATACCGGGTCAAGAGGCCAAGCAGAGCCGCCGCTTGCAGCGGCGTCCTGAGGGAGCACGGAACTTTCGTTCTGGTGGTTAGCGCGTCGGAACCGGATGCTCGCCGCGATAGTCGTAGAAGCCGCGCCCGGTCTTGCGGCCGAGCCAGCCGGCCTCGACATATTTCACCAGCAGCGGGCAGGGGCGATATTTCGAATCCGACAGGCCGTCATGCAGCACCTGCATAATCGACAGGCAGGTGTCGAGGCCGATGAAATCGGCGAGCTGCAGCGGTCCCATCGGATGGTTGGCGCCGAGCCGCATGGCGGTGTCGATGGCATCGACCGAGCCGACCCCCTCATAGAGCGTGTAGATCGCCTCGTTGATCATCGGCAACAGAATGCGGTTGACGATGAAGGCCGGAAAATCTTCAGAGACGGTGATGGTCTTGTCGAGCTGTTTCACATAGGCCTTGGCCGCCTCGAAGGTCTGATCCTCGGTAGCGATGCCGCGCACCAGTTCGACCAGCTTCATCAGCGGCACGGGGTTCATGAAATGTATGCCGATGAAACGCTCGGGACGGTCGGTCTGCGCGGCAAGCCGGGTGATCGAAATCGACGAGGTGTTGGTCGCCAGAATGGCTTCCGGGTTGAGCTGGGGACAGAGCTGCGCGTAAATCTTGCGCTTGACCGTCTCGTCCTCGGTCGCCGCCTCGATCACCAGATCGGCACCGGCGAGATCAGCCATGGTGGGGGCTGCGGAAATGCGCGCCATCGCTTCGTTACGCAGCTTTTCCTCAAGCTTGCCGGAGCCGACCTGGCGGGCCATGTTGCCGCTGACCGTGGCAATACCCTTCTCGATACGGTCGGGCGAGACGTCGTAGATCAGCACCTTGAAACCCGAAAGTGCTGATACATGCGCGATGCCGCCGCCCATCTGGCCGGCGCCGATGATGCCGATCGTCTCGATCTTGGCCATTTGCAGCGATCCCGTCGAAAAGGCCTTTGCGGCCTGCTTTTTGTGCAGTGCAAACTAAAAGGGTGGGGCAGCTTCGTCTACCCCACCCTTTCACAATTTAATACGCTTTAGCAGAGAGCGTCAAAGCGCCTTTTGCAGTTCCGGCAGGATGACGAACAGGTCGCCGACCAGGCCGTAATCGGCAACCTGGAAGATCGGCGCCTCTTCGTCCTTGTTGATGGCGACGATGACCTTCGAATCCTTCATGCCGGCAAGGTGCTGGATGGCGCCGGAAATGCCGACGGCAATATAGAGGTCCGGCGCCACGACCTTGCCGGTCTGGCCGACCTGCCAGTCATTCGGGGCGTAGCCGGCGTCGACGGCAGCGCGCGAGGCGCCGACGGCTGCACCGAGCTTGTCGGCGACCGGCAGGATGACTTCCTGGAACTTTTCCGAGGAGCCGAGCGCGCGGCCGCCCGAAATGATGATCTTGGCCGAGGTCAGCTCCGGACGGTCGGTTTCCGAGAGTTTGTTCTCGACGAAAGTGGAGAGGCCGGGATTGGCCGCGGCCTTCACCGTCTCGACAGCTGCCGAGCCGCCCTCGGGGGCAGCCTGGAAGGAGGCGGTGCGCACAGTGATGACCCTCTTGGCGTCGGTAGACTGCACCGTCTGGATCGCATTGCCAGCATAGATCGGCCGCTTGAACGTGTCTGGTGAAACCACTTCGATGATCTCGGAGACCTGCGCGACATCGAGCAGGGCCGCCACGCGCGGCGCGACGTTCTTGCCCGACGAGGTCGCCGGCCCGATTATGGTGTCGTAGGCGCCGGCCAGCGAGACAACGATTGCGGCGAGCGGTTCGGCGAGGCGCTCGGCCAGTTCGTCGGCCTCGGCCAGCAGCACCTTGCTCACGCCCTTGAGCTTGGCGGCGGCGTCGGCAGCGCCTTTGGCGCCTTTGCCGGCCACCAGCACATGCACGTCCGAACCGATCTGCAGCGCCGCCGAGAGCGCTTTGGCGGTCTGGTCGGAAAGAGTTGCGTTGTCGTGTTCTGCGATGAGGAGAATGGTCATTTTATCTGTTCCTTCCAGTCTCAGAGCACGCCGGCTTCGTTCTTCAGCTTGTCGACCAGTTCGGCGACGCTCTTGACCTTCACGCCCGCCTTGCGGCCGCTGGGCTCCTCGGTCTTGAGCACCTTCAGGCGCGGCTTGACGTCGGCGCCGTAATCGGCCGGGCTCTTTTCGTCGAGCGGCTTCTTCTTGGCCTTCATGATGTTGGGCAGCGAGGCGTAGCGCGGCTGGTTGAGGCGAAGATCGGCGGTGATGATCGCCGGCATCTTCAGTTCCACCGTCTGCAGGCCGCCATCGACTTCGCGCGTCACCTTGGCCTTATCGCCGTCGAGCACGACCTTGGAGGCGAAGGTGCCCTGTGCCCAGCCGAGCAGGGCGGCCAGCATCTGGCCGGTCTGGTTCGAGTCATCATCGATCGCCTGCTTGCCGAGGATCACGAGGCCGGGCTGCTCGGCGTCGACGACGCCCTTCAGCACCTTGGCGACGCCGAGCGGCTCGGTCTGTTCATCTGTCTTGACCAGGATGGCGCGGTCGGCGCCCATGGCGAGCGCGGTGCGGAGCGTTTCCTGCGCCTGCTGCGGGCCGATCGAAACGACGATGATCTCTTCGGCCTTGCCGGCTTCCTTCAGCCGGAGTGCCTCTTCCACCGCGATCTCGTCGAACGGGTTCATCGCCATCTTGACATTGGCGAGTTCAACCGCCGAACCATCAGCCTTGACGCGAACCTTGACGTTCGCATCCACAACCCGCTTCACGGGCACAAGGATCTTCATTTGCCTGTCACCTCTCCTGAGATATCCGGGCGCGCTATAGCAGCGTGCGCCTCCGCAGAGTTGTCGAAAGCCGACATTCCTGACTGAATTGCGGCCAAACGGAATCCTGGCCGGACGAATTCTGGTCTTCTGCCGCCTAGCGGTGGCGCTCTCCGTAGTTGTGGCGACGCAACACGTCAATATGCCACGGCAGCGGCCAAACCACTCAAATCGGTTCAGTTGTGACCGGAAGCGCCACCCCGGCCCCAACGCGTCTCAGGTTGCACGGGAGCCGGACCGGCTGGCGCCGGCCCAATAGAAGCGGCTGGCTGATCGGCGGGTTCCGGCTCGCCGTCGTCACCGGCGAGCAGCGGCACGCCGCGGCTGCGCATGATGAGCACCAGCACGCCACCGGCAATGATGCCGCCAATGTGGCAGGCCCAGGATATCTGGTTTTCGCCGCCGGCGGCAAACATCACCACCTGGAAGCCGATCCACAGGATCAGCGGGATGAAGGCCGGGATACGCAGCGGAATCCGGGCAAAGACCAGCACCCACACTTTCACCCGGGGGTAGAGGACCAGATAGGCGGCGACGACGCCGGCAATGGCGCCGGAGGCGCCGATCAGCGGAACCTCCGAACTCCAGGCGACGAGCCCCTGGAAGAAGGCGCCGGCGATGGCGCAAAGCAGGTAGAAGATGAGGTAGCGGATGTGGCCGAGTGCGTCCTCGACATTATCGCCGAACACCCACAGGAACAGCATGTTGCCGCCGAGATGAAAGATATCGGCATGCAGGAAGGCATAGGTAAGGTAACTCAGGCTCTCGGGAATGACGACGAATTGGGGCGAGAGTTCTGCCGTGTCGTGGACAACCGAAGGAATGAAGCCGAAGCCGAGCACGGCTGCGTTGTTGAAATTTTCGCCGCCGATCGTCGTGATGAGAAAGACCAACACGTTGGCCGCGATCAGGCCGATCGTCACATATTGCAGCCGGATGTGGCGCAACCTGTTGGAGTCGTAAAGCGGGATGAACATGCCCCAAGCCCTTTCCCGCCTTCGAAAATTCAGCGGTTCTTGCCGGGCACCCATAACACGTCGGCATTTCCGTTGTCATTGACCGCACGAGCGGCGACGAACAGAAAGTCGGAGACGCGGTTTATGTATTTCAGCCCCTCGCGATTGACATGTTCGGCCGGGTCCTGCGCCAGCGCCACCATGATCCGCTCGGCCCGTCGCGCCACGGTGCGGGCAAGATGAAGTGCTGCCGCCGCCGGCGTGCCGCCATTGAGCACGAAGGATTTGAGCGGCTGCAGATCCTTGTTGAGAAGGTCGATATCCTTTTCGACGCGGTCGGTCTGCGAGGCGATGATGCGCAGCGGCTCGTAGCCGAGCGGCTTGCCGTCGTCGGGCACGGCGAGATCGGCGCCGAGGTCGAACAGATCGTTCTGGATGCGGGACAGCATGGCGTCGATGGCGGGATAACTTGCCGCTGTGTGCAGGCGGGCGATGCCGATGCAGGCATTGGCTTCATCGACGGTGCCGTAGGCATCGACGCGCAGGTCGGATTTCAGCCTGCGTTCACCGGTGCCGAGGCCAGTGGTGCCGTCATCGCCGGTGCGGGTGTAGATCTTGTTGAGCTTGACCACGTCGCCTCCCGAACGGCCGTCACTTGCGGGTGAAATACACCACCAGCAGGATTAGTGCCAACGCCAGCGCCTGCAGCAGCACGCGTGCCTGCATCAGCTTGTTCGAGCTCACACCGGAGCCGCCGCGCATCATGTTGATGAGGCCGCGGACAAGCACGATCACCACGGCGACCATGACGAGGACGAGGAGGACTTTGATGACGGTTGCCATGATCTGTTCCCAGTTCTGTTGCGATCAGGCGCGTCCGGCCAGAACGCGGTAGAGCATCGATGCCGGCAGGATGCGCTTGAGCATCACGCCAATCCTGGCCGGCACTGTTACCACATAGTGCGGGCGCGGGCGCCGCGACAGAAGTGCATGGCGCAAGGCCGCATAGACCACCTCCGGCCCCTTTTTCAGCCGTGATGAGCTGCCGCCGGCCCGAAGCCGCGCCAGCTGCGCGGCATAGGCGACGTGGTGGACGGAATTCTCGTGGTCGATGTTTTTCAGGAACCAGAACAGCCCGTTGCTGGCGATTTTCGAGGTCACCGGCCCCGGTTCGATCAGCGAGACATGGATGCCGCTGCCCCTGAGTTCCTGCTGCATGCACAGCATCAGGCCTTCGAGCGCGTGCTTGGAGGCTGAGTAGGCGCCGCGAAAAGGCACCGGCGCTAGCCCAAGGATCGAGGAACAATGAACGAGGCGGCCATGTCCCTGGCGACGCATTACCGGTACGATGCGTCGGGTGAGGTCGTGCCAGCCGAAGAAATTGGCCTCGAACTGCTCGCGCAATGCCGCAACCGGCAGGTCTTCCACGGCGCCGGGCTGTGCATGGGCGCCGTTGTTGAACAGGGCGTCGAGGCGTCCGCCTGTCCGCTCCAGCACCGAGCCCACAAGGGCTTCGATAGAGTCCGGCTCACGGTAATCGAGGTAAAACGCTTCGATGCCATCGGCTTCGAGTGCGGCTATGTCTTCAGGCTTGCGCGCCGTTGCAAGCACCCGCCAGCCATCCGCCTTCAGCGCACGGGCGCAGTGGGCGCCTATCCCGGACGAGGCGCCGGTGACGATGATGGTGCGCAACTCTTTGGCAGGCCGCGTCGTGGTTTGAGCAAGGGTTGCCATTTGCCACAATCCCTTCCCATATTCGCGGCGTCGAGACAATCGAAGGGAACGCGGCTCTTGATGCGGAATATCGTCGTGCTGCGCCGCGTGCTCTATGACGCGCTTGGCCATTTCAACACCGATGACGGCTGGGCCATGGCCAGCCATCTGGCGATCACTTCGCTCATGGCGCTGTTCCCGTTCCTGATCTTCGCCACCACGCTGGCGAGCTTCCTCGGTGCGCAGGCGTTCGCCGATACTGCCGTGCACCTGGTCTTCGACACCTGGCCCGAACAGATCGCCAAGCCTATCGCGCGCGAGGTGCTCAACGTGCTGACCGTGCGGCGCACCGATCTTTTGACCTACGGCGTGCTGCTGGCGGCCTATTTCGCCTCCAACGGCATCGAGGCACTGCGCACCTCGCTCAACCGCGCCTACCGCGTCGCCGAAACGCGCGGCATCATCTACCGCCGGGTGCAGAGCATTTTCTTCGTGCTGATCGCGACGGCCGGTTTCCTGGCGATCAGCGTGCTCCTGGTCTTTGCGCCTTTGCTGGCGCGGCTGGCGGAAGCTCATTTCGAGTGGATCAAACCCTATACGGGCACGATCACGCTGTGGCGCTACGTCATCGCCTCAACCGTCATCATTGGTGGCTTGTTTGCCGTCCACTACTGGCTGCCGGCGGGCAAGCGCCGCTTTGTCTCGCTGGTGCCTGGCATCATCTTCACTCTGGCTGCGTGGCTTGTCGGCTCGACGATGTTCGCGACCTACCTCGACCATTTCTCGTCCTATGTGACGACCTATGCCGGCCTCGCCTCGATCATGATCGCCGTGGTTTTCCTCTATATGCTGTCGGCGATCTTCATCCTCGGCGGCGAACTCAATGCGGCGATCAGCCGCTTTCTCGAAGCGCGCGCACGGGTCGGCAGCTAGGTTTTGGCTGGCCGAGCCGTGGCCAGCCCGACGCCGAGCGTCGCGATTGCCATGCCGACGATCTGCACGAGGCTGAGCTGTTCGCCGAACAGCGCCCAGGCGATGACAGCGGTGACGGCCGGCACCAGGTAGAACAGCGACGCGACCTTCGACATCTCGCCGTCGCGGATCATCACCATCAGCAGGAAGATGGCGCCGATCGACAGCACCAGGACCAGCCAGGCCATGGCGAAGATCAGTTCGCCGTTGATGATCACCGTGTGGGTCTCCAGTGCCAGCGAAGCCAGGATCATCAGCGAGCCGCCGCCGATATATTGCCACATCGTCGCCGCCACCAGGTCGCCACCCGAGGCATAGCGCTTCTGCCAGATGGTCCCGGCGCTCATGCCCAGCACCGAGACCAGCGACGCCGTCAGGGTTTCGGGCGTAACGCCGCCGCCGAGAGCGCCGAGCTTCGGCCACAGCACGATGATCACTCCCACAAGGCCGACGGCAAGGCCGGCCCAGTGGCGCGGCAGGATGTCCTCGCCGAGGAACCGGCCGGCAAGCACGGCGGTGATCAGCGGTTGCAGGCCGACGATCAGCGCCGAAAGCCCGGCGGGCATGCCCCTGTGGATCGCCCAGAACACGGCGCCGAGATAGATGCCATGCATGAGGATGCCGGCGACCGTGGCGTGAAGCGCTTCTGCCCTTGTGGCTCGCTTCGAGCCAAGCACGAGCATCAGCCCGGCAAGCAGCAAGGCGGCGATGACAAAGCGGGCCGCCAGAAAGGTGAAGGGCTCCGCCCAGGGCATGGCGTAGCGCGCGCCGATGAAACCTGTCGCCCACAGGACGACAAACGAGGCGGGGATGAACCGCTTGAGACTGTGCATTTTCGGGGAAGCCGTTTCCGGTGGAGAGGTCCGATTCGGTGAAGAGACAAATACGGCAATTGCTCTAATGCGGTTCAATCCGGCAAGCAAAGCGAAACAATTGGTACATAAGCTCATCCTGATGTAGGAGGTGGCCGAATTCAAAGGGCGGCGTCAGGGCAATCGACTTCTGTCGATGGATCCGGCGACATGGCGTTTTGGCTTCGACAGGGAGCGCGCATGCTGTTGCATCTCGACACAAGCTGGCTTTTGATGACGGTGGCCAGTGTGGCCGTGTTCGGCTTCTTCTTCGGTTCAGCGCTCGACGCCATCATGCAGGAGGACGGTTTTGGGTCGACCGGCAACACATTGCTGTTCACGCTCGGCTTTTTCGCCGCGGTCATGGCCGCGAACGAACATGGCATCGTCCTGAGAGATCTGAAGCTCGCGGTTGCCTGGGGACTGGGCGGCGCCTTCGCGTTTATAGGCGCGTTGGCGCTGCTCAAGGCGGGGCTGGCCCGGCTTTAGTCAGAGCCCGACCAGCCGCCTGACATCGTCCGGCAACATGCCTGCCGGCCTCAGCGCGGCAAGGCCGGTATCAGCAAAACTCTTCGACAGTTTGCGCCCATCCGGTCCGAGTATGAGACGGTGGTGGAAATACTGCGGCTGGCCGAGGCCGAGCAGTTCCTGCAGCAGGCGCTGGATGCCGGTCGCGGAATAAAGGTCGCGGCCACGCACGACATGACTGACGCCTTGCAGAGCGTCGTCGACGACCACGGCCAGGTGATAGCTGGTCGGGATGTCGCGGCGCGCCAGAATGACGTCGCCCCAGTCCTGCGGACGCGCCTCGACTCGCTGCGTCGCCGAAAGCGTCTCGTTGGTGAATTCGCGCCAGGACAAATCCGTGCCGACGCGCGCCAGCGCTGCATCAATGTCGAGGCGCCAGGCGAAGGGCGCATTTTCGGCGATGCGGCGGTTGCGTTCGCTGACCGGCAGCGCCTTGTCGGCGGCGGGATAAAGCGGCACGCCGTCCGGGTCGCGCGGCCAGCCGCGGCCGCGCTTTTCGCTGTCGGCGATGAAGGCCCTGATCTCGCCACGGCTCATAAAGGCAGGGTAGACGAGTTCTTCGCGGACCAGCCGGTCGAGCACGGCCTGATAGTCGGAGAAATGCTCGGCCTGGCGCCGCACCGGCTGTTCCCATTCGAGACCTAACCATTCGAGGTCGCGAAAGATGCCGGCCTCGAATTCAGGCGTGCAGCGGATCGTGTCGATGTCCTCGATGCGCAGCAGCAGGCGGCCGCCGGCCGCACGCGCCAGTTGCTGGTTGAGCAGTGCCGAATAGGCATGGCCGAGATGCAGTTCGCCGTTCGGGCTCGGCGCGAAGCGGAATGTCAGGAGCGTCATCTCACAAGCGGCAATCGGGTTGTGCAGCGGTTTTGCCAATTGCTACCGTGAGGTCGGTTCAGGAACAAGAAAACATGCAACGCATCGCGACACTGGACGATATTGCGCGCGGGCTGGATGCGCTTTGCGCAATCGATCCGCGCCTGGAAAAGGTGCGCGGCATGGCCGGCGAGGTGCCGCTGCGGCTGTCGGAGCCCGGCTTTCGAAGCCTGGCCTCCATTATCGTTTCGCAACAAGTATCCCGTGCGAGCGCCGATGCCATTTTCGGCCGGCTGGTGAAACTGGTCGATCCGCTAACGCCGCAGGCGATCCTTGCCGCCGGCGAGGACATGTTTCGTGAGGCTGGGCTGTCGCGGCCGAAGCAGCGCGGTCTGATCGCGGTTGCGCAGGCCGTGGTTGAGGGGCTCGACCTGCATCACCTCTGTTCGCTCGACGCCGAAGAGGCGATCGCGGCTATGATCGCGGTGCCGGGCATCGGCCCGTGGACGGCGGAAGTCTATCTCCTGTTTGCCGCCGGCCACCCCGATATTTTCCCCGCGCGCGACGTCGCGCTGCAGAGCGCGGTTGGCCACGCGCTCGGCATAGAGCCGCGTCCGCCGGAGAAAACGCTGATCGCCCTGGCCGAATCATGGAGCCCGTGGCGAGGCGTCGCATCGCGGCTTTTCTGGTCCTATTATCGCGAAACCAGGGGCCGGGACGCAGCACCTCCGGCCTGAAACCGTAAAAAAGCATGAAAATCCTGCATTTTTGCCGCTTTTGGCTGATGACAATCCGCTTCACATCCCTGTCATGTCGGGCTTACAGTATCCGCGCCGATCGGTTCTAGAACGAGGAGGTCAACAAGGTGACGGTTGCCGTATCTCCGGATGGGCTTCCTGCGCTGGTGCTGAATGCGGATTACCGTCCGCTCAGCTATTACCCCTTGTCGCTCTGGTCCTGGCAGGACGCCATCAAGGCGGTGTTCCTCGACCGGGTCAACATCGTCGCCGAATACGAGCATGCGGTGTCTTCGCCGACCTTTTCGATGAAGCTGCCCAGCGTCGTCAGCCTGAAGGCCTATGTGAAGCCGTCGAGGCACCCGGCATTCACCCGCTTCAACGTGTTCCTGCGCGACCGCTTCCAGTGCCAGTATTGCGGCACGCCCGAGGATCTGACCTTCGACCACGTCATCCCGCGCCATCGCGGCGGGGCCACGACGTGGGAGAATGTCGTGGCCGCCTGTTCACCCTGCAATCTGAGGAAGGGCGGCATGATGCCGGCGCACGCCAAGATGTGGCCGCTGCAGAAGCCATACCAGCCGACCGTGCACGACCTGCACAACAATGGCCGGCTGTTCCCGCCCAACCATCTGCATGAAAGCTGGATGGATTATCTCTACTGGGATGTGGAGTTGGAGCCGTAGGGATTGGCGCGATCGGCCTTGCCAGGGCAATCGCCGATGTCAGGTGCTGCCCCTCATCCGGCTGCCGCCACCTTCTCCCCCTATAGTGACGGGGAAAAGGGAATTGGCTGCAACCTCGGCGCTCGTTCTGCAACGTTGAAAATTGGCGAAAGCATGGATGAAAGTGTCTTTCTCCCAGTCGCTATACGGGGAGAAATGCCCGGCAGGGCAATGAGGGGCGGCGCAACCGTTCAAGCCCAGCCGCAGAATGGGCGGTGCGAGTTCTGTTTCTCGCGTCGCTAGATCAGTCGCGCGCCAGCGCGCCGCGGAAGGCGACGGCGGCGAGGATGAAGCTGGCTATGGCGTTCCAGCCGGCCAGCGACAGGCCGAGGATACGAAGGGCTGCCTTGTCGCAGGATGGCGGCACGAATTTGTCGAGCGCGTCGAGCACGCCCTTGCCGCCGGTGTCGACCGGGCCGGCGCCGGCCGTGCAATCGGCCGGGCCCTGCCACCAGGCCCATTCGACGCCCGAATGATAGACGCCGAGATAGAGCCCGTAGAGCATCAGCAGGCCGCCGACGGCAAGCAGGCCGCGCGTCAGCCATGCGGGTGCGCTGAACATCGAGGCGATCACCGCCAGCAGCATCAGCGGGGCGCCGATATAATAGGGCGTGCGCTGCTCCAGGCACAGATGGCAGGGGATGTAGCCGCCTATGTGCTGGAAGGCGAGCGCGGAGCCGACCGTGGCGGCCATGGCGACGGCGAGAAACAAAGCGGTGCGCGTCCGCTGGCGTCCGGTATCGGCTGTCATCGTGGCTGTCATGTTTCGTCCGTTGAATTCGCCGTCCGCCGGCATAGTCCTGACCCACCGCCCGCCTTGGGCGGTCAGAAGGCGTATTTGACGAGGATATAGAGCAAAATCAGGGCGGCGGCGCCGGCGCCGACGATCAATCCCAAACGCTTCTCGATGAATTCCTTGATCTCTTCGCCATAGCGGCGCAGCAGCCAGGCCAGAAGCAGGAAACGGGCGCCACGCGCCAGGATGGCGGAGACGATGAAGACGAAAAGATTGACGTGGAGGGCGCCTGCCAGAATGGTGACCACCTTGATCGGCGGCAAGTGGGCGGCACCCGATGTGACAAGCAGCACCAGCATCAGCCCGGTGCCGGCCGACTGCCACCTCTCGAACGCGTCAAGGCCGCCAAAGTGCTCCAGCATCGGCCGTGCTATCGTGTCGTAGGCATAGTAACCGATCAGCCAGCCGGCAATGCCGCCCAGCACCGACGCGACAGTGGCGGTCAGCGCATAGCGATAGGCGCGTTCGGGCCGCGCCAACGCCATGGGCAGGTACAAGACGTCGGCAGGTATGAAAAACACCGAGCTTTCGACGAAGGCGATGAAGGCCAGCCACCATTCGGCGGATTTGCGGGCCGCCAGCGACAAGGTCCAGTCGTAAAGTCCGCGAAGCATCGGCTCTCCTGGATGCAGGTTGCCCAGACGCAACGCGCTTTGATGCGCGTCTGTCTAGAAAGATTTTCCGCGCCGCACAATGGCAGGAGCGTCATGAAACAGAAAGGCGGGCTTTTGCCGCAAGCAGGGCACGGCGGCGCATTTGGCCAGTTGACGAACAGGCCTCCGACCGTATAGTCCGCGCCCATCCAGGCCTCCTGGCCTGAGCCCCTATGGCGGAATTGGTAGACGCGCTCGACTCAAAATCGAGTTCCGCAAGGAGTGCTGGTTCGATTCCGGCTAGGGGCACCATTTTTGATCTCACGCCAGTTCGCTTCGCTCATGGGCTCCGATGGGGCGGCCTGACCGGCCGACGGGCGGTCGCCCTTGCGAACCCTCCGGGTTCGAACAGTGCCTCGAACACAGAGCCAACCGCGGCTGCTGAGGATGACAGCGATAGCGCCAATCAGCGGCGGCCGGTAGCCCCGCTCTACGTGCTCTCAGGCCGCCGCACGGTGTTCTTCACGGGCAGCTTCCCACACTTCGCGGGCCGCGTCGGCGTTCATGACCGCGATCCCCAATCCCACCGCCAAATCGGGCCACGCGGAATGCCAGAGCAAGGCCGTGACCAACCCTGCGGCAATAATGGCGATGTTGGCCAAGGCGTCGTTGCGGGCCGACAGGAAGGCCGCCTTTGTGAGGCTGCCGCCACGATGCCGGTGCGCGGCCAGCATGTAGGCACAGGACAGGTTGACGGCGAGGGCGCCAAGTCCCGCCAAGGTCAAGGCGATGGGCTGCGGCGGCACCGGCGCGTTGAACTTCTCCCAAGCCGTCCAGAGCGTTGCCAGACCCGGCATGAGAAGGATGAGCGCCAATGCCATCCCCACCCGCGCACGGGAGCGCACAGACCACCCAAGTGCGAGCAGGATAAGGAGGTTCACGGAAGCATCTTCAAGAAAGTCGATGCTGTCGGCGAACAGGGACACTGATCCAATGGCGAGCGCCACAGCGAACTCGATCCCGAAATAGGCAAGATTGAGAAGCGCGACGATGAGGACGATGCGGCGGAGGTTCATCTTCTGGCGGTATCCGAAACCAGTGTGTGGAGCTACAGCTTCGCGGTGTCCAAGGAAAGCCCCTGCTCGTTCCGGGCCGACGAGCGGTCGCCCTTTGCGACCCCTTGCGTTCGAGCGCGCCTCGAACGCGGACTTAGCGCATATTTCCCGTATGGCCTTGGGAATACCGTCCCGGTTGCGGCCACACCGTCAGGCCGTGCGGCTCTGAGCCAACCCGAAACTTGGTCACGGCGCCTGTTGTCGTGTCGATCATGTAGGCGGCACTGTCGAAGCGGCCGGACAGCCATAGTTGTTTGCCGTCGGCGCTGACATTGCCCATGTCGGGGCTGCCGCCGCCGGGGATCGGCCAAAGTGCTACGACCGCGCGGGTGGCGAAGTCGATCACGCTCACGCTGCCCGGTCCCTTTGCCTTGCCCTGCTCCATCTTGTGCGAGCCCCGGTTCGAGACATAGAGCCGCTTGCCGTCGCGGCTGACGACGAAGCCATGGGCGCCGATGCCGGTCGGGATGAAGCCGATCTCCTTGAAACTGTCGCCATCGACGAGGAACACGCCGTCATTCATCATGTCGGCGACGTAAAAAACCTTGCCGTCGGGCGAGAGGCGGATGTCCTGCGGCATGCCCATTTTCGAGAAGTCGAGATGGCCAAGCACCTTCTGGTTCTTCAGGTCGATCTTTGCCAATCCGCCATTGCCGTATTCGCAGGTGAAGATCGCGTAGGCCCCGTCGACCGAGAATTCGGCGTGGTTGATGCCGGGGCAAGTGGGCGTCGGCAGGCTCGACATTAGCGCCATGGTGTGAGGATCGCGGAAATCGAGCCGCTCCAGGGCTTCGTCGACGACGATGGCCGCGCCCGGCATGAAATACAAATTGTAGGGATCGTCCACGGCGATCTGCGGGCCGGGCTTGCCGGTCATCGGGTCGATCGGCGTGAGGCTGCCGTTCTTGCCGGTGCCATTGTTGGCGACCCAGAGCGTCTTCAGGTCCCAGGACGGCACGACGTGCTGCGGTTTGCTGCCGACCGGGAACCTGTCGACTTCCTTGAGTGTCATGGTGTCGATCACCGTGACGCTGTTGGAGGAGCGGTTCGGCACATAGACGCGCGGCAGTGCACCCAGCGTGGCCGGGCTGAGATGGCTGGCGGCGGTGTGGCTGTAGATGTTGATGGACGGCGCGGGCTCGCTGCAATCCTCGGGACAGCTATCGGCCCAGGCGCGGACAGGCAGCAGCGCAAGCAGCAAAAAGGCCGCACGGGGACCGGCGTGACGCAAAAAGGTTCTGATCATCAGGATGGCTTGTCGTGAAGGCCGGCCGAAATTGCCGCCGGAGCCATAGCTGGTGTCTTGCCGTTGATCCAGTGGCTATCGCCGTCCCAGCAAACTCTTCACGCGGTTGCGCAGCAGGCGGGCCATGTTGCGGGTCTCGCGGTAGAGATGCAACTGCGAGGCTGCCTGGCGGGCGAGGCGGTCGGCATCCGGAGTCAGCCCGATCACCAGCGAGCCCATCGGCTTGCGCTCGCTCCACAGCCGGCTCATCACCGGATGGTCGGGCACGGCGCAGGAATCGGTCATCATAACGTTGGGGTCGTCGAGATGCTGCCTGGTCACCTCGATCATCAACAGCGTGCCCGGCGAATAGGTCGCCAGCGTCTCGTCATAGGCGGTCTTCCAGGTGTAGGCGACGCCGGCCTCGACGAAGACGACCAGGCAGGCGATCGTGCGGCCGTCCAGCGTCAGCGAATGGATGCGGCACATGTCGTGCTCGGCCAGCCGGTGCACGGCTTCGCGGGCAAAGGCGGCGCGGTAGCGGTCGATGGCCATGGCGGTGCGCTCGCGGCCCTTCCAGCCGGCGGCTTCCAGCGTCAAAAAACTTTCGATGGCGTGGCGGATTTCGTCCGGTCCCCGCGCCACGACATGTTCCAGCCTGCCGAGATCCCCCAGGCGCCGCTTTAGGCGGCGGAATTCGCGGTAGTGGTGCGCGCGCAGCGATGCCTTCAGATACGCCTCGCCGTCGAGCGTACTTTCGAGCACCGGCCGGTCCGCCTTGCCGGTGGTGACCATCGTCAGGCCGCGCGTCTCGGCAACGGTGGCCAGCACGCTGGCCAATGGGCCGTCGAGGCGCATGTCGGGCAGCACGAAGACCTTCGGCAGCTTGAGATGCGGCCGCGACAGCATGCCGAAGAAATCCTCGACGACGCCGATCGGGTCGTCGTGGTCGACCAGCGGTGTGCCGATCGGGCCGAACGGGCTCGACCAGGTGCGCATCACCGGAACGCCGAGCGGCACGGCCGGCCGTTCGACCGAGAACGGCACCAGCAGGCGCAGCCGGTTGCGGTATTCGTCGCCGTCGCGGATCACCGCCAGCTTGACCTCGCGATCTTCCAGCCGGGGCATGGCCGGCGCCAGAAAGCGCGGGTTGAAGAAGACGTTGGGCTCGATCGTGCGGGTGCACAGATAGTCGAGTTCCTCGACCAGTTCGAAGCCGGCCGAAGCCGGATAGATCGCCAGCTTGCGCAGCGGCCGGTTGTTGGCGAGGATCTCGAGATGCGCCGGATCGGCGTCGCGCGCCAGGCCGGCAAGGCCCGACACCATTGCGCCGGCCGGGCCGCCGCTGGTTTCCTCGATCAGCGGGATGGCGGCCATCAGGCGGCTCCCTTTGCTGCGGGCACGAAGATCAGCATGACGATGCCGAGCTTGCGCCAGACGGTGAAGGACAGGGCGCTGGCCTCGAAGACCATGGCGAGGCTGGTGGCGATCGCCGCGCCCCACAGGCCGAAGAGCGGGATCAGCACCACGTTGAGGCCGATGTTGAAGGCGAGCGTCATGGCATAGACGGCGGCGCAGATGTTCTGGTTGCCGCTCATCGTCAGAAGGCTTTCGCAAGGGCCGACGGCGGCGCGCGCCACGACGCCGAACACCAGCAGGAACAGCAGCGGATAGCCGGCGGTGAATTCGGGGCCGAACAGCACCAGCATAGGCTCGCCGAGCGCCAGCACCAGCAGCGCCATCAGCAGCGACGGCCAGAACGTCCACGACACGGTCTCGCGTGCGAACGCGGCGAGCTTTTCCGGTTCGCCATGGGTGAACTGCGCATAGCGCTGGGCAACGCCGGCCTTGACGGAGAAATAGACGAAATGCACCAGCGCCAGCGTCTTGACGGTGGCGAAATAGACGGCGACGTCATTGGGCTGGAGATAGGCGCCGACCATCAGCACGTCGGCGTTGGTGAGCAGGAAGAAGAAGCTCTCGACCAGGAAGATCGGCAGCGAGACGATGAACCACTCGGCGAAATGCACCTTCATCGGCCCGGCCGGGATATTCCTGCCCATGCGCGTGGTCACGCCGATGAGCTGGCCGAGCGTGGTGGCGTAGGTGGCGGCGATCGAGGCGAAGATCGCTGTCCTGGCGTCGGGCGCATAGCCCAGCGCCAGCATCAGCGCCATCAGCGCCAGGATCAGCACCGGCCGCACCAGATAGGTTGGCGACAACGCAAACAACGCCCAGGAATTGGCGCGTGACTGGCCTTGCAGCAGGTCGCCCATGGCGATCATCGGCAGGCAGAACAGGCCGAGGATGAAGGGCATAACATAGTAGCTCTCGATCCAGTTCGCGCACAGCCAGACGCCCAGTGCGCCAAGCCCGGCGATCGCGGTTGAGGCAATCAGCACGAACAGGCGGCTGGCGACCACGATGCCGCGCAGCTCGGCCAGCATGTTGCGTTCGCGGTATTCGGGGATGAAGCGGATGACCGAGGTGTGGAAGCCGAGGCAGGCGAGGTTGCCGACGATGACCATCGTCACCCAGACGAGGACGAAGATGCCGTATTCGAACGAGCCCATCCAGCGCGCCATCAGCACCTGGCTGATGAAGGCGATGACGGCGCTGACGATGCGGATGGCAAAGGCGATCAGCGACATGCGGCCGGCTTCGCCGCGCTCGTCGGCGGTGAACAGCACCGCATCGATGCGGTCAAGCAGAGGCCCCATGCGCAGCGCCAAACGCTGCGGCAAGAACCGCCCGGCCGTCGTCGCCGCGGAAAAGCGCACCCCGATGTCTCTCCGTTTTCCGCCTCTTTTCAAGGTTTCGATGTATCCGAAACACCTTAAGAAAGGGTGGGCAGGTGCGGGTGCGCCGAGGGGCCAAGGACGGCCGCGTGTGCAAGGTGCGTCATCGTATGCCGGGGCATAATAAAAGGCGAGCGAACGCCGGGGAAGACTGGGGAGCCGGTCGGCGTTTCGCTCGCCCCTCCCCCGCCAAGGGGGAAGGCAGGCATCGGGTGTGTCCGGTGCCGGATGTCACATCGGGAACGTTACATCCCCTTCATCGCGTCGCAGGACACGTTCGGGTTCATGTCGGCGAAGGCGCCGGTCGGGTTCTGTTTCCAGGCCCAGACATGCAGTTCGTAGAACGGGCCGAGGCCGTAGCGGTTGGGGGCGCTGTTGAAGTTGAACAGCTGGCCTTCGAGCGAGGCCGGGCCTTTCGAGGTGATGTATTCGACCGCTATTAGCTTCAGGCCGCCGTCGGCCATCGGCTCGTACATCACCGCCTCGGGCTTGGCGACATCGACGGCATCGTCCTTGAGATAGGCGCCGTTGACATAGTGGATGCCCATGGCGCCGCCGGTGATGCCGCTGGCGCAAGGGATGGGGGCATAGCCTTCGGCGGTGGCGGCTGCCACATTCTCGAAGCGGCTGTTGGCTGCGCGCACCTTTTCGGCCAACGGGTTGGCGTCGTGCGCCTGGGCGGCCGCACCCGCCGCGATCGAGATGGCGGCGAAAGCCGCGAAGCGTGTCGTCCAAAGAGTTATGGTCATGGTCTTCCGTCCGTTTGTTGACGCTCGAGGCGACGGCGGCCGATCAGGCTGCCCGAAACGCTGCGGCGTTGGTTTAGGATTTGGTTTATCCGTCCCGGTTCATGCGATGCGGCTTCCGTTGCCGGGCTTTGGCCGCAGCCCTTAAAAACCGTGCAAAATCAACGATCCCAAAAGTAATATTGCCAATATTCCTGCGGGACGTCCCGCTCCGATAGCCCGATGTCGCGCCTCAGATAGTCGCCTTCCGGGGGCAAGCGCCGCCTTTCAGACAGATACGCAGGCAGCCTCGTCGCGAACCGCCATAGACGGCCGAGCACGGAGGTTGGCCGGACGGTCTTTCCCAGGACAGGCCCGATTCCGCCGAGCGGCAGGCCATCAGGCAGTTCGCCACGGCCGCGAAGGACAGTTTGATGCTCATCATCGTGGCGACCGAACGCAGGATCAGAGGTAAAAATAAGGGTCAAGAACCCGCACCTCCGTGATCTTGTCGACCGGCAGCGAGTTTTTCTGAGCCGTGCTGCGGATCGCTTCGGGCGTCGGCGCGTCGTAGATGCAGAAGCTGTGCTTCTTGTCGGGCGTGACGAAGGACTGGATCCAGGTGACGCCCTTTTCGGCATTGCGCATGACGACCCCGCCGACCGCAGTGGCGCCGATGTCGGTCATCGGAATGTTGAGGCCGTCCGGAAATGTGCGTTCAATCAGATAGCGAGGCATGGAAGACTTCCTTTTCCATTGATTCACGCTCGATCGGAGCGCTGCTGGACGTTGACCACGCCGGCCCGGCCCGCGCATCGGAACGATTCCCCATATTGGACGGGACGATTCCCTATATTGGCGTCGTTCTTTGTGGAAAGAGGCACGGCAATGTGTGCAAAGTCACATTGCGGCGCTTTCTTCACGGGCTAATCGTGAGCGGCCCGCCATGGTGGGAAAACTCCGATCCTGTGAGACGATGATAATGATGCTTCTGGAACGGCAGACGCAGCTGCAGCAGTTGGAGAGCCTGCTTGGCGATGCAATAGGCGGCCATGGCCGCGTCGCCGTGCTGGCCGGGGAGGCCGGCGCCGGCAAGACGGCGCTTGTCGAGGCATTCGCGGCCCGTGTGGGGCAAAGCGCGGCAATGTTGCGCAGCGCTTGCGAGGATCTGTCGATCCCAGATCCGCTGGGGCCGCTCTACGATCTGGCCCGTGAAGCGCAATGGGCGCTGCCGCGCGCCATCGATGCCCGGCATGGGCAGAGACTGCCGCTGTTTTCCGACGCGCTCGACGCCTTTGCGGCCAAGGGACCGAGCCTGCTGGTGATCGAAGACCTGCACTGGGCCGACGATGCGACGCTCGATTTCGTGCGCTTCCTCGGCCGGCGTATCGCCAACACCCACATCCTGCTGTTGCTCACGGCGCGCACCGACCGCAGCGAAGGACAGATGCGCGTGCGCCGCGCCCTTGGCGAAATCCCGGCCGGCAGCGTGGCGCGCATGGACGTGCCGCTGCTCAGCGAGGCGGCCGTGCTGTCGCTCGCCGATGCGGCTGGCCGCGATGGCGACGCCATCTACCGGGCGACCGCAGGCAATGCCTTCTTCGTCACCGAATTGTTGTGCGCCGAAAACGAAATGGCGCTGCCGGCAAGCGTGCGCGACGCGGTGCTGGCGCGGGCCGAGCGGCTGTCGGTTGGCGCCCGGGCCATGCTCGACGCGGTGTCGGTGTTTCCGCGCCGCGCCGACGCCTGGGCCTTGCAAGGCCTGTGCGGCGTCGCCAGCGCCGGCCAGTTGGCCGAGTGTGTCGCCAACGGCCTGCTTGACGATCTGGGCGACGGCTACGCCTTCCGCCACGACATCGCGCGACGCGCCATCGAAATGATGCTGACGACGTCGCACAGGCGGCAGTTCAACCAGCGTGCGCTGGCGGCACTGCTCGAAAATGGCGACGTCTCCACAGGCCGCCTGGTGCATCATGCGGTCGAGGCGCACAATCTGGCGGCGGTGCGCGAACTTGCGCCAATCGCCGCGCGCGAAGCGTCGCGTGTCGGCGCCCATCGCGATGCCGCCGGCTATTACGAAATCGCCTTGCAGCAGGCCGACAGCCTGCCGGCCACGGAACGTGCGGTACTCTACGAAAGCCATGCGTTCGAGTGTCATCTCATCGGCAAGATCGACGACGCGCTTGCGGCGCAGGGCGAGGCGCGCCGACTGCATCAGGCAGACGGCAACAGGCTGAAGGAGGGCGACAGCCTGAGATGGCTCTCCCGGCTGAGCGAAATGGGCGATGACCGCGAGGCGGCGGCCGCCTTCGGCGCCGAGGCTGTGGCTATGTTGGAAGCGGCTCCCGCCGGTCCCGAACTCGCCATGGCCTATTCGAACCTTTCGCATCTGGCGATGCTGTCGGAGAGGGTGGAAGACACGCTGTTCTATGGCGAGAAGGCAGCGGCGCTGGCTGCGCGCATGAACCGTCCCGACATCGCGTCGCATGCCCTCAACAATGTCGGCTGCGTCGAGCAGTGGCTCAATCCGGATGCCGGACGCCTGCGCCTCGACGAAAGCCTTGAAATTGCGCTCCAAGGCAATTTCCAGGAACATGCCGCGCGCGCCTTCACCAACCGCGCCTGTTTCGAGATCACCCAGATGAGCTACGACGCGGCACGTCCGGTGCTCGAGAGCGGCATCCACTATTGCACCGAGAACGATCTCGGCACCTGGCGCGACTATCTCAGGGGCATGCTGGCCGATGTGCAACTGCGTCAGGGCCAATGGGATGAGGCCGCCGCGACGGCAAGCGATGTCATCGACAATGAGCGGACAACCACCGTGGGCCGGTTTCCGGCGCTGCTGGCATTGGCGAAACTGCGCCTGAGGCGCGGCGATCCTTCGGCCGAGCCGCTGTTCGCCGAAATGGCGCGTCTGGTCGGAAGCGGCGGCGACCTGCAGATGCTGAGCTCCTATGCGGCCTTGATAGCGGAGCAGGCATGGCTGGGCCTGGCCGACAGGCAAGAGGCGCTGGCGCTGATCACCCGCGCCGAAACGCCGGTGCGCTCGCGTGCCCATGTCGGGGAGCTGGCGCTGTGGCGAACATTGCTCTCTCCCGATATGCCGGCCGGCGACACCGCCGACATGGCGACACCATACCGGCTGCTTCTGACCGGCGACTGGCGTTCGGCTTCGGCACTCTGGGCCGAATTGAATGCGCCATACGAGCGCGGACTGGCGCTCATCCTCGGCGACGACGAGGGGCAGCGGCTGGCATTGGATATTTTCGACGGCCTGGGGGCAAGGCCGGCAGCCCAGCGCCTGCGCGATATCATGCGCAAGAACGGCGTTGGCGGCATCGCCCGCGGCCCGCGCCGCTCGACGCGCGCCAACCTCGCCGGCCTCACCTTGCGCCAGATGCAGGTGCTGCAGCTGATCGAACGCGGCCTGTCCAACAAGCGGATCGCCGAGCAATTGACGATTTCGCCAAAGACGGTCGATCACCATGTCTCGGCGGTGCTGGGCAAGCTGGATGCGGTGTCGCGCGGCGAGGCGACGGCGGCGGCGCGCGATTCGGGGTTGTTGTGAGAAGCTTGTTTTAAAATTTCGACTGAGAGGTCGCGATCCTTCGCGCCCCCTCGGTCCTGCCGGACATCTCCCCCTCAAGGGGGGAGATTGGCTGTCACTGTGGCTTTCGCCAATTGTCGAAATTGAAAGAAGTTACGGCGCCGAAGCTGCTGATCTCCCCCCTTGAGGGGGAGATGGCCGGCAGGCCAGAGGGGGGTGCTGTCCCGCCGACCTAGCCTTCGAAATCAGGCAAACGCGCCGTGGCAGTGTTTGTATTTCTTGCCGGAGCCGCAGGGGCAGGCTTCGTTGCGGCCGATCTTGCCCCAGGTCGCCTGGTTGTTCGGATCGCGGTCTTCGGGAGCGACGATGGCGTTGCTCTCCTGGCGGACCAGAAGTGCGGTCTCGCCACCCTCGAAATCGTCCTCGCCCGTGGTGCCGTCAATGTGGCTGCCGAACATTTCAGGCGCTTCGGGCGGCGGCGCTTCGGCGGCCTGGCGGACCAGTTCGACGCGCATCAATTGCGCGGTGACGGCCTGGCGCAGATTGCCGAGCAGCGCCTGGAACAGCTCGAACGCCTCGCTCTTGTATTCCTGCAGCGGGTCGCGCTGGGCGTAGCCGCGGAAGCCGACGACCGAACGCAGATGGTCGAGGTTGACGATGTGCTCGCGCCACAGATGATCGAGCGTCTGCAACACCACCGAGCGTTCGACATAGCTCATCACGTCTGGGCCGAAGCGCTCGGCGCGCTCCTTGGCGGCGTCGTCGGCGGCCTTGGTCAGGCGCTCGCGGATGTCGTCCTCGGCAATGCCTTCTTCCTTGACCCAGTCCTCGACCGGCAGGTCGAGATTGAGGAATTCGGCGACCTCGGCCTTGAGGCCGGCGACGTTCCACTGCTCGGCATAGGCGTTTTCGGGGATGTTCTTGGTGACGATCTCCTCGATGACGCCTTCGCGCATCTCGGCGATCGTCTCGGACAGGCCTTCGCCGTCCATCAATTCGATGCGCTGCTCGAACACCACCTTGCGCTGGTCGTTCGAGACGTCGTCGTATTTCAACAGGTTCTTGCGGATGTCGAAGTTGCGCGCTTCGACCTTCTTCTGCGCCTTTTCCAGCGCCTTGTTGATCCACGGATGGATGATGGCCTCGTCTTCCTTGAGGCCAAGCTTCTGCAGCATGCCGTCCATGCGCTCGGAGCCGAAGATGCGCATCAGATCGTCCTGCAGCGACAGGAAGAATTTCGAACGGCCGGGGTCGCCCTGGCGGCCGGAGCGGCCGCGGAGCTGGTTGTCGATGCGGCGCGATTCATGGCGCTCGGTGGCGAGCACGTAGAGGCCGCCGGCGGCTAGCGCCTTTTCCTTCAGGCGCTCGACATCGGCAATGATTTCCTTTTCGCGCGCCTCTCGCTCGGGACCAGCAGGCATGTCGCCCAGTTCGTCCTCGATGCGCATCTCGGCGTTGCCGCCGAGCTTGATGTCGGTGCCGCGTCCCGCCATGTTGGTGGCGATGGTGATGGCGCCGGGTTTGCCGGCCTGGGCGACGATGGCGGCCTCGCGCTCGTGGTGGCGGGCGTTCAACACCTCGAAATCCTTGAACCCTTCCTTGCGCAGGCGCTCGGCCAGTTGCTCGGATTTTTCAATGGAGGTGGTGCCGACCAGCGTCGGCTGGCCCTTGGCGCGCGCTTCCTTGATCTCCTTGACGATCGCCTTGTACTTCTCCTCGACCGTCCGGTAGACCTCGTCGTCCTCGTCCTTGCGGATGACCGGCAGATTGGTCGGGATCTCGGTGACTTCGAGGCCGTAAATGTTGCCGAACTCCTCGGCCTCGGTCAGCGCCGTGCCGGTCATGCCGGAAAGCTTCTTGTAGAGGCGGAAGTAGTTCTGGAAGGTGACGGAGGCCAGCGTCTGGTTTTCCGGCTGGATCGCCACATGCTCCTTGGCTTCGAGCGCCTGGTGCAGGCCTTCCGAATAGCGGCGGCCCGGCATCATGCGGCCGGTGAATTCGTCGATGATGACGATCTCGTCGTTGCGGACGATGTAGTCCTTGTCCTTCTGGAACAGCCGGTGCGCCTTCAGCGCGTTGTTGACGTGGTGGACGATGGCGACGTTCTCGACGTCATAGAGCGACTCGCCCTTGAGCAGGCCGGCCGCGCGCAGCAGGTTTTCCAGCTTCTCGGTGCCTTCCTCGGTGAAGATCGAGGTCTTCTGCTTCTCGTCGATCTCGTAGTCGGCTGGGCCGAGCTGCAGCATGAAGGCATCGATGGTGTTGTACATTTCCGAACGGTCCTCAAGCGGACCGGAAATGATCAGCGGCGTGCGCGCCTCGTCGACCAGGATGGAATCGACTTCGTCGACGATCGCGTAATTGTGGCCGCGCTGCACCATCTGCGCGCGCTCATACTTCATGTTGTCGCGCAAATAGTCGAAGCCGAGCTCGTTGTTGGTGGCATAGGTAACATCGGACGCGTAGGCGACGCGGCGTTCCTCGTCGGACAGGCCATGGACGATGACGCCGACCGAGAGGCCGAGGAATTTGTAGACGCGGCCCATCCATTCGGAGTCGCGGGTGGCAAGGTAGTCGTTGACGGTGACGACATGGACGCCCTTGCCGGCAAGCGCGTTGAGATAAACGGGCAGGGTGGCGACCAGGGTCTTGCCCTCGCCGGTACGCATTTCGGCGATGCCGCCATTGTGCAGCACCATGCCGCCGATCAGCTGCACGTCGAACGGGCGCATGCCGAGCACGCGGCGGGATGCCTCGCGGACGGTGGCGAAGGCCGGCACCAGCAGGTCATCGAGCGTGGCGCCGTTGGCGATATCCTGGCGGAATTTTTCCGTGCGGGCCTGAAGCTCGGCGTCGGACAGCGCCCGCATCTCGTTTTCCATGGCGTTGATCGCCTCGACACGCGGCCGGGTCGATTTTACGCGACGATCGTTGGAGGAACCGAAAACCTTACGGGCGAGACCGCCGAGACTGACCATCCGATGGTCCTTTCGATAGAATTCTCAATTTTGAGATGAGCGCCGGCCGGCCCCATCAATTCCGCGTGAAACGCGGACAAACACAAAAAGCGCCCGGAAAACGGTTCTGGACGCAAAGTCGTTGGACAGATAAGAGGGGGCTCAACTGATGTCAACGCCGCGTTAGCCCTATGGGCAGCGCCAAATTCCGCCACAATCCGGCTGATCTGCAAGCCCTACCTATCCCCCCTTGGAGTTAATCTTGATGTCCCTACTGTTTCGCCGTGCGTCGCTCGCCAGCCTTGGCCTGGCTTTCGGCCTGTCGGCCCTGTCGCTGTCTCCGCTGATGGCCCAGGAAGCCGCTCCCGCCCCGGCCGATGCCGCAGCAGCGCCGGCGGCAGCCCCCGTCGATCCGAACACCGTTATCGCTACAGTCAATGGCCAGAAGCTGACCGAGGCGGACCTTGGGCTTGCCGAGGGCGAGCTGTCGCAGCAGTTCTCGCAGTTGCCACCCGAGCAGCGCCGCGCCGCGGCCCTTTCGGCGGCCATCGAAATCCGCGTCATGGCCGCCCAGGCGGTCGCTACCGGGCTCGACAAGGATCCCGAATTCCAGCGCCGCATGGCGTTCCTGCAGCAGCGCGCGCTGCATGGCGAGATGGTCGAGAAGGGCGTCGTCGACAAGGTTACCGATGCCGAGGTGCGCGCCCGCTACGACCAGGAAATCGCCAGCACGCCGCCGGTCAATGAGATTCATGCCCGTCACATCCTCGTGAAGACGAAGGAAGAGGCCGAGGCGATCATCAAGCAGCTCGATGGCGGCGCCGACTTCCAGAAGCTCGCCAACGAGCATACCAGCGATCCCTCGGGCAAGACCAATGGCGGCGATCTCGGCTGGTTCGGCCCGGGGCAGATGGTGCCGGAATTCGACAAGGCGGCAGTTGCGCTCGAAATCGGCAAATACACCAAGGAGCCGGTGCAAACGCAATTCGGCTGGCATGTCATCAAGCTCGAGGACAAGCGCACCAAACAGCCGCCGGCCTTCGACGACGTCAAGGACCAGGCCAAGCAGGCGGTGATCCGCGACAAGTATTTCGCACTGGTCAAGCAGCTGCGCGGCGCCGCAAAGGTTGAAATCCCCGACGCCAATCTGAAGAAGGCCGTCGACACGATGGAAGCCGGCAAGTAAGGCCGGCACCGAAAAAACATGCAAAGGGCGCCGTTCGGCGCCCTTTTCAATTGCGGGAGATGCCGGACATCACATAGCGGACAGTGGCACGGATTGTCGCCTCATCTTCGTCCAGCCGGTTGGTCAAAAGGTGTTTCCAGGCATAGGAAGCGATGAGGTCGGCGACCAGCGCTGCGTCGATATCGGCCGCAACCTCGCCGCGCGCCTTGGCGCGCTCGATGATCCGAGCGGTGTGGGACACGCGCCCATCGGCATAGCCAGTCAGGGCCGCGGCCGCCGCTTCGTCGGACTGGGCCTCGGCGATCAGCGAGCGGAATACGCTGCCCGAGGATGTGTCGCGCCAATGCGCGAAGAGGTTCCTCAGAAAACCGACGAGGTCGTCTTCGAGACTGCCGGTATCGGGGACGTCGACACGCTTTTGCCGCTTGTAGACCTCCAGCAGCAGGGCCGCCTTGCTCGGCCACCAGCGATAGATCGTGGGTTTGCCGGCGCGCGCCCGCCGCGCCACGGCCTCTATGGAGAAGCCGGCATAGCCGGCCTCGACCAGCACCGCCTCCGCGGCCTCGAGAATGGCCTCGGCGCTGTCTGGGTTGCGCCGCGCCCCGATCGATCTGCGGGCCGGATCCTCGCCCATGTCTGTCCTCGCCAACAATGTCTGCCCTCGCCAACAATCTCGCCGGCAATATAGGTGAGCTGGCAGGCAAACGAAACGGCCCGTTTCCAGCGCTTGTAGAAGCAGGTCTCACATTCGCTTCGCGGGGATTTCAGTTCATCGCTTGCGAGGTTTCCGAGGCGATACGCCACTGGCCGTCGCTCTTCACCAGCCCAAGCGTGACTCGTGCCTTACCGGTCATGCGCGCCGCCGATTTGTCTTTCGACATATAGTCGTAGCTCATCGCGAACACGGCTTCGGCGCGGTTCTCGCCCTGCGGCGTCACCTCGAGGCTGCCGGGCTCGAGACTGAACGACCAGGATGCAAATTGCGCGAACCAGTCCGTCTTGAGCTTGACGACGGCGTCGCTGTCATAGCGCGTGCCGAAGATGGTGGCGGAAGGCGCATAGAGCCGCTTGACGGTCTCGCCGATCGCCGCGGCATCGGGCGCAAGATAGTCGTCGCGCAGGAATTTCTCGATTGCGGTCTTGTCGTCGCCTACAGACCGTTCGAGTGCCGCAACCTTTGTTTCGGGCGCCGGGGGGACGGCGGGCTTCGGCTGTGCAACCGTTTCGCCGCCGGGCACAAACTCAAACCGTTCGAGCAGCGAACCCTGTTCCCATGGGCGCTGTCCCTCGCGGGTTTCGGAGACCACGTCGCGGCGCACCGCGATCATCATGTCGTTGATGCTCTGGCCGGGCTCGGCCATGTGCCGCAGCAGGGCGGCGGCGAACGGCGAATTGCGTCCGGTGCCGTCCATGGCGACAGCGCCTGGCGCCGTCGAGAAGGCGATGAAGGAGCCGCGCGTCGAATCGAACTGCGCCAGACCGGCAAGCGCCGTTGCCGAGCGCGTGGTGGCGGTGCGGCTCAGGCTGCGGGCAAAGGGATTGTTGCGGCAGGCATCGAGAAAGACCAGGCTGACCTTGGTCTGCTGCTCCATGATGTCGAGGACTTCGTCGATCGGCACGGCTTCGAGCTGCAGCTTGACCGGCATGTCGAGCCGGGCGTCGACCGGCACGATGTAGTTGCGCCCTTCCACCTGCAGGCCGTGGCCGGCGTAATAAAAAAGCCCGACGCCCGCACCTTCCAGCGCATCGGAAAATTCGCCGATCTTGCGCTCGAGTTCGCGCTTGCCGAGATCGTTGCCCTCGATGACTTCGAAGCCGATCGAGCGCAGCTTGCCGGCAATATCGAGCGCATCGTTGACCGGATTGGTGAGCGTGCCGGCTTCGGCATAGGTGCCATTGCCGATGACCAGCGCCACGCGCCGTTCCGGCTGCGCATCGGCGCTCAGGAGCAAAAGCCCCATAAACGCCACCGCCAAGATCACCAGCCTGCCCATGGCCGATATCATAACGCCAGAGGCCCCGCCGACGCCAACGGATTTGAAATGCAAGCTTAATCCCTGGTGGCTTGCCCACAGCGGCGGCCAAGAAAACGCCCTTGCGCCGGGCCGTGCTATCGGGCAAACCGGCCTTCGCCTAGCGTTTTTCCGTCGCCCGAGGTCCCCAATGTACGCAACGATTTCGCCGCTCGCGCCGAAGAAATATCCCAAAATGCCTGCCATTGAGGGCGTGCGCATCGCCACCGCAGAGGCCGGGATCAAGTACAAGAACCGTACCGACCTCTTGGCCATGGTCTTCGATGCCGGCACAGCGGTTGCCGGCGTGTTCACGAAGTCGAAATGCCCCTCGGCGCCGGTCGACTTCTGCCGCGAGAACCTTGGCGCCGGCAAGGCGCGGGTGCTTGTGGTCAATTCCGGCAACGCCAACGCCTTCACCGGCAAGAAGGGCCGCGCCTCCACCCAACTGACCGGCGAGGCCGCGGCCAAGGCCGCAGGCTGCACGCCAGGCGAAGTGTTCCTCGCTTCTACCGGGGTAATCGGCGAGCCGCTCGACACCACCAAATTCAGCCATTTGCTGGCCGGACTGGTCAAGGACGGCAAGCCGGATCTGTGGATCGAGGCGGCAAAGGCCATCATGACCACCGACACCTATCCGAAAGTGGCGACAGCGACGGTCAAGCTCGGCGACACCGACGTCATCATCAATGGCATCTCCAAGGGCGCCGGCATGATCGCGCCCGATATGGCGACTATGCTGTCCTTCATCGCCACCGATGCGCCGATCGCCGCCCCCGTGCTGCAGGACTTGTTGTCGCGCGGCACGGCCAAGACCTTCAACGCCGTCACCGTCGACAGCGACACCTCGACCAGCGACACGCTGCTGTTGTTCGCCACCGGAGCCGCTGCCAAGCGCGGCGCGCCCGCCATCAGCGATCCCAAGGATGCGCGTCTCGGCGCGTTCCGCCGGGCGCTGGGCAAGGTGCTCAAATCGCTGGCGCTGCAAGTGGTGCGCGACGGCGAGGGCGCCCGCAAGCAGGTCGAAGTCACCGTTACCGGCGCCAAATCGGCGCGCTCGGCCAAGCGCATCGCGCTGTCCATCGCCAATTCGCCGCTGGTCAAGACGGCGGTTGCCGGCGAGGACGCCAATTGGGGCCGCGTCGTCATGGCCGTCGGCAAGGCCGGCGAGCCGGCCGATCGCGACCGGCTGTCGATCTGGTTCGGCGACAACCGTCTGGCGCATGAGGGCGAACGCGACCCGGGCTACTCCGAGGAAGCGACCTCGGCCTATATGAAGCGCGACGACATTCGCATCCGCGCCGATATCGGTATCGGCCGCGGCAAGGCGACGGTGTGGACCTGCGACCTCACCAAGGAATATGTCGCCATCAATGGCGATTACCGGAGCTGATGGAGTTGGCTTCCAGGCATCCGGCAAGCATGCTCGCCATCGTGCGCCGCTACGAGGCTGCGGGGTTTCGCGCCTGGCCGGCGGCGGCCGTGCATTATGACGGCACCTGGGTGGTGCGGCTGACAGCCGGCCATCCGGCCAAGCGGCTGAACTCGGTCAACCCGCTCGATCCCGGCGACACCCAGCACATTGCCGAGCGCATCGGCCGCGCCAGCCGGCGCTTCGACGCCTATGGCAGGCCGCTGACCTTCCGCATCTCGCCGCTGTCGGGGCCGGACCTAGCCAAGCATCTCGACAATGAGGGCTGGAGCACATTCGACGAATCCCTGGTGATGCGGCTGCCGCTGGCGGACGCGCAACTGGCGCCGGCCATGGACCAGATTCCGCTGAAGGATATCAGCCGCTTTCTCGGCGCGTCGCTCAAGGTCAGCGGCTCGGATGCATCGCTGCGGCCCGGTCTTTCGGAAATCATCGGCGCCATCCAACCCGAAGTCGGGCTGTTTGCGCTGGAGGAAGGGGCCGACCCTCTGGCGGTGCTGATCTGCGTCCATGACGGCGATCTTGCCGGCCTGTTCGAGATCGCCACCGCCAAGTCGGCGCGCAATCAGGGCCATGGCCGCAACCTGATCCTGTCGGCGCTGAAGTGGGCGAGGCTGCGTGGCGCTCGCGAAGCCTGGCTGCAGGTCGAGGCCGGCAATGCGCCGGCGCTGGCGCTCTATCGCTCGCTGGGCTTCGACGAAGTCTATCGCTACCACTATCGCCGGCCGCCGGGCGCATGAGCGAGATCACCGGCAAACGCCTGCTGCTGGTCGCCGCGTGCGCGCTGGTCGATACCGATGGGCGGGTGCTTCTGGCGCAGCGGCCCGAGGGCAAACAGCTTGCCGGCCTGTGGGAATTTCCCGGCGGCAAGGTAGAGCCAGGCGAGACGCCGGAACAATGCCTGATCCGCGAACTGCAGGAAGAAATCGGCATCGAGACTGACATTCCTTGCCTGGCGCCGCTCACCTTCGCCAGCCATTCCTATGATGATTTCCATCTCCTGATGCCCCTGTTCGTCTGCCGCCGCTTCCGCGGCATCGCGCAGCCCAGGGAAGGGCAGGCGTTGAAATGGGTGCGGCCAAAGCAGATGCGCGACTATCCCATGCCGCCGGCCGACGCGCCGCTAATCCAGTTCCTCATCGACCTGTTGTGATACAAAGCCATTTCGCGGTCTGATCTAGCCAGCGTTAATGGAAGATTTATCTCGTCGTGAAAAATTGCGGCAAAGCGGGTTCGCGGGGAGCGATTGCATGAGCCTCGACAGGGAATGGGACTCGATCCGGCCAGATCGCAGCTTTCGCGCCGCCGGCGTCGGCTTATTGCGCGTCACGCTGTTGTTCGGCTCGGCCGCAGTGGCGCTGGCGCTGATCGCGGTCCCCGTGCTGGACAACCAGACGCGATCGTCCAGCCGCGATGCTCTTGCAGGCGGTCTCGACCCGATGAGCACGGGTTCGATCGGCTCGCGGGCCACCTATACGCTGCGCAGAAGCGTGCTGCAGCCCTCACCGAACTCAGTCTGCATCATCCGCGCCGACGGCCAACGCAGCGGCGACTGCTGACCAACAAGGTCGACACCAGCTTGAGAACTTCCTCAACGCAGGCCCATTTCACAGCCTGTTAAGCTTGTGCCGTTAACCTTTCTTAACAGGTCGGCGATATGGTCGGGGATGAGAGGGATCGACGATCATGAAGCCATTGCTGCGCCGATTTTTGCAGGACGAAACAGGCGCCACGGCCATTGAATATGGCCTGATCGTTGCGGTGCTGTCGCTTGCCATCGTCGGGGGTGTCGGCAAGGCCAGCAATGCGATCCAGTTTCTGTTCAGCGACAACAACAGCAGGCTCGCAAACGCCTTCGCCGAGCACTGATCCGGAGCGCCGTCACCGCCCGCCGGGGTTTTCCAGTATCGTCTTCAGCGAGACCTTCGCCGAACCCGGTTTCAAGGGCTTTTGCTGCGAGGCATCGGGCGCCCAGCCCGACATCCAGACGATGGAAAAGCTTGCCCTGATGCGGCCATCAGCGTCCGAAAAGCGTTCGGCATAGATTTCGGCGGCACGGGTAAAAAGCTTTCGCGCTCCCGGTCGCCGGCTGCGATCAGTCAGCGCGCTGGTTTCGCCCATCGCCCTGAGATCGGCAATGAGGTCGAAGAGGGTATCGTAGCGGACGGTCACCGTTTCGACGTCGGCCACCGGCAGCGCCAGTCCGGCGCGCTGCAGCAGTGCGCCGGCGTCGCGAACATCGGTGAAGGGGATGACACGCGGGCTGGCGCCGCCATAGAGTTCGGTCTCGGCGGCGAGCAGGCTTTCGCGCAATTCGGAAAGCGTGCCGGCGCCGGCAAAGGCGCCGAGGAAAAGCCCGTCGGGCCGCAGAGCGCGGCGGATCTGCACCAGCATGCCGGGAATGTCGTTCATCGCCTGCAACGACAGAAGTGAAACGACGAGGTCGAGGCTTTCCGGCTGGAACGGCACTGTTTCCAGCGGTGCTATCAGCCCTGGCCGGCCGTCCAGAAACGCTGGATCTGCCTCGACGCGCACGATCTCCGCTGCCTTGCCGCTTGCAGCGACCACGTCCGTTGCGTCCGGCGTCTGGCAAAACAGCACCGCGGCCTTGCCGAATTTCCGCTCGACCGCGCCGAGCCGGTCGGCAAGGTCTTCCGCCGCCCGCCGCATCAGAAAATCCGCGCCGGCTACGGGGTGGGCCAGCGCCCTGCGCTTGCGCACCAGCCAAAGTTCAGTATCGATGATCGGCTGCAACGGTAGACATCCCTGTTTGTCTGTCTAGTGATATCCTGGCGCGGACGACAAAACCACGTGGCCGATCCGGTGATGGAGATCAAGAGCCTCGCTCAAATCATGTTGAAACTGGCCATGTTGGACTGGCCGGCGCGGATGCTGTTCCCGCCGGTCTGTGCCGGCTGTCGCAGGCACGTCTCGCAACCCGGCGTTTTGTGCGGTGCCTGCTGGCCGAAGCTGAGGCTGCTGGAGCGGCCATGGTGCGCGGTGATGGGCACGCCATTCACCCACGATATGGGCGAGGGGTTCCTGTCGGCCGAGGCGATCGCCGATCCGCCGCCGTTCGAGCGGGCGCGGGCGGCTGTGGCCTATTCCGGTGTCGCCCGCCAGATGGTGCAAGGGCTGAAATACCAGGACCGCACCGATCTGGCGCCATGGATGGCGCGCTGGATGCTCCGCGCCGGGGCCGAGCTAGTTGCAGACGCCGATGTCGTCGTGCCGGTGCCGCTGCACTGGCGGCGCTTCTTTCGACGGCAGTTCAACCAGTCGGCGGAGTTGGCAAGGGCGGTTTCGCAGCTTAGCGGGCTGCCTTTCTCGCCCTCGGCGGTCCGGCGCGTCAAGCTCACGCGCCAGCAGGTCGGGCTGGAGCGGCAGGAGCGAGAGGACAATGTGCGCGCCGCCTTCCGTGTGCCTGCGGAAGCCGAAATCGAGATCACTGGGCGCCGCGTGCTTCTGGTCGACGATGTCTACACCACCGGCGCTACCGTGCGCTCGGTCGCCAAGGCGCTGAAGAAGGGCGGCGCCGGAGCGGTCGATGTGCTGACCTTTGCGCGTGTCCTGCCGGGGGACTTTCGGGCCGACGAGTCCGCGACTATATAAGGTCGAGGAAAGGCACGGACCGATGCTCGATGTGACGATTTACACCCGTATGATGTGCGGCTATTGCGCGGCGGCCAAGCGGTTGCTCGACCGCAAGGGCGTCGCCTACACCGAGCATGACGCTTCGTTTTCGCCGGAATTGCGCCAGGAAATGATTTCGCGGGCGCATGGCCGCTCGACCTTTCCGCAGATTTTCATCGGCGACACGCATGTCGGCGGCTCCGACGACCTCCACGAATTGGAGGCACGGGGGCAGCTGGATAGGCTGCTTGCCAACGGCTCGACGACAAAGAGCGGTTCGTAGCGCCGCTCTATGTCTTTGTTTTTACGCAATTCCGGACGGAAAACCGTTACACGATTTTCCTGGAATTGCTCAAAGAGGACGTGACGATGGGTGTTTTCAAGGCGGCGGCGATCCAGATGCGTTCGGGCGAGAGCCCTGAGCGCAACGCGATCGATCTCGAACGGCTGGTGCGCGAGGCGGCAGGCCTCGGTGCAACCTACATCCAGACCCCGGAAATGACCGGTGCGCTGATCCGCGACAAGGAAGCCAGGGCTGCTTCCTTCACCTCGGAAGACAAGGACATCGTCGTGGCGACCGCGCGCAAGCTCGCCAGCGAACTCGGCGTCTTCTTGCATATTGGCTCTACCGCCATCCTGCGCGCCGACGGCAAGCTCGCCAACCGGGCGCTGCTGTTTGGGCCGGACGGCGCGACGCTCGCCACCTACGACAAGATCCACATGTTCGACGTCGATCTCGACAATGGCGAAAGCTGGCGCGAATCCGCCGCCTATGAGCCGGGCACCGAAGCGGTCGTCACCGAGATCGACGGCGCCAGGCTGGGCTTTGCCGTCTGCTACGATCTACGCTTTCCACAGCTGTTCCGCGCCGAGGCGATGGCCGGCGCCGACCTCTTGTCGGTGCCTGCCGCCTTCACTCGCCAGACCGGCGAAGCGCACTGGCATGTGCTGCTGCGAGCCCGTGCCATCGAGAACGGCGCCTATGTGGTTGCTGCAGCACAAGGTGGCCTGCATGAGGATGGCCGCGAAACCTATGGCCATTCGCTGATCGTCGACCCATGGGGTCGAATTCTCGCCGAGGCCGACCATGACGATCCGGAGGTGATCATCGCCGAGATCGACACGGCGCAGTCGTCGGCCGCGCGTAAGAAAATCCCCAATCTCAAGAACGCGCGTGATTTTGCCGTCAATGCCGGCGTAGTGGAAGCGCCGCGGCTCAGGGGCGCGGCTTCGTGATCCGCTTTGCCCTGATCTGCGAGCACGAGCACGAATTCGAGGGCTGGTTTCGCAGCAATGACGATTTCGACACGCAGAAGAAGCGCGGCTTCGTCGATTGCCCGAGCTGCGGCTCGCACAAGGTGCAAAAGGCGCTGATGGCGCCAGCCGTCTCCACCGCGCGGAAGCAGGAAACAATTGCGCTGGCCATGGGCGAAACCCAGAAGCAGGCTTTGGCGCAACTGAAGGCGATGGCCGAGAAGGTGCGCGAGAATGCCGACTATGTCGGCGACAAGTTTGCCGAGGAAGCGCGCAAGATCCATTTCGGCGAGAGCGATGCGCGCGGCATCTATGGCGAGGCGACGTTGGACGAAGCCAAGAGCTTGGCCGAGGATGGCATCGATTTCATGCCGATCCCGAGTTTTCCCGAGGAGCGCAATTGAGCGATCAGCTGGCGCTATCGATCAATTTGCCAAGCAACTGAGCCAGTGCCCCCCGCTCCGTGCCGGTGAGCCCGGCGAGGATTTCATGCTCGTTGGCGACGTGGGCGGTCAGGGCTTCGTCGATCAAGGCCAGACCTTTTTCGGTCAGTTGCACGACAATGCCACGCCGGTCGTTGGGGTGCGGGCCGCGCAGGATCAGTCCGGCCTTCTCAAGCCGGTCGAGCCGGTTGGTCATGGCCCCAGAGGTCACCATCGTCGCCTCGTATAGAGCGGTCGGTGTCAGCGCGTAGGGCTGGCCGGAGCGGCGCAGCGTCGCCAGCACATCGAATTCGCCGGCCTGCAGTCCGAAACGGGCAAACAGCGGGGCGAGGCGCTCGCGGGCGATTAGCGACGAGGCTTCGTTCAGCCGCCCAAGCACCAGCATTGGCGACACCTCCAGGTCCGGCCGTTCCCGCTTCCATTGCTCCACCGCCTTTGCCGCGCGATCCATTTGTCTCACCGCTAAGTATCTTGACGTTAAGAATCTTTGTGGTATGCTACCTCAAGATACAGTTTCGACCCAGTGCCGCAAGTGAGTGACGGGACCATCCGATGAAATTTCTCTGGGAATCGGCGCTTGGCCTGCTGGTCGTCACCGGCGGCCTGCTCGGCCTGACCTTGCCGTTCGGCAAGCTGGCGACGGCTGCCGGCGTTCCGGCCATGGTCTGGGCCTTCGTCATCTCGTTCGGCGCCGGGGGCGTGCTGCTGTGCGCGTTGCTCGCGAACGGCGAGCGCATGCGGCTCACCTCGCACAGACTGCGCTATTTCTTCATCACCGCCGCCGTGTCCTACGCCGTGCCCAATCTGCTGATGTTTTCGGCTATCCCGCATCTCGGCGCCGGCTATACCGGCATCATGTTCACGCTGTCGCCGGTCATCACACTGGTGTTTTCGATCCTGCTCGGCGTTCGACGGCCAAATACGCTCGGCAGTATTGGTATCGCCGTCGGCTTCATCGGCGCCGTCATGGTGGCGGTGACGCGCGGCGAGGCCGGCCAGCCGGCCGATGTCTACTGGGTGCTGGTCGGACTTTTGATCCCGGTCAGCCTTGCCGCCGGCAATATCTATCGCACCGTCGACTGGCCCGAAGGCACCGGTCCGATCGAACTGGCCGTCGGCAGCCACCTGGCCTCGGCGACGCTGCTGCTGATCGGCATTCTCGCGCTGTTCGGCGTCGGCGCTTTCGCCCCGCTCAGGGCCGTGCCGCTGGTTGTCGTGGCGCAAGTCGCTTCGGCCTCGGCGATGTTTGCCTTCTTCTTCCGGCTGCAGGCCGTGGGCGGTCCGGTCTATCTCAGCCAGATCGGCTATGTGGCGGCGGCCGTCGGCCTGTTTGCCGGAACCATCTTCCTCGGCGAGCACTACCAGTTGCTGACCTGGGCCGGCGCGGTGATCATCACCATCGGCGTGATCATCACCACCAAGGCGCAGAGCCAGAAGGCATAGGGTCTTTGGTTTACGCAATTCCCTAGGCAATGCGCTATGCGCTTTTCCCGGGAAAACCGCTTCACACTTTGCTCGAACTGCTCAAGCTTAAATTTGGCTCGCGTCGAGGCGCTTCCGTAGCGCCGGCGGGACGACGTTTCGCCAGGCCGTCCGAACGGCGCTGCGGAATGTCTGTTCGTCGCAGGCTTCGAGCATGATCGACGTCCATCCCTTTTGGCCCCAGCCGCCTGTCACGGGCCTGAAAACCGATGGCTCAGCCGCGGCCATCATCTCTTGCTGGTCGCGGTCGAGCTTGACGACAGCACGGTCGGCTTCGGGCAGCGAGACGAAGATACGGTTGCGGACGCGGAAGTCAGCCTTGCCGAAATGCGATTGCTCGACCGTTTCGGGAAGATCGAGCGCCAGCTCTCGGGCCCTCATAGTGTCCACGGCCGCCCCCTTTCGTTCAGACCGATCGTTTTTCCGCCAGCACCATATAGTTGACGTCCATGTCCTTGGAGCGTGCCCAGCGGTCGGCGAGAGGATTGTAGGTCACGCCGGTGCGGTCGATGATGGTCATGGCGGCGCTGCCGAGCGCCTTTTCAAGCTCTTCGGGCCGCACCAGCTTGCCGAACTGGTGGGTGCCGCGCGGCAGCCAGCGCAGCACATATTCGGCGCCGATGATGGCCAGGCCCAGTGCCTTCAGCGTGCGGTTGATGGTGGCGACGAACATGATGCCGCCGGGCTTGACCATCTCGCCGCACTTGCCGATGAACAGGTCGACATCGGCAACATGCTCGACGACTTCCATGTTGAGGACGACGTCGAATTTCTCGCCGGAATCGGCCAAATCCTCAGCGGTCGTAGCGCGATAATCCACCGTCACGCCGCCTTCGGCCGCGTGCAGCTTCGCCACCTCGATGTTGGTTGCCGAGGCGTCGGCGCCGACCACTTCGGCTCCAAGCCTTGCCATCGGCTCGCACAATAACCCACCACCGCAGCCGATATCGAGGAAACGCAGGCCTTCGAACGGCCGCGCCGCCCGCGGATCGCGGCCGAAGCGCGCCGCCACCTGGTCCCGGATATAGGCCAGCCGGACCGGGTTGAATTTGTGCAGCGGACGGAATTTGCCGTTCGGGTTCCACCATTCGGCGGCAAGCGCGGAAAAGCGTTCCACTTCTCCGGCATCGATTGTCGATCGTCGGGCCTCTGGCATGGGGCGGGTCTCCTCGGACGCTAGGAAGTCGGGTGCCGGGGCAAGAAAGTCAAGGCCGGTTTTATGCGACTGCTGGCAAGTCGACCTAGGGCCTCGAGATCACAATCGCCGCATGTCCCATCTCAACACTCGCGGGATCGATGGCCCGCATCGCTTCGCAATCGCCGATCTCGGCGATGATGCGGCCGGCGGCGGCGAGAGCCTGCTCGCGACTTCGCCAGCGCACGACATCGACCCAGCTGCCATCGTCCCGCCGCGCCAGGCAGCGGTTTACGAAACCAGGTTGCCGCGCCAGCCAGTCGGCGACCAGGTTGTTGGCGGCGGCAAAGCCCGCTTCCGCTCCAGGCTTGAGGCGAAAGGTGACGATTTCCAGGGCCTCGGTCATTTTGCGTCCAGCACGTCGCGCAATTTCGCCGCCAGCTGCTCGATGGTGAAGGGCTTGGCCAGGAAATGCACGTCATGGTCGAGCACGCCATTGTGGACGACGGCGTTCCTGGTGAAGCCGGTGGTGAAGATCACCTTCAGCTTCGGCATGCGCGCCAGCGCCTCCTCGGCGAGCTTGCGGCCATTCATCACCGGCATGACGATATCGGTGAACATGAGCGCCACACCAGGGTTGTCGCCCAGCTTTTCCAGCGCTTCCTGGCCGCTTGTGGCATGAATGACGGTGTAGCCGAGTTCGCGCATGGCATCCGTGGTGGAAGCCCGCACGCGTGGATCGTCCTCCACGACAAGGATGGTTTCGGTGACCGGCACGGCAGGATTTCCGGCTCGTTCCGAAGATATGGCGGCCTCTTCCGGGCCGAAGAAGCGCGGCAGGTAGATCCTGATCGTGGTGCCTTGGCCGGGTTCCGAGTAAATCTTGACGTGTCCGCCGGACTGTTTGACGAAGCCGAACACTTGGCTCAGCCCGAGGCCGGTGCCCTTGTCGACTGGCTTGGTGGTGAAAAATGGCTCGAAAGCCCGCTCCATGACGTCCGCCGGCATGCCGGCGCCGGTGTCGCTGACCGCAATCATTACATACTGGCCGGCTTTGACCTCGGCATGGGTGGCGGCGTAGCCCTCGTCGAGGTGGCTGTTGGCGGTCTCGATGGTCATCTTGCCGTCCTCGCCCATGGCGTCGCGCGCATTGACCGCCAGGTTGAGAATGGCATTTTCGAGCTGGCTCGGATCGGCATGGGTCTTCCACAGGCCGCCAGCCAGCACGGTTTCGATGCGGATGGTTTCGCCGAGCGCCCGCCGAAGCAGGTCCGACATGCCGGCGACCAGACGATTGGCGTCTACAACCTGAGGCGCGAGCGGCTGCTGGCGCGAGAAGGCAAGCAGCCGTGACGTCAAGTTTGCGGCCCGGGTCGCCGCATCGGTCGCCGCTTCGATGAATTTCATGATGTCGTGCTCGCCCCGCGTCAGCTTGCGCTGGGCGAGGTTCATGGCGCTGATGATCACCGCCAGCATGTTGTTGAAATCGTGGGCGATACCGCCGGTCAGCTGGCCCACAGCCTCCATCTTCTGCATCTGGCGGATCTGTGATTCGGCCTTTTCACGCGTCTGGATTTCGTTGCCGAGCTCGATGTTCTTGCGCATCAGCTCTTCCTGGGCGATGGCCACTGCGCGGAACCGGCGGCGCGAAAGGCGAACCGTGTAGGCGCCAAGCAGGAAGATCGCCAGCAGCGCCGCTATCGAGCCGATTCGCAGCCAGTTTTCGACCCGGTCGGTATGAGCGTCGCGCGCGGCGATGGCTGCGCCGCCAATGCGCCGGATCGTGTCCATGCTGGCCCGGATCTGGTCCATGGCGGCCTTGCCCTGGCCGCTGCGGACCAGTTCCAGAGCTTTTGCCGCATCGCCGCGATCGTAGAGTGCAATCGTCTCAGCCAATTCGGCCTGGTTTTGTGAAAGCGCGTCCTTGACGTGGTTGATCTGCTGCACGAGTTCGTCGTCCGGCGCGGTCATGCCGTCGATGCGCGCAAGCTGGCCCGGAATGGCGTCGACCGCCTGCCGATAAGGCTGGAGGTAGGATTTCTCGCCGGTCAGGAGATAGCCGCGCTGGCTGGTCTCGGCCTCCTGAGCCATGGCAAGCAAACCGGAAAGCAATTCCTGATACTCGACCGCCTCGCGCGCGGCCTCACGATTGGCTCTCTGGGTCTCGACCAGCACGGCGCGTGTGCCGACGATCAACGCCAGCACGGCGAAGCCGATGAACAGCGGCAGCGATTGCCACCGCATGGCGCGTCGAAGGCGAACAATCATTCGATATGCCGGACCAAAAGGAGTTTCCCGCGGGCAGCATTTGGTAAGCGGCGGCGGGGCCGAACGCAATATGCCGCGATCCTGAAGCCGGCATCCGCCGCCAGCCTTGCGAAACCGTCATCATTTGGCTAAGGAGGCGCGCATTCAGCGGCCGGCTTCTGTCGAGCGCTTACTTCCCCTTTCGGTCCTGGGCCGGCTTCAGTCAAAGGCATTTCGCTTCCATGGCGCGCATCGTGATGAAATTCGGCGGAACCTCCGTCGCCGACATCGCCCGCATCCGCAATGTGGCGCGTCACGTCAAACGCGAGGTCGATGCCGGCCATGAGGTCGCTGTCGTGGTTTCGGCGATGGCGGGCAAGACCAATGAACTGGTTGGCTGGACGCGCGAAGCCTCGCCCATGCACGACGCGCGCGAGTATGACGCCGTGGTCGCCTCGGGCGAGCAGGTGACTGCCGGCCTGCTGGCGATCACACTGCAGAATATGGGCGTCCATGCCCGCTCCTGGCAGGGCTGGCAGATCCCGATCAAGACCGACAACGCGCATGGCGCGGCGCGCATCCTCGAAATTGACGGCGCGTTCCTGATCAAGCGCTTCGGCGAGGGCCAGGTGGCTGTCGTCGCCGGCTTCCAGGGCATCGGCCCGGACAACCGCATCGCCACGCTCGGCCGCGGCGGCTCCGACACAAGCGCGGTGGCCATTGCCGCGGCGGTCAAGGCCGACCGCTGCGACATCTACACCGATGTCGACGGCGTCTACACCACCGATCCGCGGATCGAGCCGAAGGCGCGGCGGCTCAGCAAGATTTCGTTCGAGGAAATGCTCGAAATGGCCTCGCTCGGCGCCAAGGTCTTGCAGGTGCGCTCGGTCGAGCTTGCCATGGTGCACAGGGTGCGTACGTTCGTGCGGTCGTCCTTCGACGATCCCGATGCGCCCGGAATGGGGGATTTGCTCAATCCTCCGGGAACGCTTATTTGCGACGAGGAAGAGATCGTGGAACAGCAGGTCGTCACCGGAATTGCCTACGCCAAGGACGAAGCGCAGATTTCTCTGCGCCGCGTTGGCGACCGCCCGGGCGTTGCCGCCGGCATTTTCGGCCCGCTGGCCGAGGCCAACATCAATGTCGACATGATCGTCCAGAACATCTCAGAGGACGGCAAGTTCACCGACATGACCTTCACCGTGCCGTCCGGCGACGTGGACAAGGCGCTGGCCGTGCTGGAGCGTCTGAAGGCTTCGATCGGCTATGACGTGGTGCAGTCGGAAGCCGGCATGTCGAAGGTTTCGGTCATCGGCATCGGCATGCGCAGCCATGCCGGTGTGGCCGCCACCGCTTTCAAGGCGCTGGCCGACAAGGCGATCAACATCCGCGCCATCACCACCTCCGAGATCAAGATTTCGATACTGATCGACGGTCCCTACACGGAACTCGCGGTTCGCACTTTGCATTCCGTGTACGGTCTGGATAAGCAGTAGCGAGAGCGATTTGAGTTGTTGCGTGTGCGCCGGTGGCAGTGGAAACTGCGGCGGGCAAAATGCCCATTGGAGAAGAAGCCGCGATGCGTGATACGGCCAGTGGCCCGCGCGTTCTGCTGAAACGGCTCCGCGAGCTCATGCAGGAGCCGCTGGAGCCGCAGGAGCGGCTCGACCGGATCGTGCGCGACATCGCCTCCAACATGGTCGCCGAGGTCTGCTCGCTCTATGTGCTGCGCGCCGATTCGGTGCTCGAACTCTATGCCACCGAAGGTCTGAACCCGAACGCCGTCCATTTGGCGCAGCTGCGGCTGGGGCAGGGCCTCGTCGGCACCATTGCCGCCAGCGCGCGGCCGCTCAACCTCTCCAATGCGCAGGAACATCCGGCCTTCGCCTACCTGCCGGAGACCGGCGAAGAGATCTACAATTCCTTCCTCGGCGTGCCGGTACTAAGGGCAGGGCGCACGCTCGGCGTGCTGGTGGTGCAGAACAAGACCATGCGCCACTACCGCGACGACGAGGTCGAGGCGCTGGAAACGACCGCCATGGTGATCGCCGAGATGATCGCCACCGGCGATCTCGCGCGCCTGACCCGGCCCGGCCTCGAACTCGACCTGCGCCGTCCCGTCAGCTTTACCGGCCTGTCCTTCAACGAGGGTGTCGGCCTCGGCCATGTCGTGCTGCATGAGCCACGCATCGTCGTCACCAATCTGTTCAACGAGGACAGTGAGGAAGAGGTGCGCCGGCTGGAGACGTCGCTCGGTTCGCTCAGGCTTTCCATCGACGACATGCTGGAGCGGCGCGATGTCGCCTTCGAGGGAGAACATCGCGAGGTGCTCGAGGCGTATCGCATGTTTGCCAACGACCGCGGCTGGGTGCGCCGGCTGGAAGAGGCGATCCGCAACGGCCTGACGGCGGAAGCGGCGGTGGAAAAGGTGCAGAGCGACATGCGCGCCCGCATGCTGCACATGACCGATCCTTATTTGCGCGAGAGGATGAGCGACTTCGACGATCTCGCCAACCGGCTGCTGCGCCAGCTGATGGGGCGCGGGCCTGACGACGTCGCGGCGTCACTGCCGAAGGATGCCATCCTGGTCGCGCGCTCGATGGGCGCGGCCGAACTGCTTGATTATCCCAGGGACAAGCTGCGCGGCGTGGTGCTGGAAGACGGCGCTGCCACCAGCCATGTCGTCATCGTAGCGCGCGCCATGGGCATTCCGGTCGCCGGCCAGATGAAGGGCGCCGTTTCCATGGCGGAAAACGGCGATGCCATCATCGTCGACGGCGAGGAAGGCACCATCCATCTGCGGCCGCAGCCCGACCTCGAAGCTGCCTATGCCGAAAAAGTGCGCTTCCGGGCGCGCCGGCAGGAAGTCTACCGGGAACTGCGCAAGAAGCCGTCGGTGACCAAGGACGGCGTCCAGGTCGACCTGCTGATGAATGCGGGCCTGGCCGTCGACCTGCCGCAGCTGGCCGAGGCGGGTGCGGCCGGCATCGGCCTGTTCCGCACCGAATTGCAGTTCATGGTCGCCTCGACCTTCCCGCGCGCCGAGGCGCAGGAGCGGCTCTACCGCGACGTGCTGGACGCGGCGCGTGGCAAGCCGGTCACCTTCCGCACCATCGACATCGGCGGCGACAAGGTGCTGCCCTACTTCAAGGGCGCTGTCCAGGAAGAAAACCCTGCGCTCGGCTGGCGCGCGATCCGGCTGACGCTCGACCGGCCGGGTCTGCTCAGGACCCAGATCCGCGCTCTGCTGAAGGCCTGCGGCGGGCGCGAACTGAAGCTGATGCTGCCGATGGTGACCGAGCTCGGCGAAATCGCCCAGGCGCGCGAGATCATCGACCGCGAAGTGCGGCATCTCTCCCGCTTTGCCCACCATCTGCCGACCAGCCTCAAGGTGGGCGCCATGCTGGAAGTGCCGTCGCTGCTGTTCCAGCTCGACGAGTTGATGAAGGCGGTCGATTTCGTCTCGGTCGGCTCCAACGACCTGTTCCAGTTCGTCATGGCGGTCGATCGGGGGAACACGCAGCTCTCCGACCGCTTCGACACGCTGTCGACGCCGTTCCTGCGGGTTCTGAAGCAGATCGCCGACGCCGGGGTTCGCAACCACACGCCGGTGACGCTGTGCGGCGAGCTTGCCGGAAAACCCATTTCCGCCATGGCGCTGATCGGCCTCGGCTACCGCTCGATCTCGATGTCTCCAGCCTCGATCGGCCCGGTCAAGGCGATGTTGACCGAACTGCCACTGGAGGAATTGGAGGCTTTCTTTGCCGACAATCTGATGGCGCCAGCTCAAGGGCTGCCGATGCGAGCGCTGCTGCAGGCCTTCGCCGACGACCGCTCCATCCCGCTATAGCATTAGCCATGGTCAATCTTCCCCGCGAGCGTATGGATCAGGTCGTCAAGCGTTTCGAGATGCTCGAAGCGCAGATGTCGGCCGGCCCGGCAGCCGATGCCTATGTGAAGATGGCTTCCGAATATGCCGAGCTGCAGGACATGGTGGCCAAGGTCAGGGAACTGCGCTCAGTCGAGCGCGAGCAAGCCGACCTCGAGGCGATGCTTGCCGACAAGGGCACCGACGCCGAGATGCGGGCCCTGGCGGAGGCAGATTTGCCGGGCGTCGAAGCGCGAATCGAAGAGCTGCAGAAGGACATCCAGATCCTGCTGTTGCCCAAGGACGCGGCCGACGACAAGAACGCCATCCTTGAAATCCGCGCCGGCACCGGCGGCGATGAGGCGGCATTGTTCGCCGGCGACCTGTTTCGCATGTATGAGCGCTATGCCGCCGAACGCGGCTGGCGCTTCGAGACGGTGTCGGCCAGCGACGGCGACGCCGGCGGCTTCAAGGAAATCATCGCCACCATTTCCGGTAGGGGAGTCTTTGCCAATCTGAAGTTTGAATCCGGCGTGCACCGCGTGCAGCGCGTGCCGGCGACCGAGGCCAGCGGGCGCATCCACACTTCGGCGGCGACGGTTGCCGTACTGCCGGAGGCCGAAGAGGTCGACATCGACATTCGCGCCGAAGACATCCGTATCGACACGATGCGCGCCTCGGGTTCGGGCGGCCAGCACGTCAACACCACCGATTCTGCGGTGCGCATCACCCATTTGCCGACCGGCATCATGGTGGTGCAGGCGGAGAAGTCGCAGCATCAGAACCGGGCGAAAGCCATGCAGATTCTGCGTGCGCGGCTTTACGACCTCGAGCGCAGCAAGGCGGACGAGGAGCGCTCGGAGTCACGCAAATCGCAGGTTGGTTCGGGCGACCGTTCGGAGCGCATCCGCACCTACAACTTCCCGCAGGGCCGCCTTACCGACCATCGTATCAACCTGACGCTCTACAAGCTCGACCGGGTGATGATGGGCGAGCTCGATGAGGTCATCAATGCGCTGATCGCCGACCATCAGTCGAAGCTGCTCGCCGATATCGGCTTCGATGGCTGACATGTTGCCCGGCGCGCTCGGGCCGTTGTTGCGGGTGGCGCGGGAGCGGCTTGCCGCGGCCGGCCTTTCCGACCCGGCGCTGGATGCCAGGCTTATCGTCGAGCATTTTTCCGGCACGGACCGTACGCAGGCGATCGCCGACCCGCAACGGACGGTCGATGCGGGTGCGGTTGCCGCAATCGGCGCTGCTCTGCAGCGCCGCATGGCCGGCGAACCGGTTCACCGCATCCTCGGGTTTCGCGAGTTTTACGGCCTGCGGCTGTCGCTGTCGCCGGAAACGCTGGAGCCGCGGCCGGACACCGAAACGCTGGTCGAGGCGATCCTGCCTTTTGCCGGCGCGACGGCCGAAAGGCTGGGGGAATGCCGTATCCTCGATCTCGGCACCGGTACCGGCGCGATTGCGCTGGCGCTGCTCAGCGCGGTTCCGGCCGCGACCGCCACCGGGGTCGATATTTCACAAGACGCGCTGGCAACCGCGATACGTAATGCCGAGCAACTCGGACTCGCCGGCCGGTTCGTGGGGCTGCATTCCGACTGGTTCGAAAAAGTTTCGGGCCGATACCATGTAATTGCCGCAAACCCTCCCTATATATCGTCTGGAGACATTGGAAATCTGCAGGACGAAGTCCGCGATTTCGATCCGCACAGAGCCCTTGATGGCGGTGTGGACGGTCTTGGCCCCTACAGGATCATCGCCGCCGAGGCGGCAAAGTCTCTGGAAGCAGAAGGCAAGATAGCGGTCGAGATCGGCCACTCGCAGCGCAATGAGGTCAGAGACATATTCGCGGCAGCCGGCTACAGGCTGGCCGGGGCATTCGTCGATCTTGGCGGAAACGACAGGGTTCTTATGTTTGAACAGGGAAAGCCTTGATGCAGTGCAAAAAAGCGCTTGGCAATGCCGGGGAATGCGGCTAGGGTCCGCCCTAACCGGATGAGACGAAGCAGGCAGTGCTCTTAGCGATTCGGTTTTCCTTGGAAATAGCTGCCTTCTTGCGCAAACGACGCCCAAGCTTCGTGCGGGAATCGTCCGGCAAGTGATGTAACCGGAACGGGATGACACGTGGCGCCAACGCAATTGATGCGGGCGAACGCCGGTGAAGAAACGAAACGGCTGGCTGCATGAGCGCCTCCGTTCGTGAAACGTTTTTCGAAAATTTCAAAATGAAGAGAGTCTTATGAGGCCACAACAGCAGAACAGGCGCATGCGCGGTCGCAACAACAATGGCGGCGGCGGTGGCAACAACAATAACAACAACAACAACCGCAAGGGCCCAAATCCCCTGACGCGCAACTACGAGAGCAACGGCCCGGACGTGAAAATCCGTGGATCGGCTCAGCAGATCGCCGAAAAATACGCCACTCTGGCCCGTGATGCGCAAAGCTCCGGCGACCGGGTTATGGCGGAAAATTACCTCCAGCACGCCGAGCACTACAACCGCATCATTGCCGCCGCACAGGCGCAGATGCCGATCCAGAATGCCCCGCAGAACCGCGACGAATTCGACGACGATGAAGATCGCGACGATTTTGACAATGCCGGCAGCGGCAATGGCGGCGAGACGCAAGCGCCGATGGCGAACCACGGCAACGGTCCGCAGCCGACGATTGAGGGCACGCCGGCCGAACTCGCATACGGCCAGGAAAACGGCCGCGAGAACAACAGTGGCCGTGACAATAATGGCCGTGACAATAATGGCCGCAACAACAACGGCCGCGACAACAATGGCCGCAACCGTGACCGCCGCCCCAATGGCGGCTATGGCCAGAACGACCAGCGTGGCGACTTTGCCCAGCGTGGCGAGCAGAACGGCCAGCGCGGCGACCAGCAGCGCTTCACCGAAACCCCGGCACAGGCGGAAACCGTTTCCGCGGTTGAGCCCGAAGCCGAGAGCGGTTTGTCCGAGTCGGCGCCGCTGTACGAAAACCTGTCGCCGGCGGCTCTTGCCGCCCGGGCCGAACTCAATGAGGCAGCCGCCGAGAGCGGCGCTGCCCGTCGCCCGCGGCGTCCGCGCCGCCCGCGCAACAATGCCGATCAGGTCGGTGACGAACAGTCTGGTGGTGGCCAGGTGGTGGATGGCGCCGGCGAGACCGCTGCCGCTGTTGACGTGGTTGATGCGGCGCCGGCCGAAAGCCCTGCCGGCGACCCGTTCGCCGTCGACGCCAACAACTGACCCACAAGACATAAGTCGATGAAACGGCGGAGAGAGATCTCCGCCGTTTTCGTTTGCTCGGCCATGCAATATCATCAGCCGGACGTCTTGAGCGGCAATGGCTTGCGCCCCATATCTGGCGTGAACTGGACCCGGCTCGGATGAGCGGGTCCGTCACCGCAATCTGATCCGGTGCCGCAAAGCGGGCCGGTGATGGAAGGAGACAGATATGAACCTCGAAAAATACTCCGAGCGCGTCCGCGGATTCATTCAGTCCGCCCAGACCATGGCGCTCTCGCGCAATCACCAGCAATTCACTCCCGAACATATGCTGAAGGTCCTCGTCGATGACGACGAGGGGCTGGCCGCCTCGCTGATCGAGCGCGCCGGCGGCAACGTGCGCGACGTCAAGCTTGGCGTCGAGACCGCCCTTGAGGCCATGCCCAAGGTGGAAGGCGGCAACGGCCAGCTTTATCTGGCGCAGCCGCTGGCCAAGGTGTTTTCGACCGCCGAGGAATTGGCCAAGAAAGCCGGCGACAGTTTTGTCACGGTCGAGCGGCTGCTGCAGGCGCTGGCGATGGAGAAGTCGGCCAAGACGGCCGATATCCTGTCCAAGGCCGGCGTCACAGCGCAGGCGCTGAACCAGGTGATCAACGACGTCCGCAAGGGCCGTACCGCCGATTCGGCGAGCGCCGAGCAGGGCTATGACGCGCTGAAGAAATACGCGCGCGACCTCACCGCCGATGCCCGCGCCGGCAAGCTCGACCCTGTGATTGGCCGTGACGACGAGATCCGCCGCACCATCCAGGTGCTGTCGCGGCGTACCAAGAACAACCCGGTGCTGATCGGCGAGCCGGGCGTCGGCAAAACGGCGATCGCCGAAGGTCTGGCGCTGCGCATCGTCAATGGCGACGTGCCCGAATCGCTGAAGGACAAGCAGTTGATGGCGCTCGACATGGGCGCGCTGATTGCCGGCGCCAAATATCGCGGCGAGTTCGAGGAGCGGCTGAAGGCCGTGCTCAACGAAGTCACCTCGGCGGCCGGCGGCATCATCCTGTTCATCGACGAGATGCACACGCTGGTCGGCGCCGGCAAGGCCGATGGCGCCATGGACGCTTCGAACCTGTTGAAGCCGGCGCTGGCGCGCGGCGAACTGCACTGCGTCGGCGCGACCACGCTCGATGAATACAGGAAGCATGTCGAGAAGGACGCGGCCCTTGCCCGCCGGTTCCAGCCGGTCTTCGTCAACGAGCCGTCGGTGGAAGATACCGTGTCGATCCTGCGTGGCCTGAAGGAGAAGTACGAGCAGCACCACAAGGTGCGCATCTCGGATTCGGCGCTGGTCGCGGCGGCGACCTTGTCCAACCGCTACATCGCCGACCGTTTCCTGCCGGACAAGGCGATCGACCTTGTCGACGAAGCCGCGTCGCGGCTGAGGATGCAGGTCGATTCCAAGCCCGAGGCGCTGGACGAAATCGATCGCCGCATCATGCAGCTCAAGATCGAGCGCGAGGCACTGAAGGTCGAGAAGGACGAGGCGTCAAAGGACCGGCTCGCGCGTCTCGAAAAGGAACTCGTCGGCCTCGAGGAGGAATCGACCGAGATCACCGCCAAATGGCAGTCGGAGAAGCAGAAGCTTGGCCTCGCCGCTGACCTCAAGAAGCAGCTCGACGCGGCCCGCAACGACCTCGCCATTGCCCAGCGCAAGGGTGAATTCCAGCGCGCCGGCGAGCTTGCCTATGGCAAGATCCCGGAACTGGAAAAGAAGCTGAAGGAAGCCGAAGCCCAGGACGGCAAGGCCGGCATGGTCGAAGAGGTGGTCACGCCCGACCACGTCGCCCATATCGTGTCGCGCTGGACCGGCATTCCGGTCGACAAGATGCTGCAGGGCGAGCGCGACAAGCTGCTGCGCATGGAAGACGAGATCGGCAAGCGAGTCGTCGGCCAGGGCGAAGCGGTACAGGCGGTGTCCAAGGCCGTGCGTCGTGCCCGGGCCGGGCTGCAGGATCCGAACCGGCCGATCGGCTCGTTCATGTTCCTCGGACCGACCGGCGTCGGCAAGACCGAACTGACCAAGGCGCTGGCCAATTTCCTGTTCGACGACGAGAGCGCTATGGTGCGCATCGACATGTCGGAATACATGGAGAAGCACTCGGTCGCCCGGCTGATCGGAGCGCCTCCCGGTTATGTCGGCTATGAGGAAGGCGGTGCGCTGACCGAAGCGGTGCGGCGCCGGCCCTATCAGGTCGTGCTGTTCGACGAGATCGAGAAGGCGCATCCGGATGTCTTCAACGTCCTGTTGCAGGTGCTCGACGACGGGCGGCTGACCGACGGGCAGGGCCGCACGGTCGACTTTCGCAACACGCTGATCGTCATGACGTCGAACCTCGGCGCCGAATATCTGGTCAATCTCGGCGAAGAGCAGGATGTCGATGCCGTGCGCGACGAGGTTATGAGCGTGGTGAGAGCCTCGTTCAGGCCGGAGTTCCTCAACCGCGTCGACGAGGTGATCCTGTTCCACCGGCTGCGCCGGCAGGATATGGGCCGCATCGTCGAGATCCAGCTCAAGCGGCTGGAAAGCCTGCTCGTCGACCGCAAGATCACACTGTCGCTCGACCAGGAATCGATCGACTGGCTGGCGGCGAAGGGCTACGACCCGGCCTATGGCGCGCGGCCGCTGAAGCGGGTGATGCAGAAGGACCTGCAAGATCCGCTGGCGGAAAAAATCCTGCTTGGCGAGATACTCGACGGCTCGACCGTCAAGGTCACCGCCGGCTCCGACCGGTTGAATTTCCGGTCCAGGCCCACTGTGGTGCCGACCGACGCGGCAGCCTGATCCAACGCCGCGCGTCCGACCGGACGCGCGGCATTTTCTTATGAAACAACAATCCTTTGACGGGGGTGCAGATGACGCTGGACGACTACAACAGCTTCTGCGCCTCGCTGCCGCAGACGACGCACGTCGTGCAGTGGGGCGGGGCCGATGTCTGGAAAGTCGGTGGCAAGGTCTTCACCATCGCCGGCCATGACCGGGAGGGTGGCGTCTTCGTCACCTTCAAATGCTCTGAGATGGCATATGACGTGCTGAAGGATCAGCCCGGCTGCCGGCCGGCGCCCTATCTCGCCTCGCGCGGCATGAAATGGATCCAGCGTCAGACAAGCCAGAGCATGGATGATGATGCGCTGAAGGACTATCTCGGCGAAAGCCACCGCCTCGTCGTCCTCAAGCTGACGAAGCAGACGCGCAAGGAATTGGGCCTGTAGCAACCAGTAATCCGCCATCTTCATGCCCGGTTCATGTTGGAAAGCTTATGTTGTGGTTTGCTGGCGAAGGGGTTTGCCTGCAGGCTTTTGACGATCAGGGCGTTCCTTGCGCATCCAAACGGTGGCGAGAACGTTCTGGTGGGAACACTGCCGGGCGGCGGCAATTACGCATGACCCCGAAAATCGAAATTCGATTTTCGGAAAGGATCATGCGCAGACATGAAGTGTTACAACGTCCTTTGCGCGTCCAAACGGACGCGCGGCGCTGTAAGTACCGGAGAGTTTGACCACCATGTTCCGCACGATCCTTGCCTTTTCGGTGCTCGCCGCCGGGCTGCTCACGTCCAGCGCCATGGCATCGCCGACTGTGGACAACGCACTGCCGGCCGTCCGCGCCGCCGATAGCGGCGGCATTGTGCTTGCCCAGGACGGCAATCTCGACATCTATTACGACGCCAGGGGCAACCGCGTCATCGTCGATGCCGAGACCGGCAAGGTCATTGCCATCCAGCCGCCGCAGACCAGGCTCGACCGCCGCGCGCTGCGCCGGGAAATGCGGGCACGTGAGCTTGGACGCGCACCGGTCGAAGACGACGACCGCTACTATCTCGACGATCCCGAAGACATGGCGCGTTTCCGCCGCAGGCAACTGGACGATCAGGGACGAATCCCCGGCCCGCCGGTTGATGAATACGATCCTGAAAGCGACAGATTCCTGGGGGCCGCTCCGCAGGATGATGCCAATGACAGCGACACCTATCCGGAAGCGCCGAAATCCGCTGAACCGCGGCCCCTCAAGCGCCAGCCGCTGAACGAAGCCTCTATCGATCCCGCCGAACCGGCGGCGCCCGCCGACCAGGCCGCGCTGCCGCCGAAAGCCGGTGGCAAGACCGTGGTCGATCCCTCGCTTTCACTCGGCGCACGCCAGGATGTAGCCGCCTTGCAGGTGCTGCTCGACCGCGCCGGCGCTTCACCCGGCGTCGTCGACGGGCGCTTCGGCTCCAATGTCGACAAGGCGCTTGCCGCCTATAACCAGATCACCGGCAGCAATCTGCGCTCGACCGACGCGGTCGGCATCCAGGCTGCGCTGGCGCAAACCGGTGGCGATGCTTTCGCCAATTATACGATCACGCCCGAAGACGCGGCCGGGCCTTATGGCGCCTCGATACCGGAGGATTACAGCCAGAAGGCGCAGCTCGACCGCATGGCTTACACCTCCGTCACCGAAGCCTTGGCCGAACGGTTCCACATGGACGAGAACTACCTGAAGGGGCTCAATCCCGAGGCCGACTTCAGCCGTCCCGGCACCATCATCAAGGTCGCCAATTTCGGCAGGCTGGTGGCGACGCCGGTTGCCCGCATCGTCGCCGACAAGGACAAGAAGCAGGTGTTCGCCTATGACGCCGGTGGCAAGCTGGTCGCGGCCTATCCGGCCACCATCGGTTCAGCCGACACGCCCTCGCCGACCGGCACCCATACGGTGTCGCGCGTCGCGCTCGATCCGAACTACACCTACAACCCCAGCATCAATTTCAAGCAGGGCCAGAACGATAAGATCCTGACCATCCCGCCGGGTCCGAACGGCCCGGTCGGCTCGGTGTGGATTGCGCTGGACAAGCCGACCTATGGCATTCACGGCACGCCCGATCCCTCCAAGATCGGCAAGACCGAAAGCCATGGCTGCGTGCGCCTGACCAACTGGGATGCGCGTGAACTGGCCAAGCTGGTGTCGCCGGGCGTCACCGTCGAGTTCGTCGGCGGTCCCTCGGCCGATGATGTTGCGGAGCAAGTGAGCGCTCCAGCGCAGTGATGTTGGGGGGGGGCCTAAGTGGGGGGGCCAGAAAGGAGTGGGTGATTTTGGGGGGGGGGGGCGGGGTGTTTTGGGGGCGGCCCCAAAAAATTGAAGGGGGGGGGGGATGGAAT